>JANJVX010000191.1 GCA_024709845.1 Burkholderiaceae bacterium | reverse complement strand
CCGAACGAGCGCTCCTGTGTGGCTCCGCACTCCATGAAGGGCGCCTTGGCCAAGGCCTCTTCCACCTGCTCCAGCCCCACCTGCCACTGTGGCGCGATGCGGTACACGATCATGTTCTTGAACACGGACACCTCTTACGTCAAACCGGTCGAATCAAACCAGGGAGCCGCATGGCCGGATGGCCAGTGCATGCACCCCAAATGCTATTAATTTAATAGCTAATAGCGCTTACCATGAAAGCGCTAGAGCCCATTTTCATTCAAAAAAACAGAGCGCCCATCCCAGGCGCTTCTTGACCGAACTTTACACAGTCTCACCCAACGTGCACCGCAGCGACACAGCACCGGCGCACACTGAAACCCTGCCGCCTCCAAAGACGGACGGATTTCACCGCAACGAAAGGACACCACCATGGCATTCACTTCCCGCCGCCTGGCCACCGCCGCCTTCATCGCCGCACTGGCCCTGCCCGTTCTGGCACAAACCGCCTCCACGGTTCCCGCTGGCGAAAACAACGCCACCAGCGCCCCCGCACCCCAGCCCCGCCAGGCCCGCGATCCGGCGCGGATGCAGGAACGCATGCAGATGCGCATGCAAAACCATCTGGCCGATCTCAAGTCCCGCCTGCAGATCACCGCCAGCCAGGAAGCCGCATGGGCCGAGTTCACCGGCACCGTGCAATCGCACAAGCGGACCCAGGGGATGAACCGCCAGGACATGGCCCAGCTCACCACGCCCGAGCGCATCGACCGCATGCGCGCGCTGCGCGCCGAGCGTGCCGCCGAGGCCGACCGCCATGGCGATGCCACCAAGGCCCTGTATGCCGCACTGACCCCCGCACAGCAGAAAACCTTTGACGAACACACCCTGCGCCACCACCGCAAGGGCGACGGCAAGCGCATGGGCCCGGGCGGGCACGCAGGCATGCACCACCACGGCATGCACCGCTGACGCAGCAAGCGCAGGAGCCGCCTGGCACACCGGCGGCCCCTGCACCACGGCACAGCACGGCGGCGTCTACACTCATGGCGTGACATCGTTTACCCATGGAAGCCCCGCGCCATGTTTTTCAAGCCTCTCACGCACCGCATCCTCGCAACCTGTCTGCCCGCTCTGGCCGCAGCCCCCTTGCAGGCGCAAACCCCGCCGCCACCGCAGGCTGACAGCCCCAGCCTGTACCTCCAGGCCGGAGCTGCCCGGGACGACACCCAGGCCCTGGCAGTGGGTGCCACCCTGCCCTGGAACGGATGGCAGAAGGAATGGTGGGGCGGCCAGGTGCGTGGCCACTGGGACATCTACGTCAGCCAGTGGCATGCGGACGGCGCCACGGGCCGCGTGCACAGCACGGTGCTGGGCGTCAGCCCCACCCTGCGCTGGCGGCCTGGCACAGGGCAAGGCGCCTGGTTCGTCGAAGGGGGCCTGGGCGCCAACTACGGCAAACCGCGTTTCGTGACCTTGCACAAGGCGTTCAGCACCCGTTTCAACTTCGCCAGCCATGTCGCCGTGGGATACAGCCATGGCGCGCAGCGCCAGCACGAATGGCAGTTGCGCGTGCAGCACAGCTCCAACGGCGGTTTCAAGAAGCCCAACCCGGGCCAGAACTTCCTGCAACTGCGCTACGCCCGGCATTTCTGAGCCGCGCGGGCATTCCGCACCCCCTCCTTGACGCCCCCACCGGACCGGGCTGGCGTTGCCGCGCCCGTCCGGTTCACCGGGTGAGCCCATCACCCTGTGGATAAACCTGTGTGCCGATCCGGAATAAATGGCATGTTATCCACAGCGCCGGGCGGCAACGCCAGGTTGTTCATTTCCGTGGGCGGCAGAAACAGGCCTCCGCCCACACCCTTTGACGGGACGCAAACCATTGTCAGCATGGGACAAAACCGGCTTGTCCACAAAAACGCGCCTGCTCTACTACTACTACTGCTATTGATAAATAGAGACATTGGAGAACAAGCCGGAACCCCGGTGCCCCGTTTTTTGCCCCGCATTGCTCCGGGCGCCCGCGACGGCATGCGCCATTCCTGGCGCCGATGCCTTCCGGGTGCCGCCAGAAGGCGCGGCAAGGCCCTGAAGGCTCCTCAACAGGGGGTGGGGGGCGGACACGGTTCCTGGCAGGTCTCCAGGGCCGCCGCAGCCCGGCCCGTGCCGGGTGGCCCATCGCGCGGCATCTGCCGGCGCTGGAACAAGCTTGTGGATGACGCTGGCATAACCCGCCATTTATCCACAGGAAGGAAGGATGCCGGGGTTTTGTCCCTGCCTGCGGTGCTGTGCGAAGCAGTGGTTGCGCACAGCCTGCGCGACGCGCCAAGTCGTTGCCAGGCAAGCCAAAAGGCGGCTTGTCCACAGCCCGGGGCGGTGCTTACTACTACTACTATGTATTCATAAGAAGAAAGGAAGAACAGCAGGGACAGCGCGTTGCGCGCCCGGGGCCGCAGGGCTGCTGCTCAGTTCCGGGGCTGGCGCAGCAGGCGTTCCAGGGTGCCCGCGGGCATGGGCTTGCTAAACAGGTAGCCCTGGAACGCGGTGCAGCCCGCCTTGAGCAGCAGATCGTGCTGTTCAGCGGTTTCCACGCCCTCGGCGATCACATCCAGCCCCAGGCTGCGGCTGAGCGCGATGATCGTGTCCACGATGGCGGCATCGTTCGGGTCGGTCAGCAGGTCGCGCACGAAGCTTTGGTCGATCTTGAGCTGGTGCAGGGGCATGCGCTTGAGGTAGCTCAGGCTCGAATACCCGGTGCCAAAATCGTCCAGCGCAAAGCACACCCCCAGCTGGCGCAGCGCGGTCATCGTGGCGATGGCCACATCCATGTCCTCCACCAGCAGGCTTTCGGTCAGTTCCAGCTTGAGCAGGTGGGCCGGCGCCTCGTTGACCGCGAGGGCACGGGCCACGTCGTCCACGAAGCTGTTGTTGCGGAACTGGCGTGAACTCACGTTCACCGCCATCGTCAGGCCGCACAGGCGGGGGTCTTTCTGCCACTCTGCCAGCGTAAGGCAGGCCGTGTGCAGCACCCAGCGCCCCAGCGTCAGGATCAGGCCGGTTTCCTCGGCCAGCGCAATGAACTGCGCGGGCGGCACCAGGCCGCGACCGGGGTGCTGCCAGCGCACCAGGGCCTCGACCCCGACGTACTGGTTGGACGCATTCACCTGGGGCTGGAAATGCAGCAGGAACTGGTGTTCCGACAGCGCGGTGCGCAGGTCCGATTCCAGCGCGGCGCGGGCCGACACCACCGCCTGCATGTGGGGGTCGTAGAAGCGCAGCGTGCTGCGTCCGGCCGTCTTGGCCTGGTACATCGCCAGGTCGGCCTGCTTGAGCAGGTCCAGCACGCTGGTCTGGCTCCCCAGAAAAGGCGCCACGCCGATGCTGGGCGTGCTGCGGTAGTGGTACCCGGACAGGTCATAGGGCACCGACAGCGTGGCGAGCACCTTCTCGCCCACCCCGCGGGCCTCGATGGCCAGCATGTCGGGGTCGGGGCTCAGGGCTTCGAGCATCACCACGAATTCATCGCCCCCCAGGCGCGCCACCGTGTCCACGGTGCGCACGCAGCCATTGAGGCGCTGGGCCACCTGTTGCAGCAGCAGGTCGCCCTTGTCATGGCCCAGGGTGTCATTCAGGGTCTTGAAGTTGTCCAGATCGATGAACAGCAGCGCCCCGCCCTGGTGCTGGCGCTGGGCGGCACCCAGGGCCTGCTGCATGCGGTCGAGCAGCAGCATGCGGTTGGGCAGGCCGGTGAGGGTGTCGTAGAACGCCAGGCGCTGGATCTCGCGGTCCGTGGCCTTGCGCTCGCGGATATCGGTGTTGATCTCCAGGATCGATTCGGGCTGCCCGTTCTCGTCCTGCACCAGGGTCCAGTGCCCTTCCATGTCGATGGCCAGGCCATCGCGGTGGTGCTGCACGATCTCCCCGGCCCACTCGCCGTGCGCCAGCACCGCTTCGGTGGCACGCTCGAAGGCGATGGGGTCGGGGTAGAGCAGTGCATCGATCGGCTGGCCCAGGGCCTGGCTGGAAGGCCAGCCATAGACGCGCTCCGCGCTCTGGTTCCAGTAGGTGACGCGCCGCTGCAGGTCGCGCACCACGATGGCGTCCTGGGCCTTGTCCAGCAGCGATGCCTGGCGGCGGATGCGTGCATCGGTGGCTTGGCGTTCGATCTCCGCCGAGGCGCGCGTGGCAAAGATCTGCAGCGTGGTGGACACGAAATCGGCATGGGTCAGCGGCTGGCGGAACAGCACGAAGATCAGCCCCGTGGGCTCGCCCGTGCTGTCGCACAGCTGCTGCCCGGCGTAGCCCTGGGCCTGCAGCCGGGAGACGATGGGCGACCGGGGGTAGCGCAGCGCCAGGCCGTGGGTGACGACAAACTGGCGCTGGGTCAGCAGCTGTTCGCTGGGGGTGTGCTCCAGGCTGTATTCGATGTTGGGCACCAGTTCGCCGTTCACCACGACCGCGAGCGAGACGGCGCGCGGCGCGCGCCCAGGTTCTGTGGGCAGCAGCCGGGCCACGGCGCCCACCTGGGCACCCAGGGCTTCGCACATGTTGCGTGCCAGCTGCACGAAAAATTCGGTGCCGGTGGTGGCCGACACGGCTGCCGCCATCTTCAGCACCGAGGCCTGCAACTGCTGCTGCTCCTTGCGGGCGCGCAGGCTCATGATGCCGAAGGCCAGGTCGTTGGCCAGTTCCTGCAGAAGCTCGCTTTCTTCCGGGCCGATGTGCAGCACCTCGGGGGCGTACAGGTAGAGCAGGCCGAAGGTGTGCTGGGCCGCGCGCAGCGGCAGGCTGATCACGCCATGGAAGCCGTGGCTCTGCATGCGCGCGGTCAGGCCGGCGAAGGCCGGTTCGGCGCGCACATCCCGCACGATGACCGGCTGGCCCGAGCGGATGGTGGCGCCCGCCGGTCCCTGGCCCGAGGGGTCGCTGCCGGACCAGGACAGGCGCAGGGTATCGAGATAGTCGCCATGGTCCCCCGCATGGGCCGCGATCTCGATGGTTTTCTGCGCATCGTCGTGCGCAAAGCCCACCCAGCCCAGCTGGTAGCCGCCAATGTCCACCACGATGCGGCAGACCGCCTGCAGCAGGGCGGTTTCCGAGGTGGCGCGCATCAGGGTTTCGTTGCAGCTGCTGAGCATGTGGCGCGCCCGGGCCATGCGCGCCAGTTCGCGCTGGGTGCGCAGGCGCCCGGTCACGTCGGTGGCCATGACCTGGTGCGCCAGCGTGCCGTTGAAGACCAGGCTGCGCGAGGACAGTTCGATGTCCATCTCGCTGCCGTCCTTGCGCCGGTGGCGGCCCAGCACCGCGTTGCGCCGCGCGTCGGCCGCCAGGCCGGTCACGGTCTGGTGCAGGCGTTCGCGCTCGCCGGGCAGCCACAGCTCGTGCATGGTCATGCGCAGCAGTTCCTGCGCGCTGTAGCCATACAGGTCCTGCATGGCCTGGTTGACGGCCAGAAAGCGCAGGCTTTCATCGTGGGCATACACCCACATGGGCTGGGGATGGGCTTCGAAAAGCAGCTTGTACTGCTGCTCGGACGTTTGCAGCCGCGCCGCCACCTGGCGCAGCTGCACCACGGCGCCCAGCGATTCGGACAGGATCTGCAGGTGGGCCAGGTCGCGCTGGCTGAAATACCCGGTCTGGCTGGAGGTGACCTTGAGGGCCCCCACCACGGTGCCATCCACGCGCAGCGGCACCGCCAGCGCGGCGCGCACCCCCTGGCGCTGGTAGGCAGCGCCCATGGTCCAGCCCTCGGCCTGCGTGTCATTGCACAGCACGGTGCGGCCCTCCTTCAGGTCGGACCACAGCAGGCTGTCCTGCAGCGGCAGCGCCGCACCCAGCGGCCGCACCATCAGGCCGACCGAGGCCTGCGAGACCAGGCGGTCTCCGTCGAGCATCTCCACCATGGCCCCACTGGCCCCGGTGGCCTGCAAGGCCGTCTGGGCCACCCGCTCCAGAACGGCGGGCAGCGTGACCGACAGCGAAGAGATCTGCTGCTGCACACGCACCAGCTCGGCATGCGTCCGGGCCTCGCGCAGCGCTGCCAGTTCGGCCTGCTTGCGCTCGCTGATGTCGGACATGCCGCCCACCATGCGCAGCGCCTGGCCCGCGCTGTCGCGGATGACAAAACCCCGGTCGTGAATCCAGATGTACTGGCCGTCGTCGCGCCGCATGCGGTATTCGGACTGCCAGGTGTTCTCCTGCCCCCGTGTGGCAGCCAGCATGGACCGGATGACCCGCTTGCGGTCGTCCGGGTGCAGGCGTTCGGCAAAGGCTTCGGGGGTCGGGATATTGGCCTGCGGAGGCATGTGCAGCAGCTCCCGGAAGGTGCCGCCCCACCACAGGGCGTTGGTCTGCACATCCCAGTCCCACACGGTGTCGGTGGTGGCGCGCGAGATCTGCTCGAAGCGCTCCTCGCTGCGGCGCAGCGTGGCGGCCTGGTCTTGCAGCTGCGTCTGGATGCTGTCGCGTTCCCGGGCCAGACGGGTCAGTTGCTGCTGCTGGTGGCGCAGCTCGATCTGGTCCATCGCCTGGCGGGCCAGTGCCTGCAGGGCCTGCAACGGGCCGGGCCCGGGGTTGCGTGGCTGCGTGTCCATGACCGCCAGCGTGCCCAGTGCGAGCCCTTCGGCGGTGACCAGCGGGGCACTGGCGTAAAAACGGATGTGCGGCGGGCCCTGCACCAGCGGGCTGGCGGCAAACAGCGGGTGCTGCGCCGCATCAGGCACCACCACCGGGCTGCGCCGCCCATCGAGCCAGTGGGCGCAGAAGGACAGGGAGCGCTCCGTTTCCCGCATTGGCAGACCCACCACGGCCTTGAACCACTGGCGGTCCGCATCCACCAGGTTGATGACCGCCATGGGCACGCCGAAAATCTGCGCCGCAAGCTGGGCGAGCTGGTCGAACGCCTCTTCGGGCGGGGTATCGAGAATGGCGCGGGAATGAAGCGCCTCCAGCCGCGCCAGTTCGGACGGGGCGGGCATGGGCGCCATGGTCAGCGGCCTGCCAGGGCCGGCAGGCAGAAGACGCTGAACCGCAACAGAGAAAACCGCTGGATGTGCATCAGTCCATGGGGTGGGCGGGCTGGTTCGGGCCCGCACGGGCAACACGATGGGGGACCGGTGAATCCTACACGCTTGGCGCGGGAGCCACCATGGTGGATACGTTCACACCATGGCGGTGTGGCGTGGCTCAGTCCCGGGCGCGGCGCGCGCGCACGGCGGCGGCCAGGGCTTCAAGCACCGGCACCGTCTGCGCCATGCTGATGCAGGCGTCGGTGACCGACACGCCGTGTGCCAGCGGCTGGCCGGGCACGATGTCCTGGCGGCCCTCGTTCAGGTGGCTTTCGATCATGATGCCGGTGATGCGCGCGTCGCCCGCGGCGATCTGCGCGGCCACGTCCTGCGCCACCACGATCTGGCGCTGGTGCTGCTTGCTGCTGTTGGCGTGGCTCACGTCGATCATCACCTGTTCGCGCAGGCCTGCGGCCTTCAGCACGGCGCAGGTCGCATCCACGTCGGCGGCGCTGTAGTTGGGCTGTTTGCCGCCGCGCAGGATGACATGGCAGTCCTGGTTGCCGCGTGTCTCGAAAATCGCGGCCTGGCCCATCTTGGTCATGCCCATGAACGCGTGCGAGGCCTGGGCGGCCAGGATGGCGTCGCTGGCCACCTTCACGCCGCCGTCGGTGCCGTTCTTGAAGCCCACCGGGCAGGACAGGCCGCTGGCGAGCTGGCGGTGGCTCTGGCTCTCGGTGGTGCGCGCGCCAATCGCGCCCCAGCTCACCAGGTCGCTGATGAACTGCGGCGAGAGCAGGTCGAGGAACTCGGTGCCCACGGGCAGGCCCAGGGCCAGCACGTCGAGCAGCAGCTCGCGCGCCATCTCCAGCCCCTCGTTGATGGCGAAGCTGCCGTCCAGGTGCGGGTCGTTGATGTAGCCCTTCCAGCCCACGGTGGTGCGCGGTTTCTCGAAATACACGCGCATCACCACGAGCAGGTCGTCCTGCAGTGCATCGGCCTGCGCCTTGAGCTGGCGCGCGTATTCCATGGCCTGGCCATGGTCGTGGATGGAGCACGGACCCACCACCACGATGAGGCGGTCGTCCTGGCCCTGCAGCACGCGCGAGAGCGCGGCGCGGCTTTCCTCCACCAGCTGCCGGACAGCGGCCGGTGCGGGCTGCCATTCCTGCAGCAGCGCGGGGGTGATCAGGGGACGCACGGCCTTGATGCGGGTGTCGTCGATGCGCGTGGTGTCGTGGGTGGAAATGGGGGTGGCGGAGCGGTGGGCGTGGGTCATGGTGGCCCCGATTGTCGCCTGACGGACGAAACCGGCGCCGCCCGGGTCAGCGGCCGCCGTGCCTCAGGGAGTGTTCGGCTTCATCAGGGGCGCAGGTAGGCAACGTTCTGGCGCGCCCAGTGGCGCGACTGCAGATGGTCCAGCCGCACATCGCCGCCGCTGGAGGGCGCGTGAACGAACCGCCCCTCGCCGACATAGATGCCCGCGTGCGTGGGTGCGCGGCCCGGGCCGAAGAGCACCAGGTCGCCCGTGCGCAACTCGTCTGCCGTGATGGGCTGGCCCCACTGGCTCAGTTGCGCCACCGTGCGCGGTGGCGCGGTGCCCACGCGGTGGCGGTACACATAGCCGATCAGGCCGCTGCAGTCAAAGCCCGTCTCGGGCGTGTTTCCGCCATAGCGGTAGGGCGTTCCCACCAGGCCCAGGGCATGGATGGCGATGTCGTGCGCCTGTGCATCGGTCAGCGTCGCGGTGGTGCCCCGCGTGGCCTGTGGCCCCGGCGCGGGCAGGCGTGGTGCGGCACAGCCTGCCAGCAGCAGCGCGCAGGCAAGGGCCAGCGCGGCGGGCCGAAAACCTGAAGCAAAAATGGCCTTCAACGCAGTATTCATAAGCGTCAAAAGCTATTAAAAACGGAGCGTTCGAGCCCGTTCATTTTTTCATGCGCTCGGGCGTGAGGAACATGCCCACGCCCACGGCAATCAGGATCAGCGGCCACCAGGTGCGCAGCAGCTCGCGCAGGCTGACGTCGATCACGCCCAGGTTGGTCAGCAAAAAGAATGTGCCGATCACCACCAGCACGATGGCTGCGACATTGCCTTTCATGAAAGCCCCCTTGCGATGGTGTTGCACACAGCCCGCATGGTAGCGAATCAGCGGCCCATGGGCGAAATACCGATCAGCAGCGCATGCGCCCAGAACGCGAAGGCCGCCCAGGCCACCAGGCCCAGCACCACGGCAATGCCTGTGCCCGCCAGCGTGCCGCTGGGGTAGCTGGTGCCCTGGGCGCGGTCACGCTGGCGCGCGGCGCGGAAATCAAAAATGGCCCACAGCAGAAAACCGCCGAACAGCGCCACATCAGCCAGGTTGCCGTTGGAGATCAGATGCGCCAGCGCCCAGGTCTTCACTGCCAGCACCATGGGGTGGTGCAGTTTGGCCTTGAGGGCGTTGCGCGGCACATAGGCGGCCGCCAGCAGGATGAACGCCGCCAGTGTGAACAGCGAGGCCGCGTGGCGCATGGCCACGGGCGGGTTCCACAGCACCACGGGCTGCTGGCGCGCCAGGCCGTAGCCCCAGACCACCAGCACCAGGCCGACGAGCGAAAGCACCGAATACATGCCCTTCCAGGCGCCCTCGCCCAGGCGGCCGAGCATCTGCGTGCGCCAGCCATCGGCCACGATGCGCACCGAGTGCACGCCCAGGAACAGCACCAGACCGAGAATCAGCATCGACATGAAAAACCCCTGTGGAGAGTGGAAGGCTGCCGATTATCGGCAGATCGCGCCGGAGCGTACGCCTGGGGCTTGCAAACCCGGGGGGCGTGCCGCGTGTTTGCGCAGGAAATCGGGCAGCCGCGCCCGCGCGCATTCCTGCAGCGCCATGAGGAAGCCATGCCCCGTGTTGGCCACGCCCCAGCGCTCGGCCAGGTCCTGCTGCATGCGCAGCAGCAGCGCCGCCGTCACCTGCGCGTCGGCCAGCGCCCGGTGCGCGCGGCCCGCGCTGGGCAACTGGTGAAAGCGCGCCAGCGTGCCCAGCTGGTGGTTGGGTGCCTCGGGGTACAGGCGGCGCGCCAGCCGCACCGTGCAGGCAAAGGGCTGGGGCGCATCGCAGCCCGCACGCACCAGCTCGGCCTGCCAGAAGCCCCGGTCGAACGGTGCGTTGTGCGCCACCAGCGGTGTGTCGCCCACGAAACGGCGCGCCTGCGCCATGACCTCGGCCGCGGGCGGCGCATCGGCCACCATGGCGTTGGTGATGCCGGTGAGCTGCGTGATGAAGGGCGGAATGCGCACTCCGGCGTTCATCAGGCTCTGGAACTGGTCCACCACCCGGCCGCCTTCCACCAGCACGATGGCCACCTCGGTGGCACGCGCGCCTTGCGCGGGCGTGCTGCCAGTGGTCTCGAAGTCGATGACGGCGATGGGCGTGGGCATGAATTAAAAACGGCTCAAGCGCTTATCCGTTGTGCGCTAAAAGCTATATAAAAAATAGCAACTATTGCCCGCCATCGCGCGGTTCGGTGCATTCCAGGGCTTGGGTGATGGCACGTTCCAGTGCTGGTAGATCGTCCGTGATGGTCTTGAGCAGGATTTCATGCGCAACCTGTTCATAGCCATGGGCCAGGATGTTGCGCAGGCCAATCACGCGCCGCCACGGAATGCCGGGCCATTGGCTGGCGGATTCGCTGTCCACGCGATAAGCTGCTTCCCCGAGGTTGATGAACGGCTTTTCCACGGCCAGGCAAAGAACCCGGTGGGCTGTGAAGGACTCCAGGGTGTGTCCTTGGGCCAGCGAACGCAGTTCCTGGGTGAACCGCAGCATGTCGGCCAGATGCGCGGGCGTGCGGTCCATGGTCACTGGAACAAGGGGCGCAACTGGGGCTCTATGGCACGGCGGCGATAGGGGTTGTCCAGCACCGAGGGAAACGCCAGATCAATCTTGCGGCCGTTGAAGGCGGCAGAGAGTTCGTCCTGCATGTCCACCAGGGCGAAACCGCTGGGGGCTTCACCAGGGACAAACTCCACCAACAGATCCACATCGCTGTCCGGTCGATCCCGACCGACGGCCGCAGAGCCAAACATCTGAAGGCGGCGCACATGGTAGCGCTGGCAGATGTCTGCGATGCGAGATTGCTGGGACGGTGCGATGTGCATGGCGCAATGATACGGGCGCCCCATGGCGCTTGGCTATCAGGCCTTCTTGAGGAATTCCGACTTGAGCAGCATGCTGCCCAGGTCGGTCTTGCAGTCCACGTTGTGGCCGTCGGCACCGTCCACCAGGCGGATGCTCTTGATCTTGGTGCCCTTCTTCAGTGTGGACGACGAGCCCTTGACCTTGAGGTCCTTTACCAGGATCACGGCGTCGCCGTCCTGAAGCGGGTTGCCGTTGGCGTCGCGCACCACGCCGTCGCTGGCGGTGTCATCCTCTGCCAGGGCGGCGGACTGCGGCCACTCGTGCCCGCAGTCGGGGCAGATGTAGTTTTCGCCGTCGGGGTAGGTGTTCTCCTGGCCGCATTGCGGACAGGCGGGCACGGTGTGGGGCATGGGGATTTCCTCCGCTGTGTTGTTGTGGTGCAGGTCCGCTATTGTCCGCGCGCCCCGCGCCGCTCCAGCGTGAACGGCGGCAGGCCCTTGAGCAGGCGCTGGCCGTAGGCGGTGCGCGTGAGGCGCTTGTCGTAGCAGTACACATGCGCCTGGTCTTCCTCGGTGCGGATGGCGCGGCCCGCCCACTGCGCCAGGCGGATGGCGGTGGCCGGCACCACCAGCTCGCTGAACGGGTCGCGCCCCACGGCGCGCAGCCATTCGGCGCGGGCTTCGCCCACGGGGTCGTCGGGCGGGGCGAAGGGCAGTTTGGTGATGAACACCGATTCGCACAGCCGCCCGGGCAGATCCAGCCCCTCACCGAAGGACTGCATGCCGAAGATGATGGAGGGCTCGCCCGCTGCGACGCGCTCGCGGTGGCGCGTCAGCAACTGCGTGCGCGGCAGCTGGTTCTGCACCAGCACCAGCGGGCGCATCACGGTGGCCAGCGCGTCCACTGCCTGGCGCATTTGCTCGCGCGAGGTGAACAGCACCAGCGCGCCGTACTCCACGCGCGCCAGGTCGTGCAGCAGGGCATCGACCATTTCGGTGGTGAACTGCGCGGCGTTCTTCGGGTCGGCGTGCGTCTCGGCGGCGATCAGGGTGCCCTGGGCGGCGTAGTTGAACGGGCTGGGCACTTCGAGCGTGGTGGCGGCGTCATCACCATGCAGGCCCGACTCGCGCAGGAAGAAGTCGAACTGCCCGCAGCTGGTGAGCGTGGCCGAGGTCAGCACGGCGCCGCGCACGCTGCTCCACAGGTGGCTGCGCAGCGTGCTGCCCGGCAGGATGGGGCTGGCGTGCGCCTTGACCACGATGAAGTCGCCGTCGGTCTCCAGCGTGAACCATTTTGCGTTGGGCACGAAGGCCTGCACATGGCCTTCAGGCGCCTCCTGCAGCAGCAGCTGCGCGGTGGCGTGCACCTCTTCGAGCCGGGGCGCCAGCGTGCCGATTTGTGCATAGAGCTGCGACAGGCGGCGCGACTCGTCGGGCTTGTCGCGCATCTCGGCGCGTAGCGCCTTGGAAATGGCGCGCAGGCATTCCAGAAAGCCCTCCGCGTGGTGCGCCAGCTGGCCCAGCGGCTCGTGCAGCGCGTCGGGCAGCACACCGCGTGGCACGCGCATGCGCGCCGGGCCCCAGGCGCTGTTCTGGCCCTTGAGCGCCTCGCCATACAGGTCCATTACCAGCCGGGCCAGGTCTTGCAGGTGCTGGCGCAACTGGCTGGCGTGGCGCGGAATGTCGGCCACCTCGGTCACCTCCACCAGCGTGCCGATGCGCAGGGCGCGGCTGGAGAGCCGGTCGATCCAGGTGAGGCGGCTCAGGTCCGCGCTGCAGGCGAATTGCTGCAGCGCCGTGGCGGGCAGGTGGTGCGCCTCGTCGAGCACCAGCAGGCAGTTGTCCAGCTCGGGCAGCACGCGCGCACCCAAGGACGACAGCAGCAGGTCGTGGTTGGCCACAATCACCTGCGCGCCCACCAGCGCTTTGCGCTGGTCGTAGTAGACGCACTGGCTGAAGGCCGGGCAGTGCCGCCCGGTGCACGAGCTGCCCTCGGCCGCCACGGGGCTCCAGGCCTCGGGCTCGGGCGGGGTGTCCAGGCTGTCGCGGTCGCCGTCCCAGGCGCCCTGGGCCAGGGTCTGCGCCATGCTGGCGTAGAACTGCATGCGCGCTTCTGTTTCTTGGTGCGAGCGCCTGGGGCGCGCGGCAGCGGCTTCTTCGGGGAACAGGTCGTCATCGTCCTCGGCGTGCGCCTCGCCGGTGCCTGCCAGGCGCTCGAGCTTGAGCTTGCACACATAGCGCCCACGCCCCTTGGCCAGCACGAACCTGAAGGGCTGCTCCATCTGCGCGGCAAGCCGGGGCAAGTCCTTGTTCACCAATTGCTCTTGCAGTGCCACGGTGGCGGTGGAGATCAGCACGCGCGTGCCGCGCGCCAGCGCAATGGCAATGGCCGGTGCGCAATAGGCCAGCGACTTGCCCACGCCCGTGCCCGCCTGGATGACGGCAATGGCGCGTTGTGGCTCGCCCTCTTCCTCGTCCGCTTTGCCCAGTTGCGCCTGGCTGAAGGTGCGCGCCACCTGCTCGGCCATGCCGCGCTGCCCCGCGCGGCCACGGAAGCCCTCGGTGGACTGCACCACCGCATCAAACGCCTGCAGGCCCGCCTGGGCCCATTCTGTGGATGACATAGGGGTGGGAGTGTGGCACAGGGGATATGCCAAGAAAAAATAGAAGCAAAAATGGGCTACAGCGATTACTGGATAAGCGCTAATAGCTGCAAATTAGATAGCAAATGAACTGCGTACACCGGGCCCACCATGTCGCATGTTGGTTCTGCATGGGCTTGTGAATACTGTTAATTCGCACAGTATATTTGGTGTCCTGGGTACAGCAAACTCCATCGTCCGAGCGTTCTGCTTCGAATCCTTTTTCCAAAAGTCTGCCCACCGAGTTCGACGGCCACCTCATCCGCCGTGTGTTCGATGAAGCGACCAAAACCTGGTGGTTTTCCGTCATTGACGTGGTGCAGGTGCTGGCGCAGCAGCCCGACAGCCAGACGGCGCGCAAATACTGGAACAAGCCCAAAGAGCGTTTGAGCAAGTAAGGCAGTGAGTCGGTGACAAGCTGTCACCGACTGGAATCACCTGCTGCCGATGGCAAGAATTACCTCACCGGCGCAGCCACCCATCGCACAGACGCTGCGGTGTGCGACTGAAACCCCCAGTGCATGGCCGCCATGGCCAGCAGGCTTTCTTCGGCACCCGAGAGGTGTGCATCGGCATGCGCCACTTCCATGCACAGCGCGAGGGTGGTGGCGCGCAGTTCGGGGTCGTCCACCTCGTCCAGCAGGGCCAGCAGAAGTTCTTCGCTGATGTGGCACGAGCTGCCCCAGGGTGCAAAGGCGCTGCACATCAGGTCTTCGGTGAGCCCGCGCAGCACCCGCGCGGTGTCGGCGGGGGCCAGGCCGAGCCGGGTGCTCGCGTGCAGCCGGTCCAGGGTAGTGATCTCGCTGCGGCTGACGTGGCCATCGGCCACCATGATGAGCGCCACGATACGGGCGGCGGCTTCGGGGCTGTTGCGGGGGTAGTTGCGCATGGGGGGTCTCCGGTTGAATCAAGTTGCAGTGGGAAAAAGGCAAACCATCAGTCAAACAGCTCGCCAAGCCACGAGGACTTGCGCCGCTTGCCGGCAGGGGGTCGTTCGAATCCGTTGTTGCCGTGGGCGGGGGCGTATTCGTGGTGCGATCGCTCGACCAGTTTGTCGAGCTCGCCGCGGTCAAGCCAGACGCCTCGGCACTGGGGGCAGTAGTCGATCTCGATGTTGCTGCGCTCGGTGATGACCAGCGCGGATCCGGGGCAGTGCGGGCATTTCATGGGGTGTGATCTCCTGGGGTTTGAACTGCGATGGAGGTACTGTAGATTTCAAACCATCAGATAAAAATCAGAAAATAGTGACAATGCTTCGTGATATACGAAATGTTGGTTTTGCGGATTTTTTCAAACCCACTTCCCGGGAGGCGCATGAACTACAAGCACCTGCACTATTTCTGGACCGTGCTGCGCGCGGGCGGCATCGTGCGCGCCAGTGAGCAACTGCACCTCACGCCGCAAACACTCAGCGGCCAGATCAAGCAGCTGGAAGAGCGCATCGGCCAGCCCCTGCTGCGCAAGGTGGGGCGCGGCGTTGAGCCCACCGACGCGGGCCGGCTGGTGATGCGCTATGCCGACGACATCTTTGCCCTGGGCGCTTCCATGCAGGAGGCCTTGGCCACAGGGCGCGATGCGCGCCGCACGGCGGTGCTGCGGGTGGGCATTGCCGACTCTGTTCCCAAGGCCGTGGCCTTTCATGTGCTGGAGCCCGCCATGGCCTTGCCCGAGCCACCCCGGCTCGTCTGCCACGAAGGCGGGCTGACCGGCCTGCTGGGCGAGCTGGCGGTACACCGGCTGGACCTGGTGGTGTCTGACGTGCCCGCGCCTGTCAGCCTGAGCGTGCGCGTTTACACCCACCTGCTGGGGCGCACGGGCGTGGCCTTTTTTGCGGCGCCCCGGCTGCTACAGGCCACGGGCTGGACGCTGCGGCGCGCGCGCAGCGCCTTTCCGGCCTGCCTTGCCGACATGCCGCTGCTGCTGCCCAGCGCGCAGACGGCATTGCGCCCCAGGCTCGATGCCTGGCTGCGCCAGCATGCTCTGGCACCGCTGGTAGCGGCCGAGTTTGACGACAGCGCACTGCTCAAGGCCTTTGGCCGCGAGGGCCAGGGCGTGTTCGCCGCACCTTCCGTGCTGGCCGACGAAATTGCGCAGCAGCACCGGGTGCAGTGCCTGGGAACACCGGGCGACCTGGCCGAGGAGTTCTATGCCATCTCGGTGGAGCGCCGCATCACGCACCCGGCCGTGGCGGCCATCACGGCAGCGGCACGCAGCAAGCTGTTTGCGGCCCCGGCGGCGTGAACCTAGTCTTTCTACGTTTTTAGTTTTGAAAACCTTCGGCCTCTGCGGCGCACTCCGCCATCGGCCGGTTGCGGGCCCGGCGCATTCCCGTAGCCGAAGCATGCGCGTGTGCCCGTCGCCTGGCACCTCGGACGCCACCCCAGGGGGGTCAACTTCCCGGGGGCAGTGCGGGGTACTTCTGCGCGTTCAGGGCCATCTTGGCGTGCGCTGCGTCCAGCAGGTCGATGCCCAGCACGGTGGAGAGCTGCACCAGGTAGAGCAGCACGTCGGCCATTTCGTGCGCCACGGCCTGCTTCGCACCGGGTGCGAGCTGGCGACTCTGGTCCTCGGTGAGCCACTGGAAATGCTCCAGCAGCTCGCCGGCCTCGACGACCAGCGCCGAGGCCAGGTTCTTGGGCGAATGGAACGGACCCCATTCGCGCGCGTCGGCGAACTGCTGCAGCGCCCGGGCCAGGGCCTGCATGCGGTCTTCGGGAGGCGTGGTGTCGGTCATGGCGCCGACTGTAGCGGCATGGCGCCGTGCACAGTCTGGCCCGATGCCTGGCCCGCCGCGCCCAGCAGGTGGGCGCGAAAGACCTGCGCAATCGGCGAGAGCTGCTTGGCGCGCGGGTGCACCACATGCCATTGCGAGGGAATGGGCATGCCCTGCACCGGCAACACGCACAGGTCGGCTTCCAGCTCGCTGTCGCGCAGGGCGTGCCTGGACAGCACGGCCAGCCCCAGGCGGCCCGCCACGGCCTCCTTGATGGCCTCGTTGCTCCCCAACTCCAGCCGCGTCGGCGCCTCGAAGCCCTGGGCCGCAAAGAAGCGGTC
Source organism: Burkholderiaceae bacterium (assembly GCA_024709845.1). GTDB lineage: Bacteria > Pseudomonadota > Gammaproteobacteria > Burkholderiales > Burkholderiaceae_C > Simplicispira. The sequence continues at coordinate 755 of JANJVX010000191.1, read as the reverse complement.
CGTGGCCAGCCGGGTACCGGAGCCGCGCTCGCGCAGCACGAAGCGCTCGTGGGCCAGGTCCGCCAGGGCAATGCGGCGGCGCTTGGCGAGGCGATGGCCCTGCCAGGCGACGAGCACCAGCGGGTTGGAGAGAAAGACATGGTCCTCCAGGTCCAGATCCGCCGGGGGCATGGACATCACGTAGAGGTCGTCCAGGTTTTCGCGCAGGCGCTGCACCACGCCGTCGCGGTTGAGCACCTCCAGCGCGATCTCGATGTCCGGGTACTGCGCGCAAAAGCTGCCCAGCAGGCGCGGCACAAAGTACTTGGCCGTGCTGACCACGGCCACGCGCAGGCGCCCGCGCGTGAGCCCGTGCATGGCGTTGACCCGCTGGCCGAAGTTCTCCCACGCATCGACGATGGCGCGTGCCGTGGCGGCCAGGTCGCGCCCGGCATCGGTGAGGTGCACGCGCCGCCCGATCACCTCGTACAGCGGCAGGCCCACGGCCTCGGTCACTTCGCGCAACTGCATGGACGCGGTGGGCTGCGTCACATGCAGGGCCCGCGCCGCGCCGCTGACGCTGCCCGTATCGGCCAGCGCCAGGAACAGGCGCATCTGGCGGAAGGTAATATTCATAGGGCGGTCTCAAATCTGAAGTGCAACACCGCTGGTTGATATTCAATGAATGGTAGCGGAGTTCTTCTCGGCGATAGCCGCCATGAATCGCTGGAAAGCCTGATAGGGGGAATCCCAGCCAAGCGTCTGCCGAGGACGGT
>JANJVX010000199.1 GCA_024709845.1 Burkholderiaceae bacterium | reverse complement strand
GCGCTTGGTGATGTTGGCGTTGGTGTAGCTCATGGATTTAGCCTTTGTTCGCGGTATTTGGCGTGGGGTTCACAGACGCCACAGAACCTGGAAGCCCCAGCCCGCGCAGCCGACGAGCCAGACGATGGTGAAGACTTGCAGAACCAGGCGCAGTCCCACGGGCTTGATGTAGTCCATCCAGATGTTGCGCATGCCGACCCAGGCGTGGTAGGCCAGCGCGATGATCACCGAGAAGGTCAGGAACTTCATCCATTGCGCGGCAAAGATGCCGGCCCACAGGTCGTAGCCGACGGGGCCCTTGCTGAAGATGATCTGCGCGATCACGGCCAGCGTGAACAGGACCATGATGGCGGCGGTGACGCGCTGGCTCAGCCAGTCGCGAAGGCCGTAATGGGCACCCACGACGGTGCGCTTGTATCCGTAGTTGGACATGGTGTTTTCCTCTCAGTCGTCGGAGGGTTCTGTCCGTTGCGGCAGAACCACGGGTTATCAATACAGGCCGAACAGCTTGGCGCCGAGCACGACCGTCAGGCCAATGCTGGCGATGAGCGTGAAGATGGCGGACGACTTGCCGAATTGCTTGGTCACGGCGTCGTGGCTGATGTCCATCCAGAGGTGGCGCATGCCGGCGATCATGTGGTGCAGGTAGCCCCAGATCAGGCCCAGCACCACCAGTTTGAGGAACCAGCCGGGTACGAAACCCAGGCCGGTTTCGAAGGCAGCCTTGAAGCGCCCGAACGAAATTTCGGAAGACACCGAGGTGTCGAACAGCCACAGCACCAGCGGCAGCAGCAGGAACAGGATGGCTCCGCTGGCCCGGTGCAGGATGGAGACCCAGGCCGCTGGTGTCATGCGGTAGGTCGTGAGGTCCTTGAAGGCGTTGATGTTGCGGAATTCAGGCCGCTTTTTGGCTAGCTCGGTCATGGCAAGTGCTTTCGTGGATGTAACTGCTTTGTAATTTTGTGCGCTACGAAGTGCAAAATTCTATTGCAATGCAGCAAGGGGACGTTTGACTCAGGCGGTATTTTCCGATTTTTTCCGGTCTGAAAACCTGAATGGGGCTGTTATCTTCAGTTCAGTTCGTTGTGGTAATGGTGGGTGTCGGTGCGGTAGAGGCCGCGTCGTAACTCCATGGGAACATCGTTGTAGGTGTAGGCAATGCGCTCGACGCTCAGCAGCGGTGTTTCGGGCGGAACCTGCAGCAGCCGGGCCTGTTCCGGGTCGGGCAGCACGGCGCGGATCTTTTCGTCGGCGCGTACCATGCGCACGCCGAAATCCAGCTCCAGCATGGCGTAGGTCGGGCCGGGGTAGTTGGCCATCTGTGCAGCCGTGAGGCCCTTGAAGGCCTGGCCAGGGAGCCAGATGTCTTCCAGAATGGTGGGGACGCCGCTGAACGACAGGATGCGGCGCGCCTGCACCATCGGGTCGCCCGTGCGCAGGCCCAGCGCGCGCGCCACCTCGGCGCTGGCGCGCACGCGCTTGCAATCGATGATGTTGCGCTCGGCGGGGCCTTCGACGCTGGCATCGCCGCTGTCCGGCATCAGTTTGAGGAAACGGTACTGCACATGCCGTTCGGCATGGGTGGCCACGAAAGTGCCTTTCCCCTGGCGGCGGGTGACGAGATTTTCCGCCGCCAGCTCGTCGATGGCCTTGCGCACCGTGCCCTGGCTCACGCGAAAGCGCGCCGCCAGTTCCATCTCGCTCGGAATGGCCTCGCCCGGTTTCCATTCGCCGGCCTGCAGGCTTTGCAGGATCAGCCCTTTGATCTGCTGGTACAGCGGGCTAAACGCGGGGGCGGGCAGTCCCGCTGTGGCCTGCAGCGCGTCAGGGGGATCGATCGTGGAAGGTGGTTGTGACGACATGGGCGGGAAACAGGTGCGGGGCTGGTGTCCGGTTTGTAAGCGAGTGTCGCGAAGCCATGATCATATCTTATATAAGACATAAGACAAATTGACGCACTGCGGAAATCAGCGGTAAAATCTCCCGCTGTTCGCGGGGCACGTGTTGCTGGTAACAGGCGCAAGTGGCAACCGCTGCACACTCACCTGTTTCCTTCACTTCCTGGAGTTCTCACCATGAGCAAAAAGCCCGTCCGCGTGGCCGTCACCGGCGCCGCAGGTCAAATTGGCTACGCCCTTCTGTTCCGCATCGCCTCGGGCGAAATGCTGGGCAAGGACCAACCTGTCATCCTGCAACTGCTCGAAATCCCGGACGAAAAGGCCCAGAACGCGCTCAAGGGCGTGATCATGGAACTGGAAGACTGCGCCTTCCCGCTGCTGGCCGGCATCGAAGCCCACAGCGACCCGATGACCGCCTTCAAGGACACCGACTACGCCCTGCTGGTCGGTGCCCGTCCTCGCGGCCCTGGTATGGAGCGTGCCGACCTGCTGGCCGCCAACGCCCAGATCTTCACCGCCCAGGGCAAGGCCCTGAACGCCGTGGCTTCGCGCAATGTGCGCGTGCTGGTGGTCGGCAACCCCGCCAACACCAACGCCTACATCGCCATGAAGTCGGCCCCCGATCTGCCCGCCAAGAACTTCACCGCCATGCTGCGCCTGGACCACAACCGCGCTGCCTCGCAGATCGCCACCAAGATCGGCTGCGCCGTGGGCGACATCGAGAAGCTGGCCGTGTGGGGCAACCACTCGCCCACCATGTACGCCGACTAC
>JANJVX010000185.1 GCA_024709845.1 Burkholderiaceae bacterium | reverse complement strand
GGCGATCCACAGGCTGGCCAGGGTTTCGATGGCTTCCATGGGCGCACCGGCCTGCGCCTTGGCATGGGCGGCGCAGAAAAAGCGGCGGACGTCGGCTTGGGAGGGATTGAACATGGCGCCAGAGCGTAGCACGCGGCCTGCCTCGCCATGCGGTGGCGTCCTACGCGGCATGGCAGTGCGGCGCTCTACAGTGGCTGCCAAAGGGTGGTGCTGTGCCCCGGATGGCAACCCTGGTGTCCCAAGGAGATTTTTCATGACTGCCATGCGTTTGATCGGAGCCGTTTTGCTGGTGCTGGGCCTGGCAGGTTTGCTGACCGGCGGGTTCAGCTTCACCAAGGAAACCACGCAGGCCAAACTGGGCCCGCTGGAGCTGACTGTGAAAGAGAAAGAATCCGTCAATGTGCCCCAGTGGCTGAGCCTGGGTGCCATGCTGATCGGTGGCGTGGTGCTGGTGATGGGTTTTCGCAAGCCCTGATCTGCAGCCGGCGATTTCCAAGTCCGGCAGGCTCCTACCCCCTCGTCCCCAGCAGGCGTGAAATGGTCTGCGTGGCCTGCAGCAGGGCGGGGAGCAGTTCCTTCTGCATCATCTGTGTGCTTGTGCGGTTGGCCTGACCGCTGATGTTGAGTGCGGCCACCGTCTGGCCCGCATGGTTCTTCAGCGGCGCGGCAATCGAAATCAGGCCTTCTTCCAGCTCCTGGTTCACCAGGCACCACCCCTGCATGCGCGTCTGGCGCACGCAGGCGATCAGGCCTTCGTCGTCCAGCACCGTGTGCTGCGTGAAGCGCTGGCGTGGCGTGGTTTGCGGCAGGCGGCGCAGCAGTTCGTCCTCGGGCAACGCGGCCAGCAGCACGCGGCCCATGGAGGTCCAGAACGCGGGCAGGCGCGAGCCCACGCCGAGGTTGGTGCTCATGATCTTGTGCGTGTGCACGCGCAGTACATACACCACGTCCAGCCCGTCGAGCACTGCGGCCGAGCAGGACTCGTGCACGCGGTCCACCAGCGCTTCCATCGTGGGCTCCGCCAGGTTCCAGATCGGCAGCGACGAGAGGTAGGCAAAACCCAGGTCGAGGATGCGCGGTGTGAGCCGGAACAGCCGCCCATCGCTTTCCACATAGCCCAGCGTCTGCAGCGTGAGCAGGATGCGGCGCGCGCCAGCGCGCGTGAGACCGGTGTGCGCAGCCACCTCGCTGAGCGTCTGCTGCGGCATGGCGGCGCTGAACGACCGGATGACTTCGAGCCCGCGGGCGAACGACTGCACATAGCTGTCGCCCGGTTTGGGGTCTTGGGGTGGGGGCATGGCATTCATGTGTGAACGAAGTATAATTCTTTTGGCGAACAAATGTTCGATATACGAACAATCTCGCAAAGTTTCCCGAAGGGCAAGCACCTTCCCATCATTCCCGAGAAAGCGTTCCGGATGATCAACAAACTGGCAGATTCGGTGGCCCAGGCGCTCGCAGGCGTGCAGGATGGTGCCACCGTCCTCATCGGCGGCTTTGGCACGGCGGGCATTCCCGGTGAACTTATCGACGGCCTGATCGCGCAGGGCGCGCGCGACCTCACCGTGGTCAACAACAACGCCGGAAATGGCGAGCAGGGCCTGGCGGCGCTGCTCCAGGCGGGCCGCGTGCGCAAGATCATCTGCAGCTTTCCGCGCCAGGTGGACAGCCAGGTGTTCGACGGCCTGTACCGTGCAGGCAAGCTTGAACTGGAACTGGTGCCCCAGGGCACGCTGGCCGAGCGCCTGCGCGCTGCCGGGGCCGGCATTGGCGCCTTCTTCTGCCCCACGGCCTACGGCACCGAACTGGCCGCCGGCAAGGAAACGCGCGAGATCAACGGCAGGCACCATGTGCTGGAGTACCCCATCCACGGCGACCTGGCCCTCATCAAGGCCGAGCGTGGCGACCGCTGGGGCAACCTGACCTACCGCATGTCGGCGCGCAACTTCGGCCCGGTGATGGCCGCCGCCGCCAAGAAGACCGTGGCCACCGTGCACGAGGTGGTGGAGCTGGGCACGCTCGACCCCGAAGCCATCGTCACCCCCGGCATCTACGTGAGCCAGATCGTCAGGATCGACCGCGTGGCCACGCAGGGCGGCGGATTCAAGAAATCTGCATGAAATTGCCATCCAGCGCAGAAGGAACAAGCGTGAGTAGCTATCAAAAACGAAGCAAAGAAGAGTTGGCCCGCCGCGTGGCGCAGGACATCCACGATGGCGCTTACGTGAACCTGGGCATCGGCATGCCTACCCAGGTGGCCAACCACATCCCGGCGGGCCGCGAGGTCATCCTGCAGAGCGAGAACGGCATCCTGGGCATGGGCCCGGCGCCGACTGCCGGGCAGGAGGACTACGACCTCATCAACGCCGGCAAGCAGCCCGTCACGCTGCTGCCCGGTGGCGCTTATTTCCACCACGCCGACAGCTTTGCCATGATGCGCGGCGGGCACCTGGACATCTGCGTGCTCGGCGCCTTCCAGGTCTCTGCCACGGGCGACCTGGCCAACTGGAGCACGGGCGAGCCCGGCGCCATTCCCGCCGTGGGTGGCGCCATGGACCTGGCCATCGGCGCCCGCCAGACCTGGGTGATGATGGACCTGCTCACCAAGCAGGGCGAGAGCAAGGTGGTCCCGCGTTGCACCTACCCGCTCACCGGCATCGCCTGCGTCAAGCGCATCTACACCGACCTGTGCACCCTTGCCTGCACGCCCCAGGGCCTGCAACTGATCGATGCCGTGCCGGGCCTCGCCCACGCCGAACTCGAACGCCTGGTGGGCCTGTCCATCGCGCCGGCCGCCGCCTGAATCTCTTCTACCGACCACCCCAGGAGCCCTCCATGACCCAAGCCTTCATCTGCGACGCCATCCGCACCCCCATCGGCCGCTACGGCGGCGCCTTGAGCAGCGTGCGCACCGACGACCTCGGCGCCATTCCCCTCAAGGCGCTGATGGAGCGCAACCCCGGCGTGGACTGGACCAGCGTCACCGACGTGCTCTATGGCTGCGCCAACCAGGCCGGTGAAGACAACCGCAACGTCGCCCACATGGCCAGTCTGCTGGCGGGCCTGCCCATCGAGGTGCCCGGCGCCACCATCAACCGCCTGTGCGGCTCGGGCCTGGACGCCGTGGGCACGGCCGCGCGTGCCATCAAGGCGGGCGAAGCCGGATTGATGATCGCTGGCGGCGTCGAAAGCATGAGCCGCGCCCCCTTCGTCATGCCCAAGGCCGAAAGCGCCTTCAGCCGCAGCAACGCCGTCTATGACACGACGATCGGCTGGCGCTTCATCAACAAGCGGATGAAAGAACAGTACGGCGTCGACTCCATGCCCGAAACGGCGGAAAACGTCGCCCAGGAGTTCCAGATCGAGCGTGAAGCGCAAGACCGCATGGCGCTGCGCAGCCAGTTGAACGCCGTGGCCGCCATCCAGGCCGGCCACCTGGCGCGCGAGATCGTGCCCGTGAGCATCCCGCAAAAGAAGGGCGACGCCCTCATCGTCCGCCAGGACGAGCACCCCCGCGAGACCAGCCTCGAAGCGCTGGGCAGGCTCAAGGGCGTCGTGCGCCCGGACGGCACCGTCACCGCCGGTAACGCC
>JANJVX010000128.1 GCA_024709845.1 Burkholderiaceae bacterium | reverse complement strand
GAGCGGGGCGAACCGCTGGTTGCCCGTGCCTGCGCCGCCGCGCCCGTCGGCCGTGCGGTAGGTGCCCGCGCTGTGCCAGGCCATGCGGATGAACAGGCCGCCGTAGTGGCCCCAGTCGGCGGGCCACCAGTCCTGCGAGTCAGTCATCAGCGCCTTCAGGTCGGCTTTCAGGGCGGCGTAGTCCAGCTTCTGGAAGGCCTCGGCGTAGTCAAAGTCGGCGCCCAGCGGGTTGGAGGCTGGTGCGTGCTGGTGAAGGATGCCCAGGTTCAGCTGGTTGGGCCACCAGTCGCGGTTGGACTGGGTGCCCAGCGTCGTCTTGCCGCCGTGGGTGAAGGGGCATTGGGGTGCGTTGCTCATGGCGCTCTCCTTGGTTTTGCGTTGGATGGGTCTGGTAAAAGGATAGGTCAATCAACCATGGGACTCCATTGGATAAATCTAATCAAGGAGATGCATGATCGCTATGCCAGCCTAACCCCCCGGGCGGGGAATGCGAGGAGGGTCCGACCATTGCACAGGGTCTTGGAAGCGGGGGGATGGTGTACGTCTGCTACATAAAACAGAGCTGCTTGCGCTTGTATTCAGGGCGCTACCGCCTGTTTTTGCAATGACACGGTAGAATCCGCCCCTCGGGTGCTGAGGGGCGCCCGCCCGCTCAAGAGGCTCTCACCCTCGGCCCGGTTTCACGGGCCCTTTTCCTGTGACCTGACAGCTTCTGCCTTTGTTTCGTCGGCCCCGCGCGGGATGGCCGCCCACGAACCCAAGGACTCTGTCATGGCTGCTTCCCCCGCTTTCCACCCCGGCGCCGCTGCGCAACGCCGCGCGCTCATCCGTCACTACAAAGACAACCCGCCGCCCATGGGCGTGTACGCCGTGCGCTGCGACGCGGCGCAGCTCGTCTGTGTCAAGGCCAGCATGAACCTGCCGGGCGCCTTCAACCGCGACCAGTTTCAGCTGCGCATGGGTGGCCACCCCGACCGGCGCCTGCAGCAGGCCTGGCACGCGCATGGCGCGGCGGCGCTGCGCTTCGAGGTGCTCGACACCCTCAAGCACCGCGCCGATGCCACCGAGGCCGACTACCGCAGCGAACTTGCCGCGCTGCATGCGCTGTGGCATGAGGAGCTGGCGGCATGAGCGCGCAGGCCCTGAACCTCTGCCTGGACATCAGCCAGGCCCACGCCCGGCTGCAATGGGTGCTCGACGACGCGCTGGGCACCTGGCACGGCATCGGCCATGCCGATTTCATCCTGCTGCACGCGCTGGCGCGGGCCGAGGGCGGCTGCCTGCCCACGGCCGCGCTGGTGGCGCCGCTGGGCGTGCCGCTGTCGTCCGTGGTGCGCCGCCTGATCCCTCTGGAGAAGACCGGCCACATCGCGCGCGCGGCGGGCCAGGTCAGCCTGCGCCCCGCCGGCCGCGCCGTGCTGGGCGAAGCCCGCGCCACGGCCGGTGCCCTGTGCGCCGGGCTGCTGCAGGGCCTGCCCGCCGGGGCTGCCGATGCGGCGGCGGCACTGCTGCGGCATCTGGCGCCCGGCGGCGGCAGGGAGGTGCGATGAACAGCGCGCTGGACGAGCTCAAGACCCGCGCGCGCGTGCGGCTCAACCGCGCGCGGCGCGAGGGCGTGGCGGGCACCCTGCGGCTGGCCGACTGCCTGCACGAGGCCGCGCGCGCCGTGGGCTTTGCCCACTGGGAGCATGCGCGCCATGTGCTGGGCGGCCAGGCCCGGGCGGGGGATGACCTGGGGGATTTCTGGCACGCGCCGCGCACCGGCATCCTGCTCCACCAGTGGTTCGCGCGCCACGGCGAGGCCCTGGCCGTGCTGGATGCCGACCGCACGGCCTACCTGCTGCCCTACCGGCGCCAGTGCTTCATCGTGCAGGCACCGTTCATCCAGGCGCTGGGCCTGGACCCGGATGACGCCCTCTGGAGCGCGCTGGGCCACGACCTGGTGGGCGGCTGCGGCACGCCAGCGTGGCAGGCCCTGGCGGCGCAGCGGGTGCGGGCGCCGCTGGAGACCTTTCAGGCGCGTTGAGGCGGGGCCCCTCCAGCCCTGGCGGCTGCTATTCCTCGTTTTCGCCTTCGCTTTCGCCGTCGGTGGTCATGCGCTGGTCGAGCCGCTCGCGCAGCGCCCCGGCTTCCTGCATGAACTGCGGCACGGGCACGGCAGGGGCCAGCCGCAGGCCGGGCGGGAACAGGCTGCTCATGTACAGCTGGTTCGACAGCCGGGCGTGGTTGAGCCACTGCGCGCCCAGCCATGCCGGTATGCCCAGGGCCAGCATGGCGCCCACCGTCCAGGCCAGGCCGGTGCGGCGGCGGGGCAGCACGGCGGCCAGGTGGGCATAGATGCCCACGGCCAGTACCGGCGTGATGAGCACCGGGCCAAAGCGCGAGAAGGCCTCCCACGACATCGCGAACGCCGCGAGGCTGGCCGCAAGCGCCACCGCTTCGGCCCCCAGGTACAGGGCGCAGGCGATGCGCACATGGCGCCAGAACTGCAAATGGCCGTCGAACACCTTGTTGGCGATGGCCCACAGGCCCGCCCAGCCGCCCACCGCCAGCGCCAGGCCGAGCAGGGTGCCGGGCAGTGCCTTGAGGTATTTGGACGCGTCGTCGGCCTTCAGCCATGCGGCGCCCAGCGTGGCGGCCAGCATCAGCGCCAGCAGGGCCACGGTGGTGGCCAGCGTGCGCCAGGGGAAGCGCGGCAGCGGCAGCTCGGCGGGGATGGGTGCATCGGCCAGGCGCAGCGCGATGCGCGTGCGGCCAATCTCCAGTGGTGCACCGTCGGGCCAGTCAAACCGCTGGCCGCCGCCGTGGCGCTTGCGCTGCAGCAGGGCGCCATTGAGGGTGGGTTGCACCTCCACGCGCACGGTGCGGGGCGCGTCCGCAGCCCGGTCGATGCGCAGGTGCGTGGGCGCCACATGCGGGTCGTCCAGCACCAGGTCGCAATCGAGGCCACGGCCCACGGTGACGGGCCAGCGCGTGACGGGGGTGCGCGCCAGCAGCGCGCCGTGGCGGTCAAAGGCCTCCAGCAGGGCCAGGGTGGGCATCATGGCGCGGCCTCCCACTTGAAGGACTGCAGGTAGCGCTCGGCCAGTTTCAGGCCGTTGTCAAAGCCAATGCCGCGCACGTCCAGGCGGCCCAGCACGCCCTGCGTGGGCTGGTTGAGGGTGACGGCCAGCACGGTCATGTCGTACAGGCCGGGCAGCTTGCGGTAGGCCGACATGCAGACCACCGCGCGCATCGGCAGGCTGCCCGGGTCCACATAGCGCTCGGCGCACTCGGCGGCCGTCTGGCGGCGGTTGCCGCGATGGGGCAGCCGCTCGCTGGCAAAGCTTTGCGAATACTTGCGCGCGAAGCGCGCAGCGCCATAGGCGGGGGCATCGTAGGCCTCGTAGCCCAGGCGCACCGTGCCGGTGCTGAAGTCGCCCGCCACCACGTGGCTGTTGGTCTGGCAGGCCGAGCGCTCCAAGTGCAGCGCGCTGTAGTCCGGGTCGCGCCCGGTGCCCCAGCAGCGCGCCAGCGCGTCGTCGGGCACGGGCACCAGGTAGTTGCCGTGGCGCTGGTCGTGGAACGGGGTCTGCAAAAAGCGCTCGGTCAGCAGTTGCTGGTGCACCAGCAGTTGCCGCGCCACCTCTTTGTGCGCTGGCTGCGTGATGGGCTGGGCACTGGCCGCGCGCTGCACCAGCGCCTGGGCAAACTCGGCCGGGATGAGAAAGCTCACCTGCTCGCCATCGAGCCGCTTGGCCACGTTCACGCCCAGCACGCGCCCGGCGTCGTCCACGGCGGGGCCGCCGCTCATGCCGGGGTTGAGCGTGCCGCCAAAGAAGATGCGCGGGTAAAAGCTGCGCCGCACCAGGCCGTTGTAGGTGCCTTCGGTCACGGCAAAGCCAATGTCCAGCGGGTTGCCCAGCGAGTAGATGCGCTCGCCCTGGGCCAGCGCCTCGGTGGCGGGGCGGAACTCCAGCACCGGCGCGGGGCTGGTGCGGCCACGCGCGCGCAGCACGGCCACGTCGTGCTGCACATCGAAGGCCAGCAGATCGACATCGCCCTCCTGCCCGTCGATGGTGACGTACACACCCCGGTAGCGCTCGGGCTCCAGCGCGAGCTGGCTGGCCACATGGAAGTTGGTCACGATCAGCCCGTCGGCCGACACGAAAAAGCCCGAGCCAATCGACGCCTGGGTGTTGGAGGTGCGCAGCAGCGTGCGGATCTGCAAGAGCTTGTCGCGCGACAGCGCATGGATGCGCCGGGCATCGCGCGAGAGCGTCGCCGCCTGCGCCGCTGCGGGTTGCGCCGCCGAGGCAGTGGCGCCGGGTGCATCGGCCGCTACGGGTGGGTTTTGGGCATTGGCCAGGCCGCAGGCCAGCCAAAGGAGAGGGGTGACAAGCCGAAGCCGCCAGCGGGAGGAAAAAGGCATCGCGGCATTGTAGGGAGGCCTGGTGACCGCCAATGGCGTTCGCACCGGGGCCTTGCCCGGCACCATCCGCGCTACGTCAGAACGAAGAGCCCTGCCCTTGCAAGAACGCCAGCTCCTGCGCCGTGGACACCCGCCCCAGCACGGCATTGCGGTGCGGGTAGCGGCCAAAGCGCTCGATGATGGCCTGGTGCTGCAGCGCAAAGCGCAGGTTGCCCTCCAGCCCCGGCTGCGCGAACAGCCGCACCGACTGCGCGTGGATGGCGGCCGATTCGCTGTGCATGTAGGGCATGTAGGCGAAGGCGCGCTGTGCCGGGGGCAGGGCGCGATCCTGCCCGCTGGCCACCAGCTCCTGCGCCAGCACCAGGGCCATGCCGTCCTGCGCGAAGGCGCGCGGCGTGTCGCGCCACACGTTGCGCGAGAACTGGTCCAGCACCACGATCTCGGCCAGCCGCCCCGGTGCGGTGCTGCGCCAGCCCGACAGCTCGCCGCGCGCGGCGGCATCCAGTGTGGGGCCGAAGCGCTGGGCAATGGCGGCGTCGAGCGCGGCGTCTTTGGCGAAATGCTGCGCGGCGGTCAGCTCCTCGAACCAGAAGTGCAGGACGGCCGTGGGGTCGGTGGGGATTGAATGGATCATGGTTTTGAATCAAATTGGCCTGTAACGCCCATGGATAAAGCGCTATAAGCTATTGAAAGAGGAGTAATCGCGCTCACTTCCCGCGCGGCGCCAGCGGCCGGGGCTGCGCCTCCATCATGCCGGCCGCCGCTGCTTTGAGCAGGCGCTGGAACGACGGGCAAGCCGCATGGCTGGGCGCGGGGCACACGGCGGCGTGGCGCAGGCCCTCGCTCATGGCCTTGAGGCGCTTGACCGTGCGGTCCAGCTCGTCGGCCTTGGCGGACAGCAGCGCGCGGTCGATGTTCGGCTCCCCTCCGGGCGTGAACATGCTGCGGATCTCGTCCAGCGAAAACCCCGCCGCCTGCCCCAGCGCGATGAGCGCGAGTTGGTCCAGCACCTCGGGCGCGAAACGGCGCCGCCCGCCGTCCCGCGCCAGCGAGTGGATGAGCCCCTTGCTCTCGTAATAGCGCAGTGCCGAGGCCGGCACGCCCGACAGCCGGGCCACCTCGGAAATGTCCATGCAAAAACCTCTTGACTTGAAGTTGACTTGAACTTCTATATTAACCAGCAACCGCTCTGGCGGTCCATTGCAAAAGGAGTTTCACCATGCTTTCACTTCAAGATATCGCATCCATCGCCCTCGTGGGCGCGGGCGCCACGGCCGTGCTGGATGCCTGGCTGCTGCTGTTGCAGCGCCTGGGCGTGCCCACGATGAATTTCATGCTGCTCGGCCGCTGGGCCGGGCATGGCCTGCGCGGGCGCTGGCGGCACACCTCCATCGCGCAGGCCGCGCCGTTGGCGGGCGAGCGCGGCCTGGGCTGGCTGGTGCACTATCTGGTCGGCATCGCCTTCGCTGCGCTGCTGGCCGTGTGGCAGGGCAGCGGCTGGCTGCAGGCCCCCACGCTGTGGCCCGCGCTGGCCTTCGGCGTGGCCAGCGTGGCCGTGCCGCTGTTCATCATGCAGCCCGCCATGGGGCTGGGCGTGGCCGCCCGCAAGACGCCCGCGCCGCTCAAGAACTGCGCGCGCAGCCTGACCAACCACGCCGTCTTCGGCGCGGGCCTGTACCTCGCGGCCACCGCCGTGCAGCAGATCGCCCGCTGAGCGGCCGTCATTTCCGTTCCACCTTCATTCACGAAAGAGAATTCACCATGTTCCCCCAAAAATACGCCCCCGCACTGTTCGGCTTCATCCTCTCCGGCCTGATGTCGCTGCTGGTCTCCGGCATCTCCACCTACCGCGCCGTGGGGCTTGATGCCCAGTTTCCCGGCATGTGGGCCTCGGCCTGGCTTACCGCGTGGCTCATCGCCTTTCCGGTCGTGCTGGTGGTGGCGCCGCTCACGCGCAAGGCGGTGGGCTGGCTGACAAGCCCGCGCTGACATGGCCGCCCTTCGCGCAGAGGGACGACGTGGGGTGTTATGGCTTCTGGAGCGCCCGGGATACGGCCTCGGTGGCGGTAACCAGGTCTGTTACCAGGCGCTCGTCCACATCCAGCATGCCCTCGTACTCGCCCAGGTTGCGCGTGTTGTGGCACTTGTCCAGCACGCGCCACACCTCGGGCCCCAGGCCCAGTGTGTGGGGCAATACCTGGAACACGATGTAGCGGTTGCTGGCCCGAGAGCCCATGCGCCGCAGTGCGGCCAGACACAGGGCGTGCGCGGCGTTGTAGGCCAGGTCGAAGCGGCTCTCCAGCGCCAATGTGGTGTTCTGTGCATCGTGCAGGCGCACCACCCCGTGCGCAGCAGCCCGGCAATTTCATGGCCATCAGGCGCCTCGGCCTTGAGCTGCTTGCCGGGGCCGCACAGGTTTTCAAGCGCTGGG
>JANJVX010000087.1 GCA_024709845.1 Burkholderiaceae bacterium | reverse complement strand
ACCGAGCTGAACAACCCGCAGAAATACCCCAACCAGTTCCTGGTGGGCCCCGACTACACCGAGATGTTCGGCATCCTGCTCAAGCACATCGCCAAGGAAAAGCCCGGTGCCAAGGTGGCCTTCGTGTATTCCGACTCCGAGTTCGGCCGCGACCCCATCGACGAGAGCGAGGCCGAGGCCAAGAAGCTGGGCCTGAACGTGGTCGTCAAGATCATGACGCCCCCGGGAAGCGTGGACGTCTCGGGCGAGGTCATCAAGCTGCGCCGCGCCGCGCCCGACTACACCATCTTCCACGGCTACATCCTCGCGCCCATCCCCGAGTTCATCACCCAGGGCAAGCAGCAGGGCATGACCAGCAAATGGATGGGTACCTTCTGGACCATGGACAGCTCCACCGTCATGAAGATGGGCCCGGACGGCGACGGCTTCATGGGCGTGATGCCCTTCCGCTACTACTACGACACCGAAAAAGCCCCCATGCTGGAAAAAATCCGCGCCATGCGCCCGGAATACCAGAGCACGGCCTACATCCAGGGCTTCGTCGCCGCCATGCTGTTCCTCGAATCGGCCAAGCGCTGCCTCGATGCCAACAAGCCGATGACGGGTGCCAACCTCAAGGCTGCGCTCAACTCCATCAAGGACTTCGACACCGGCGGCCTGTTCGGCGTGCCGATCACCATCCGGGGCAATTCCATTCCCGTGGGCCGCGTCTACCGTGCCGACATGAAGGCCCAAAAAATGGTGGCCGCTTCCGACTGGATCAAGTTGTGAACAACCCCCTGAGCGGCTGCGCCGCTTCCCCCTTCTCTCACGCTGCGCGTGGGAAGGGGGACGCCGCCCGTGCACGCAAGCGAAGCGCCGCATGGGCGGCTTGGCGGCCCTTGCACGGCGGCCCTGGCCTGAACCGCGCCAGTTTCACGGCTCGCGCCACGTACACAGCACCCTGACCACTGACATGACCGAGAAAGCCACGGACAACGTCCTCGAAGTCAACAACATCGAGGTCATCTACAACAAGGTCGTGCAGGCCCTGCGCGGCCTGTCGCTGGCCGTGCCACGCGGCCAGATCGTGGCGCTGCTGGGCAGCAACGGTGCGGGCAAGTCCACCACGCTCAAGGCGGTATCGGGCCTGCTCGCGCTGGAGGACGGTGAACTCGAAAGCGGCAGCATCCTCTTCAACGGCCAGAGCACCGCCGCGCTGGCGCCGCAGCAGCTCGTGCGCAGCGGGCTCTCGCATGTGATGGAGGGGCGCCGCGTGTTCGAGGACCTCACGGTCGAGGAAAACCTGGTCGCCGCCACCTACGCCCTCACGGGCCGCGAGGGTGCGGCCAAGCCCGACTTCGACCTCGTCTATACCTACTTCCCCCGCCTGCACGAGCGCCGCAAGGGCCTGGCGGGCTACCTGTCGGGCGGCGAGCAGCAGATGCTGGCCATCGGCCGCGCGCTCATCGCCCAGCCGCAGCTCATCCTGCTCGACGAACCCTCGCTGGGCCTGAGCCCGAAGCTGGTGGAAGACATCTTCACCATCATCGCGCGCATCAATGCAGAACGCGGCACCAGCATGCTGCTGGTGGAGCAGAACGCCACCGTGGCCCTGGCCGTGGCGCACAGCGGTTACATCATGGAGAACGGCAAGATCGTCATCGACGGCTCGGCCGAGCGCCTGGCCAACGACCCCGACGTGCGCGAGTTCTACCTCGGCATGGGCGGCGGCGGCGAAGCGAAAAGCTTCAAAGAGATCAAGCATTACAAGCGTCGCAAGCGCTGGTTGTCGTGATGAACATGCAAGCCCTTCCCGAACTCACCCTGCCCCAGATGCTGCGCGAGCGCGCGCGCCAGGATGCCGCGCGCGTCGCCATCCGGCAAAAGGACTTCGGCATCTGGAAGCCCTTCACCTGGGCGCAGTATTTCGAGCGTGCCTGCCACTTCGGCCTGGGCCTGCGCGCCCTGGGGCTGCCCGAGGGCGGCCATGTGGGCGTGATCTCCGAGAACCGCATCGAATGGGTGCTGGCCCAGATGGGCGCGGGCCTGGTGGGCGCCGTCACGGTGGGCGTGTACCCCACCAGCCCCTCGCCCGAGGTGGCCTACGTGGTGGGCCATGCCGACATCGAAGTCATCGTCTGCGAGGACCAGGAGCAAACCGACAAGGTGCTCGAAGCCCTGGACGATCTGCCGCGCCTGAAAAAGATCGTGGTCATGGAAACCAAGGGCCTGCGCAGCTTCGCGCCCGAGGTGCGCGACCTCATCATCCCCTTCGGCGAGGTGGAGCGGCTGGGCGCGCAAAGCGGCAAGCTGCAGGACGTGGAGGCCGCGCTGGCGCACCAGAAGCTCGACGACATCGGGCTCATGATCTACACCTCGGGGTCCACCGGCAAGCCCAAGGGCGCGATGGTGTCCTACCGCAACATCCGCGGCGTGGTGCCGGGCATCGTGGACCGGCTCCAGCTCTCGCGCGAGACCACCCACCTGTCCTACCTGCCGCTGTGCCACGTGGCCGAGCAGATGCTCACCACCTTCGTGCCGGTCTACGTCGGCTCGCAGGTCAACTTCGGCGAATCCATCCGCACCGTGCAGGAGGATTTGCGCGAGGTGGCGCCCACCATGTTCCTGGGCGTGCCGCGCATCTGGGAGAAGATGCACGCGGCCATCAACATCAAGCTGCAGGAAACCGGCGGCCTGCGCCGCGCGCTGTTCCGCAAGGCCTACGCCGCCTGCCAGCCGCTGGCCGAAAAGCCCCGCGCGCGCTGGAGCATCGGCGAGATGTTCACCTACACCGCCAGCTACTGGCTGGTGTTCCGCGCGCTGCAGAACTTCATCGGCCTGCGCGAGGCCCAGGTGGCGCTCACCGGCGCCGCGCCCATTCCACCCGAGGTGGTGCGCTTCTTCCGCGTGCTCGGCGTGCCGCTGGTCGAGGTCTATGGCCTGACCGAATCGACCGGCATGGTCACCGGCCACAAGCTCGACGATGTGCAGGTCGGCACCGTGGGCGTGCCCACGAGCGGCGTGGAGTGGCGCATCGCCAAGGGCGGCGACGACGACCTGGGCGGCGAATTCCAGATCAAGGGCGACATGGTGTTCGCGGGTTACTACAAGAACCCCGAGGCCACGGCGCAAAGCATCGTGGACGGCTGGCTGCACACCGGCGACGTGGTGCGCCTGGTGGACGGCCAGATCAAGATCGTGGACCGCCTCAAGGACATCATGATCACGGCCGGCGGCAAGAACCTCACGCCGTCCGAGATCGAGAACACCATGAAGGCCAGCCCCTACATCAAGGAGTGCGTCATCGTCGCCGAGGGCCGCAAGTTCGTCGGCGCGCTGGTCATGCTCGACTACGAGACCGTGGGCAAATGGGCCGAGGCCCAGCGCATCCCGTTCACGCATTTCCGCTCGCTGGTCGAAACCCCCGAGGTGCGCCAGCTCATCGACGCCGAGATCGCCACCGGTAACGCCAAGCTGGCACAGGTGGCGCAGATCCGCAAGTTCCATATGCTCACCAAGGAACTGGACCACGACGACGGCGAAGTCACCGCCACCATGAAGGTGCGGCGCTCCAGCATCTACAAGACCTACGCGGCCGAGATCGAGGCGCTGTACCGCTGAATTTCAAGCTTTTTCGGGCTCCAGCGCTTGTCCATCAAGCGCGAGCAGCTCTTATTTCAGGAGCAAAAATGACGGTCTCCACGGAACCTCCCCTGCGGCTGGAGCGCTCGGGCGCCATCGCCACGCTCAGCTTCAACCGCCCCGGCGCGCTCAACGCCATCGACGTGCCCATGGCCACCGCCCTGCGGGACGCCGTGCGCGCCATCGCGCAGGACGCCAGCGTGCGCTGCGTGGTGCTGTGCGGCACGGGCAAGGGCTTCATGGCCGGGGGCGACCTGGCCACACTGCGTGCCGACCCCGTGCAGGGCGCGCGCGACCTGCTGGAGCCGCTCAACGAAGCCGTGGCGCTGCTGGCGCAGCTCAATGCCCCCGTCATCGCCCAGGTGCACGGCGTGGCTGCGGGCGCGGGCCTCTCGCTCATGCTGCAGGCCGACTTCGTGCTGGCCGCCGAGGGCACGCGCTTCAACCTGGCCTACATCAACCTCGGCACCAGTTGCGATGTGGGTGCCTCCTGGGCACTGCCGCGCCTGGTGGGCCTGCGCCGCGCGCTGGAGATTGCCCTGCTGGGCGACACCTACACCGCCCAGGAGGCCGAACGCCTGGGCCTGGTCAACCGCGTGCTGCCCGCCGCCGACCTCGACGCCGCTGTGCAGGAACTGGCCCAGCGCCTGGCCAGCGGCCCCACCCTGGCCTACGGCCACATGCGGCGCCTGATGCGCACCAGCTTCGACCACGACCTGCCCGTGCAGCTGGCCGCCGAGGCCGACGCCTTCGTGCGCTGCGCGCACAGCGCCGATCTGCCCGAAGGCATCGAAGCCTTCCACGCCAAGCGCCCCGCTGCATTCCAGGGCCGCTGAATCTTTTTTTCTTTCTGGAGCCTTCCC
>JANJVX010000178.1 GCA_024709845.1 Burkholderiaceae bacterium | reverse complement strand
GCCATGGCGCCAAACACGGCATGGGTGGTGGGGAAGTAGCCCATCGCATCCAGGTTGGCCGTGAGCGCCGCCACCGAATGCGGGTTGTGCGCCACGTCCAGCACCAACGTGGGCTGGCCCGGGATGATCTGGAAGCGCCCGGGCAGCTCCACCAGCGACAGGCCGTTGCGCACCGCCTGCGCCGTGACCGGAATGCGCTCGCGCAGCGCCACCAGCGCCGCCAAGGCGCCCGAGGCATTCACCAGCTGGTTGGCACCGCGCAGCGCCGGATAGGCCATGCCCGCATAGCGCCGCCCCCGGCCGGCCCAGCCCCACTGCTGCTTGTCGCCGGAGAAGTTGAAATCGTGCCCGAAGCGCCAGAGGTCCGCACCAATCTCGCGCGCATGGTCGATCACGCTCTGTGGCGGCATGGGGTCGCTGACCACCACCGGACGGCCGGTGCGCATGATGCCGGCCTTCTCGCGCCCGATGCTCTCGCGGTCAGGACCTAGGTATTCAACGTGGTCGATGTCGATGCTGGTGATGACCGCGCAATCGGCGTCCACGATGTTGGTGGCATCCAGCCGCCCGCCCAGCCCCACCTCCAGAATGGCCACGTCGAGCAGCGAATGACTCATGAGCCGCAGGATGGCCAGCGTGGTGAACTCGAAGTAGGTGAGCGAAATATCGTTTCCGTTGAGCGTGCGCGCGCTCTCCACGGCCGCAAAGTGCTCCAGCAGCGCCTCGGCCTGGACGATCTCGCCATGGATGCGGCAGCGCTCCTGGAAGTGCACCAGATGCGGCGACGAATAGACGCCCGTGCGGTAACCCGCCTCCAGGGCAATGGCCTCGATCATGGCGCAGGTCGAGCCTTTGCCGTTGGTGCCCGCCACGGTGATGACGGGGCAATCGAACCGCAACGCCATGCGGCGTGCCACCTCGCCCACCCGTTCCAGGCCCATGTCGATGTTGTGCGGATGCAGGCGCTCACAGTGCGCGAGCCAGCCATCCAGGGAGTGAATCTTCGTGTGCATACAGCCGGGGATTGTCGCCCACCGCGCAGCTGCCGCATGATGGCGGGATGAAAAACCCGGACATCACCCTCTACGGCATTGCCAACTGCGACACCGTCAAGAAAGCCCGCGCCTGGCTGGCCACACAGGGGCTCGAATACCACTTCCATGATTTCAAGAAACTCGGCGTCCCCGCCGACCGCCTCGCCCTTTGGGTCGGCCAGGCGGGCTGGGAAAAGCTGCTCAACCGCCAGGGCACCACCTGGCGCAAGCTCGACCCCGCCACGCAAGCCACCGCACGGGACGCCGCCAGCGCCAGCGCGCTGATGCAGGAGCACCCCAGCACCATCAAGCGCCCCGTGGTGGAGTGGCGCCAGGGCGGCGCACTGCGGGTGACCGTGGGGTTTGACGCCCAGCAATGGAATGACTGCCTGCAAAACGGCTCAAACGTCTGAAACCGCACACTTCTTTACGCGAATTTACGGCCCGCATGCGCACCCTTTGCGCGGCACCCCTAAACTTTTTACCAGTCTGGCGCGTTAAGGGCAGACAACCTGAAAGGGGTTCTTCCATGAAAAAGCTGGTTCTTTTATCCATCATCGCCTCCACCGCCGGGCTGGCCGTGGCCCAGGAGCAGGGGCGCGTGCTCTCGGCAACCCCCATCGTGCAACAGGTGGCCTATCCCCGGCAGGTGTGCACCAACGAAACCGTTTACACCGGCCAGAACACCACGGGCGGCGGGGCCGTGCTGGGCGCCATCGCGGGCGGCGCGGCAGGCAATGCCATTGGCAAAGGCAGCGGCCGTGCGGCCGCCACGGCCCTTGGGGTGATTGGCGGCGCGGTCCTGGGCAATCACATCGAGGGCCAGGGGCGGCCCGGCTACGAAACCGTGCAACGCTGCGGCACAGAGACGACCTATGAAAACCGCACCGTCGGTTACAACGTCGTGTATGAATATGCGGGCCGCCAATACACCACGCAAACGGCCACCGATCCCGGTCGCTACATCCCCGTGCAAGTGCAGCCCGTGGGCCAAGCCGGGCCTTACGGCCAAACCTACTCCACCCAGCCCGCACCCTACGGCCAGGGCTACGCACAACCCGGTGTCGTGACCTCTCCCTACGCCGTCCCCCCGGGCTCCTCGGGCGTCACGGTCATCGAGTACGGATACGAACATGATGGCTACCGCCATCGCCACCCGTACCCGCCGCCGCGTTACAACCCCTACGATCGCTGACCCCCGCGCCATCCAGAAAGAGCCCCCCAGCGGGCTCTTTCCGTTTGGGCGGCCGCAGATGCGGCACGCCCCGGGGCCAGTACCCTAAAATCCAAGGTTTGTCTCTGCACCACCTTCCCTCTTCCATGACCACCGAAAAAATCGACGGCGTGTCCGTCACCACCCAGGCCAATGTGTACTTTGACGGCAAGTGCGTGAGCCACGGCATCACCTTCCCCGATGGCACGAAGAAATCGGTCGGCGTCGTTCTGCCCGCCACGCTGACGTTCAACACCGGTGCGCCCGAGATCATGGAATGCGTGGCCGGATCGTGCGAATACAAACTCGCAGGCAGCGACACCTGGGTGAAGTCCTCCCCTGGCGAGAAATTCAATGTGCCCGGCAACTCGAAGTTCGACATCCGCGTGACCGAGGCCTACCACTACATCTGCCACTTCGGCTGAAATTCAGAGCGTTTTGGCCTCCAGCGCTTATGCAACAAGCGTGAGCAGCTATCATTTTTGAGAAACACTCCATGGCAACCATCCTCCAAAACCTCCCCCTCGGCCAGAAGGTCGGCATTGCCTTCTCGGGCGGCCTCGACACCAGCGCCGCGCTGCGCTGGATGAAGAACAAGGGCGCCCTGCCCTACGCCTACACGGCCAACCTGGGCCAGCCCGACGAGCCCGACTACGACGCCATCCCCCGCAAGGCCATGGAATACGGCGCCGAGGCGGCGCGCCTGATCGACTGCCGCACGCAGCTGGCCCACGAAGGCATCGCCGCGCTGCAGGCCGGCGCCTTCCACATCAGCACCGCCGGCGTGACCTACTTCAACACCACACCGCTGGGCCGCGCCGTCACCGGCACTATGCTGGTGTCGGCCA
>JANJVX010000017.1 GCA_024709845.1 Burkholderiaceae bacterium | reverse complement strand
TCCATCGGGTCTTTCGGGAACACGCGCCATTGCCGGCCGCCGCGCGGCGATACGGGCTCGGCGCGGTTGATCTGCAGGCCCACCAGCTCTTTCTGCAGGTCGTAGTAGCACAGGCCGTCGCCGTTGTGCAGCACGGTGGCCGGGTCGCTCACTTCCAGCTCGACGAAGTTGGGCCCGAGCTTGGTCACCCAGCCGATGGCCTGGCCCGGGTTCTTGGGCGTGTCGAAGGCTCCGATGTCCTCCTTGCGGCCGTTGACGAAGTAGTCGGTGAACTCGCGGTTGAAGTTCTGCAGCGGGTCGGGCGTGAAGGCAAACGTGGTGCGGCCGCTGGACGCGCGCACCAGCGGGTCGCCCGAGGCCTCGCGCTCGTCCAGGATTTCGTCGAGCAGTGTGCGGTAGTGGGCGGTGATGTTCTTCACGTAGCCCATGTCCTTGTAGCGGCCCTCGATCTTGAAGCTGCGCACGCCCGCGTCGATGAGGTCGCGCAGGTTGTCGCTCTGGTTGTTGTCCTTCATCGAGAGCACGTGCTTGTCGTGCGCAACGATGCGGCCCTGCGCATCCGTCACCTGGTAGGGCAGGCGGCAGGCCTGGCTGCAGTCGCCCCGGTTGGCGCTGCGGCCGGTCTGGGCGTGGCTGATGTAGCACTGGCCGCTGTAGGCCACGCACAGCGCGCCGTGGATGAAGAACTCGATGGCGCAGCGCTGCGGGTCGGTGGCGGCGCGCACGGCGGCGATCTGCTGCACGGTGAGTTCGCGCGCCAGCACGATCTGCGAGAGGCCGCAGTCCTGCAGGAAGCGCGCCTTCTCGGGCGTGCGGATGTCGGTCTGGGTGCTGGCGTGCAGCTGGATGGGGGGCAGGTCCAGTTCCAGCAGGCCCATGTCCTGGATGATGAGGGCGTCGGCCCCGGCGTTGTACACCTGCCAGGCCATCTGGCGCGCGCCCTCCAGCTCGTCGTCGCGCAGGATGGTGTTGAGCGTGATGAACACGCGGCTGTGGAAGCGGTGGGCGTGGGTGATCAGGCGTTCGAGGTCGCGGATGTCGTTGCCCGCCCCGGCCCGGGCGCCAAAGGCCGGGCCGCCAATGTAGACGGCGTCGGCGCCATGGTTGACGGCCTCGATGCCGATGGCGGCATCGCGTGCGGGAGACAGAAGCTCGATCTGGTGGGGCAGCAGTGACATGGGTGTGATTATCCGGGGAAGCACCAGAACGCGTGGGGTTGATGTCTGCGGGCGGTGCGGCGAATTGCTATGATTCCAATAGCGCCCGCGGTCTTGGCGGGCGGACTTGAGCCCAACCGTCAGAGATTTTTCGCAGACTGCAGACCATGGACAGCGCAGCTTGCTTCCGCATGCCCCTCTTCAAGCCCGGCACCGTGGTGCGCCTGGGCCAAAGCCGGGAAACCGTCAGCCACATCATCATCCGCCGCAGCGTGCTCCTGGTGCACCTGGTGGGTTATGAAGCCCCCGTTAATGCCGATGCGCTGACGGTGGAGCCCGCCGTGTTCACGCTGTCGCGCGTGACGCGGTAGCCCTGCTTCAGGCCGTGCCCAAGCGGGCCATGGCTTCGCCCATGCGGATGGGGCGGGCGGGCGCCCATGCGGGGTTGAACTGCAGCGGCCCTCGCGGGAACAGCATGACCACGGTCGATCCGAGCAGGAACCGGCCCATTTCGTCGCCTTGCTTCAGCACGATGGATGGGTCGGCATAGTCCCACTGGCGCACCGTGCCGGGGCGCGGCGGGTTCACGAGACCATGCCACACCGTGGCCATGCTGCCCACGATGGTGGCGCCCACCAGCACCAGCACGAAGGGGCCGTGCGCACCGTCGAAGACGCAGACCACGCGCTCGTTGCGCGCGAACAGGCCGGGCACGCCGCGTGCGGTGGTGGGGTTGACCGAGAACAGGTCTCCAGGCACGTGCACCATGCTGCGCAGCCGCCCTTCGCAAGGCATGTGGATGCGGTGGTAGTCGCGCGGGCTCAGGTAGAGGGTGGCGAAATGGCCATCCTCGAATTCGGCGGCCAGTTGTGCGTTGCCGCCGACCAGCGCCGTGGTGGTGTAGTGGTGGCCCTTGGCCTGGAAGATTTGGACGCCTTGCACCGGGCCGAACTGGCTGATGGCGCCATCGACCGGGCAGACCAGGTCGGCGGCGGCCAGCGGACGCGCACCGGGCTTGAGCGGCCGGGTGAAGAAGTCGTTGAAGCTGGCGTAGCTGGCCGGGTCCGGGTTGGCGGCCTCGGACATGTCCACGCCATAGCGAGCGACGAAGCGGCGGATGAGTGCCGTGGTGAGAGCGCCGGCACGTGCCGAGGCGATGCGGCCCGCGGCGACGGTCAGGGCGCGTTTGGGCATCAGGTACTGCGGCAGGACGGCAAGGCGGTCGGACACGGTGGGAAGGGTGGAGTGGGGGAAGCGCGCCATTCTATCGGCGTGGCCGGTGGATGGCAGGGGCAATCGACAGCGGGCACAATGCGACCTCGTCAGGCTTGCGCTGCGGCCGGGCGTGCATGTGTTGTCTCCGGCAGGTCCTGCCTTTGTCGAATGCCCTTCTCTCGCCCTGAATCCGACCCGCCGCGCGTCCAGCGGGCGGCTTGGCTGCGCAGTTTCTGGCCCACGCCCGTGGGCATCAGCGGCCGCGAAAGGCTGCGCGTGGCGCTCGGGGTGGCCCTGGGCGTCTTGCTGGCGGCGTTGCTGGGACGCTGGTGGACCCATGCCGCTCCTGGGGTGCACTGGATGGTGGCGTCGCTTGGCGCCAGTGCCGTGCTGGTGTTTGCCATGCCCTCCAGCCCCCTGGCACAGCCTTGGCCGGTGCTGGGTGGCAATACCTTGTCGGTGCTGGTGGGTTTGGTCTGCGCCGCCCTGGTGCGCGAGCCTGCCCTGGCGGCCGCGTTGGCAGTCTCGGCTGCCGTGCTGGTGATGGTGCCACTGCGCTGTCTGCATCCTCCGGGTGCCGCGATGGCGCTTTTCGTGGTCCTCAACCCCGGGGAAGATGCGCATCTGCTGGTGTTCCCGGTACTGCTCAACGTGCTAGTGCTTCTGTTCGTGGGCATCGCATACAACAACGCCACCGGGCGCAGCTATCCGCATCCCCAGCGCCTGCAGCGCGATGACCGGACCACGGGGAGGGGCCAGTTCACCACAGCGGATCTGGATGCGGCGCTGGCGCATTACAACCAGGTGCTGGACATCAGCCGTGCAGATCTGGCGGGCTTGCTGCACATGGCTGGACGGGCGGCTTTCCAGCGCACGCTGGGCGAATTGCGCTGCGCCGACATCATGTCGCGGCCCCCCATGGCGGTGGAGCCCGGCGTGACTCTGAAGGAAGCCTGGGCCATGATGCGGCGCGAGCAGATCAAAGCCCTGCCGGTGGTGGATGCCCAGGGCATGGTGCTGGGCATCGTCACGGTGGCCGACTTCATGCACCTGGCCAACCTTGAATTGCACGAAGGCCTGGGGCAACGTCTGCGCCAGCTGGTCAAAGGGCGCACGGGCCAGCCATCGCGGGTCGAGGACATCATGAACCGGCAGGTGCAGGTGGTGCATGTGCAGCAGCCGGTGATGGAGCTGGTGCCGCTGTTCTCACGGGGTGGGCACCACCACATGCCCATCGTGGACGGGCAGGGGCGCCTGGCGGGTGTCATCACGCAGTCGGACCTGGTGCGCGCGCTGGCTACCGCCTTGCCGGTGCCTGAAGCGCTGGGCGCTTCCGGTTCGTAGGCAGGCAAGCCACATCGCGGTACAATTGACAGGCTCATGCACAGCGCCTTGCCTGTCCATTGAAGCCGTCTCTCCCGGCATTCTTTCTGAACTGCGCCCCGGGTGCAGCGAACCCCACAGCACGCAAAGCACACTGCGCCTGCTCCACCGGACAGGCGTTACCGCCTGTGGGGACAACGCAATTTCGCAGGCGCCGTACACGGATCGAATCGTTTTTTAGAGATTGAACATGGCCAAAGAAGAACTTATTGAAATGCAGGGCAGCGTCACCGAAGTGCTGCCCGACTCGCGCTTTCGCGTCACCCTGGACAACGGTCACCAGCTCATTGCCTACACCGGCGGCAAGATGCGCAAGCACCACATCCGCATCCTGGCTGGCGACAAGGTGTCCCTGGAACTGTCTCCTTACGATCTCACCAAGGGCCGGATCACTTTCCGCCATCTGGCAGGCCGCGGCCCAGGCCCTGGTCAGGCACCTTCCCGCTAAGTCCGGGCCAACATGGGATCGGGGCTGAAGGACAAATATTCATGCCTCGGTGCCTGGAAGCCGGGTTTTGTCGGGTTAGAATGCTAGCTGTCGGAGCGTAGCGCAGCCTGGTAGCGCATCTGCTTTGGGAGCAGAGGGTCGCGAGTTCGAATCCCGCCGCTCCGACCACTAATGACAAGGCCTGCAGAGGGAAACCGCTGCAGGCCTTTTGTCTTACAGAATGGTCACTGTCTAACGGCTCAGCGCGTCGCCTTGGTCTTGATGGCCGTTTTGTGGCGCACATATTCGGCAGTTTGGGCCTGCGTTGAGTGGGCTCCCATGCAAGCCGCCAGCGCCAAGGTGGAGGCTGCCGCGCGCCAGTCCAGCATCATGGTAGATGGCTATCGCGCCGGCGCCGGTGCCGCAGAGGCGCAGGCGGGCGCGTACATGCGCCGCTGGGAAGCCGATATCAAGCAGTACGAAGCCGGCCAGAGCATCACCTACCAGGTCGCCAAGATGAACACCGATGCTGTGCTGCACACGAACGATGCGCGCATTGATGCTTCGAAGGTGGGCCTTGCCACATCGTCCCAGCGATTGGCCAGCGCTTGGGCCATGGTCTCGGCGTCGGCACAGATCAGCGGCCAGGCGTCGATGCAGGTCGTACAGCAGATTTGATAATTTCCGACCTGATATACAGGACTGCAGTTGACGAATATCAAAAAAATGGCCCGTAATGGGCCCTTGGTGCTATCGCGCATTGTCATGCATCAAGGATTGAACCATCCAGCATTAATATCCCAGAAATCAATGCGGAAGCTGGGGCCGTTGTCAGGGCAATGGCCATCCGGGTTCTGGCACATAACAGCAAAACCTACACCCGTGCTGTAAATGTCGGGAAGTGGGGCACCAGGGAAGTAATGGAGGCTTCCGCCGGTGGGGAGGGTGTGCAGAGTTTTGTGTAAACGGACAATTCCACGCGGGTGCAAGCCCGCATGTCCGCAAACACCATGGCACCCAAGAAACACGACGTCCCCGAAGAACTACTGGCCGGCTTGCTGGCCAACTACAAGAAACCC
>JANJVX010000016.1 GCA_024709845.1 Burkholderiaceae bacterium | reverse complement strand
TCCTTTGCGCCTGCGCCGCTACGCGCTCAACCGCTGGGAGCGCAACGCGCGCGTACAGGCACGCTCGCTGCGCAACGGCCGCATCTTCCATGCCACCGGCCCCGTGCGCTGGGGGCGCGATGTGGCGCTGCGCCTGCTGGGCGAACGCCTGCTCGATGTGCCCTGGCTCTACCGGGGCGACGGGTCGAGTGCCAGCGCGTTGTAATTTGCTATCGATAGCATAGCTGTTAACGCTTTATTAATAAGCTCTACAGCCTGTTTTCTTATAAATTTCTGGGGGCTTGCAAAGGGCAGTCTGCTGCCACGCGTTCGGCCAGCGTCTGGCGCAGCGCCTGCAGCGCGGCGATGCGCGAGTCGATCTCCTGCAGTTTGACGGCCAGCACCTGAGCCAGCGCGGGGCCGGGGTCGGGTGCGTCCCAGATGCCGGGCAGGCGGTCGCCGATTTCCGCCAGCGTGAAGCCAAGCTGCTGCGCCGTGCGGATGTACTGAACCAGCGCCACTGCTTCGGCCGGGTAGTCGCGGTAACCGTTGCCCAGGCGCCGGGCGCGGATCAGCCCCTGCTGTTCGTAAAAGCGAAGCGCCTCGCGGCTCAGGCCCGAGGCGGCGGCCAGTTCACCGATCAGCATGGAGCACCCTTGTTGTGGCGTGGAACGGCCTGCCCAGAGCCCATCGGATGATGGCGGCCTGCACCGGCAGCAGCAGCGCTTTTTGCGGGTAGCCCACAAAGCCTGGATACGCCACCGGGTCCACCGTCAACTCGCGCCCCACTGTGAAGGGCGGCGTGGGCAGCAGGGCGGGGTTGCCCAGGGCCGCCAAGTGCTCCCTGGTGAGGGGGGCCATATCCCCGTGGGCCTGTGTGTTGTCTCTGATCCAGGCGGGCCAGCTGTCAGTGATCACCACATCCACCGGGCCTTGCAGCGCGGAGGCTTCGACAAACGCCACCTGCGGCAATGCCTCGTGAAAGCGCCGGTGGCACACCTGCACCAGCGGGAACCCCAGCACCTGCGCCAGTTCGTGCCAGGACCGGAACACATTGGTGCTGGGCCCCCACAGGCACACGCGTGCCTCCTTCAGGGGCTTGATCTGTGTTTCGATGTAATAGGCGTCGGTCAGCACTTCGCACGGGTGGCCCTGGGCCGACATAGCATTGATCACAGGCCGCTTCGATGCGGCAGCAAACTCCGAAAGCCGCGCATGGTTGGACTCCCGCACCACATACAAGGCATAGAACGGGTCCAGGTACCCGGCCAGATCGCAGGCGCGCTCTTCTGTCTTGAGCAGGTTGGGCAGCTCGGTGAACGCCAGCCCCAGCTGCCGGAATGCTTCAATGAATGTGGTGCGGGTGCGGATACCGTTGCCCTCGAACGACCAGGCCACCGTGCCCTGCAGCGCGGCCCCGGGCGCATGGACAAGCGACCAGATGTGCCGGATGTCTTCGCTTGTCAGGTCTGTCAGCTGGATCAGGTGCATGGGGGAGATTTCCATGGGTGGAAAAAAGAGCCATCAAACTGCTTGACCCTGAAGCGTACTTCAGGGTGGAAGCTCGGGGCTTCGTTCACTCTGATGATTTTTTACCATGGCCCTTTCTGCCTTCTCCACCCCGCGCTATCTGCGCATCGTGCGCGCCAGCGGCTGGTACGACCTGATCGTCACCTGGCCTTTCGCGCTGCCCTGGACGTTTGCCCTGCTCTACGCCCAGCTCGGTGCGCTGGGCCAGGCGCTCGGTTTGTCCGGCACGCTGCACCCGCTGGACGCCACACACGTGCTGCTGGCCAATCTGCTGGGCTCGGTGGTGGTGGTGTGGTCCATCGCGCGCATCGTGGCGCCCACGGTGCTGCTGGGGCGGCTCGACGGTGTGGCGCGCATCCTGTTCGCCACCTGGCAGATTTTTGCCGTGTCGCAGGGCGCCAGCGCCGTGGTGCTGGGCTTCACGGTGATCGAACTGCTGTTCGGTGTGCTGCAGTGGTGGCGCGTGGACGGCGAGCAGCGTGGGCGCTTCAGTGCGCTGGCGCCGGCAGCCACCTGAACGCCAGCACCCCCGCCACCAGCAGGCTGGCGATGGTCAGCATCACGGCCACGAACGGGTCGGCGCCGTGCGCCGTGGCCACCGAGGCGGCCACGCCTGTCACCCATTGCATGAGTGCCACGCCGAGGAACAGCGCCATAGTGAACACCGCCATGGCGCGTCCGGTCAGGGCCGCCGGGTAGGCGCTGCGCACGTCGGCGTACTGCAGCACCATGTAACCCGAGAGCACGCCCACGGCAATGGCGCCGCCCACGTCCACCCAGGGGTGGCGCAGCAGCGCCAGCAGCAGGAACAGCCCGGCCAGCAGCAGCGAAAAGCCCATGAGCCAGCGCCTGCGGTGCGCCGGGCCGGGGTCGAGCCGGCCGAACAGCGCCGGGGTGAACAGCGACACCAGCGAGACGACCAGCGCCACATTGCCGCTCTGCACCAGCGAAAACCCGTGCCGCTCGATCAGCAGCGGCCCGAGCCACAGCCCGCGCAGCGCCAAAAACGAGGCATAGGTCACCAGCCCCAGCAGCATGATGCCGGCCGTGTGCGGCACCAGAAACAGCGCGCCAAAGCCGCGCACCGCCGCGCCCAGCGACTCGCGTGGCGCCGCGTGCGCCGGTGCGGGCGGCTCGTGCACCTTCCAGAAGATCAGCAGCCAGGCCAGGGCCGCCAGCCCCGCCAGCACGCCAAAGGCCACACGCCACGACGACTGCTGCACCACCCAGGCCAGCGGCGTGCCGGTGAACAGCATGCCCAGCCCGCCCAGGCCCAGCGCTGCGCCCGACACCGCTGCAAAGCGGTGCGGCGCAAAGTAGCGCGCGATGAACACGGTGCACACCAGAAAAGCCGGCGCGCAGCCCACGCCGATCAGCATCTGCCCCAGCAGCACCGCGCCATAGCCCTGCGCCAGCGCCGACAGCAGCGCCCCCACGATGGCCAGCGGAAACGCCGTGAGCAGCGTGCGCCGCAGGCCATACAGGTCAATGCCCACGCCCATGAACAGCTGCATGGTGCCGAACGAGAAGGCAAACGCCCCGGCGAACAGCCCGAGCGCCTGTGCCGACAGGTCAAACTCCTGCTGCAACCCCGTGGCGATGATGGCCGTGATGGTGCGAAACGCCTGGCTCAGCCCGAAGCCGGTGATGAGCACCAGCAGCATGGCCCAGGCGGCGCGTGGCGGGAGGGCGGGGGATGGATGGGTGGGCATGAGGAGCTGGAAAGAATGACTGCTATCGCCGGTCCGGCAGCCGCAGCGACACACCGGCCGCGAGCAGCAGCAACAGGCCCGAAGCGCCAAAGGCCACCCAGTGGGTGCCGAACTGCTCAAAGCCCCAGCCGCCGAGCCAGGAGCTGAGCGTGGCCCCGGCCTGGTGGCCCAGGTAGGCCCAGCCGTAGAGCACGCCGACCAGGCGCACGCCGTACACATCGGCCAGGTTGGCCGACGACAGCGCAATGCTGCCCGCCCAGACGACGCCGCCGATGGCCGCTGCGGCATACAGCTCCCACGGCGCCTGCACGCTCAGCAGCGCAAAAAAGCCCAGCCCGCGCACGAGGTAGATGGTGGCCAGCAGCTTGCGGCGCGGCACGCGGTCGGCCAGCCGCCCGAGGACGAGCGTGCTGGGAATGGCCACCAGCCCGATCAGGCCGATGCCCAGTGAACTCGTGGTGGCACTGAAACAATGGTCCATCAGCATCGGCATGCCGTGCGTGCCCAGCAGGTTCATGCTGAAACCGCAGGCAAACAGGCCCAGCGTGATCTTGATGAACGTGCCGGTGCGCATGGCCTGGGCCATGCCGAGGGGCTTTGGCGCTGGTGGGGCGGGTGTGGCCGTGGCAGCCGCGGAGGGCACGGGCAGGTCGCCATCGGCCGGGGCCTGGTCGCGCATGATGTACAGCGCGATGGGCACCGTCAGCACGGTGTAGACCACGGCAAAGCCGATCAGCGTGTTCTGCCAGCTGGCCCATTGCAGCGCCAGGCCCAGGGCGGGCGTCATCACGGCAATGCCGGCCATCGAGCCGGTCGAGAGGAAGAACAGCGCCATGCCACGCCGCCGGTTGAACCAGCGGCTGATCACCGGCGTCAGCGCCACGGGGCTGGTGAAGGCCAGGCCCACCGACATCAGCACGCCAAAGCTGGCGAGGAAACCCAGCGGCGAGCGCGTGGTGACCGACCAGCCCGTGGCCACCGCCACCAGCACCACACCGGTCAGCAGCACAAAGCGCGTGCCCTTTCGCGCCACCAGGTAGCCCGCCAGCGGCATCGCCAGGCCATAGCACAGCATGCCCGCCGCCACGATGCCCGAGAGCAGGCTGCGGCTGAAGCCCAGGTCTTGCGCGATGGGCAGAAACAGCGGTCCAATGCCCAGCCGCATGCCCACGGTGAGCAGCGTCATCACCGTGGCAGCCGCCACGATGTTCCAGCCAAAGTACCAGGGCCCTGCGTCCCGATGTGTCATTTTTTTCAGTTCCCGATCAGCGTCCTGGGTACCGTGCCGTGGCGCAACAGCCCGGCTTGCAACGGTGGCTGTGGGCAAGCCCACCGGAGTAATGTAAGTCAACGTATTAATTGGGGGCTGACGCGGCCGCGACCACCGCAGTGGCGCGCCCGGTCTTTCACCAGGGCAGGGCGCCTACACCCGCAGCGTGGGCGCGCACTCACTTGCGTGCCAGCCACACCCCGAAGGCCGCCAGCACCATGCCCACCAGGGCCAGGCCGGTGAGTGTCTCGCCAAACAGCGCCCAGGCCACCAGGGCGGTGGTGGGCGGCGTCAGGTAGAACAGGCTGGCCACGTTCACCGCGCTGCCCCGGCGGATGAGCACGTTCAGCAGGCTCACAGCCCCCAGTGAAAGCACCAGCACCAGCCATCCCAGCGCAAAGACGAACGAACCCGTCCAGCGCACCTGCATCGTCTCGGTCAGGCTGGCCACCAGCAGCGTCGCCGCCAGGCAGGGCAAGAACTGCACCACCGAACCCGTGCGCAGGTCGAACGACGGGCAAAAGCGCTTCTGGTACAGCGTGCCCGCCGTAATGCCCACCAGGGCGCACACCGCCGGCAGCAGCATGGCCCACAGCACGGCGCCGCTGGCGCTGCCCGCCAGCTTGTGCGCCACCACCAGCCCCACGCCGGCAAAACTCAGCGCCAGGCCCGCCCACTGGGTGGGCCGCACGCGCTCGCCCAGAAACGCCCCGGCGCCCAGGGCCGTCAGCACCGGCTGCAGCCCCACCACCAGCGCCGTCACCCCGGCGGGCAGCCCCTTGCCAATGGCCATGAATACGCCGCCCAGGTACACCGCATGCACCAGCAGCCCCGACACGCCAATGTGCAGCCACTCCCGCGCCGTGCGCGGCCAGGGCGCCCGCATCAGCCAGGCGGCCAGCCCCATCAGCACCAGCACCAGCGCGTAGCGCAGTGACAGAAAGGTCAGCGGCTCGGCATCGGGCAGCCCGAACTTGGCTCCGATGAAGCCCGTGCTCCACAGCGCGACGAACAGCAGGGGGTACAGCGGGGTGAGCACGCTGGATAGAGGGGTGGAGGGGGGCATGGCGGGCAGTGCGGGCGCGGAGGCTGGAGGGCTATTGTCAGGGCCTCGGCTGACGCGCTGTTGATTCAGAGGGCTTTCAGTGGAGGGAGGGCGCCATCCCGTTGCTGCCCATGTTGCGCCCCCTCGGGCATCACATCACCGCAAAGCCACGCGGTTGTTGTGTGGTCATGGCATGCATCCGAGGCAGCGGCTCAGACAAGCACATCGGGTGCAGGCGTTGGTGATACACCTTGCGCCAAGGCTGCGTCGTGCTGCGCCTGCAGCGCCTTCAAATAGCCTTCGCGCTGCTGCAGCCTGTTCCAGTACCGTCCCACGGCGGGCGTGAACCGGTCTGCAAGACCGAGGTGCCGGGCCAGGAGGAGTGCATACCCGACAGATACGTCGGCCGCCGTGAAGCGCCCTGCGCAGAGGTATTCCGACGCTGACAGCACCGGTTCGAGCGACCGCAACCGCGACAGAAACCACCGCGTGTAGTCGTTCGCCACGGCTGGCTGGCGCCGCTCGGCAGGTTCGAGGCGGGTATAGCGCAGCACAAGCGTTTGCGGAAAGGTCAGGGTCGCCTCGCCGAAATGCAGGTAATTGAGGAACGCGCCGTAGGCCTCTTCTTCAGGCGCCACCCTGAGCGGTGTGGGGCCACCGCGCTCGCACAGGTATTGGCAAATGGCAGCCGATTCCGTCATGCGGCTCGTACCGTCGAGCATCAGCGGGACCGTGCCCAGCGGATTGGCTTCCAGGAATGACGCAGCAGCTACGCGCGGTGGGAAAGGAAGCATTACGAGCTCGTAGGGCAATCCCAGTTCTTCCAGCATCCAGAGGGGCCGGAACGACCTCGCGCTCACGCAGTGGTACAGGGTGATCATGCGGGGGCCTGCGTCGAGTTCTGCACACGCCGGGTTGCGATGCGTTGTGCCGTCTCCGTGTCCGAGAAGCAGGCCATGGCAGCCTGACGCTCCTGTTCCAGTGCGCCCGATAGCTGCGAGCCCAGCCCCGAAGTCATGACGCGTTTCAGCAGCGAAGTGGATTTTGCGGAGCGCGCTGCCACCTGGCGCGCCAATTCCATGGCGGCTGGCAGCATCTGGTCGCGCGGCACGACCCGGTTGACGATGCCTAGCCGGTGCAGCGCCTGCGCATCGTGGCGCTCGCCCAGGATGAACAGCTCCATGGCCCTCTGGTGTCCCACGGTCATCGGCAACAAGTGCGTCACGCCCCCGGTAACGAAGTGGCCCAATTGCATTTCCGGGAAGAAGGCGATCAGATCGTCGGCGGCAACCACCAGGTCGCAGTTGATCACCCATTCCAGCCCACCGCCCACAGCGTATCCATGCACCGCGCCAATGACCAGCTTGGGGCCGAACATGATGTCGCGCGTGATCTGCTGGATGGCATCGCAGGTGTCCGCGATCGACTGGGGCGTTGCCGCTTGTTGGTCGAACTCCTTGAGGTCATCTCCGGCACAGAACGCGCGGCCCGCGCCAGTCAGCACGATGGCCCGCGTGTCGGGGTCCGCGTGCGCACTGACCAGTGCGCGGTGCAGATCCGGCATCAAATTGCCGCCCATGGCGTTCAGCCGTTCCGGCCGGTTCAGCGTGACGATACTCACGGGCCCTTCGGCATGCAGGGTGACGCATTCAGTTTGTGGGGTCATCAACGAGGCTCCTTGTGAAGGGGTGATTCACGGTCCCAGGCGCCGGCGCATCCTTGCTCGCGCAGCCGGGTTTTTTCGACTTTGTCCGTGGGGGTTTTGGGTAGCTGCTCCACGATGCGGATGAAGCGCGGCACCATGAAGGAGGCCATGCGTTCGCGGCACCATTCGGTGATACCTTCCGGCGCGAGGCCTTGCTCCGGCCTGAGCACGACCCAGGCCATGACGTCCTCTTCAGTGAGTTCGCTCGGCACGCCGATGACCGCACACTCCAGGATGGCAGGATGTTCTTCGATCGACTGCTCGACCTCGGCCGCCGAGATGTTCTCGCCGCGGCGCCGCACGATGTCCTTGCTGCGTCCCACGAAATAGAACCACCCATCCTCATCACGCCGCAAGATGTCGCCGGTGTGGAACCACTGGTTGCGCAAGGCCGCCAGGCTCTCCTGCGGCTGGCCCCAGTAACCGTCCATCAGGACGGAAGGCTCCTCCGGCCGTACCAGCAGTTCACCGGGCATGCCCACCGGCACCTCAAAGCCATCGGCATCGGCCAGCATGACGCGCCATGGCCCCCGCAGCTTGCCGCATGACCCAGGGCGGGGCGGGGCATCGAGCGGCGTGTAGAGGATTGCGCCGACTTCGGTTGAACCATACAGCTCGACCAGCCTGCAGCCGAACCGCTGCTCGAATTCGGGGGCCCACGACGGCAGCGGAACGCCCCAGCCCAGACGGGCTCGGTGATCGCGATCACGTGGGCTGGGCGGTTGCTTCCACAGCATCGTGATGGTGGCGCCCATGAAATCGAACACGGTGGCTTGGAGTGTGCGCACTTCATCCCAGTAGCGTGACACGCTGAACCGCTCGCCGATGGCCGCCACGCCCCGCATGAGCAGCGCGGGGGCCACGGTCATCACGGCGGCATCCAGGTGGAACAGGGGGTACGGGCAATACAGCACATCATCAGGGCGCAGGCCGAGCCCTTCGATGACGCCCCGGGCCTGCCGCAACACAAACCGGTGCGAAATGCGCACGGCCTTCGACCGTCCGGTGGAGCCGGACGTGTAGAGCAGCAGGCACAGGTCGGAGAAGTGAACGCTGTGGGGCGGTAGCTGGTCGGGGCCATTGCCCAGCAGCGCCGACCATGCCTGCGTGCCCGCAGGCGCCTGCCCCACGACGATCACTGTCTGGAGGTCCGGCAATTCGGCCCGCACCGCCTCGAAATGCGGCCACAGAGACTCGTGAACGATGAGCACCTCACTGCCGACGAGCGCCAGTGCGTCGCGCAGCAATGCACCCCGGACGGCGGTGTTGACGGGCGCCGTGACGGCACCGAGCCGGGTGAGCGCAAACCATGCGATCACGAATTCGGCGCAGTTGGGCAGCAGCAGGCTGACGTTGGAGCCCGCCGCTACACCCATGTGCCGGAGCCCGCCCGAGGCGGCCAATGCCTGCTGGACCATCTGGCTGTAGGTCCACTCGCCAGTGACCATCCGCAGAAACGGCGCGTGCGGTGACTCGGCCGCTGCCTGGGTCAGCTCTTCCCACAGTGAATGCACATCACGGCAGGCGATCGGTGGGACCGGAGGTGGGGTGACTTCATTCATTTATGAATACGACGTCAGTTTTTGTAATTGACGGATAATGCCACAACATGACGACCACCGCCACTGAAGTCCGCGAAGAAATTTCCTACCGATTGCGCCTGCTGGGCCGGTCAAAGGACGACACCTTGCGCAAAGGGCCGAGAACGGCAGAGCGCATCCGGTGGGCCGCCTGCGAATTGTTGGAGACGCTGTCGCTGGATGCGTTGACAGTGCAGGACATCTGCCGGGAGGCGGGTATCGCGCAAGGCACGCTGTACCAATACTTCTCCAGCCGCAACGACTTGCTCGCATCGGTGCTGAACGACTTTGTGGCCTTCCTGCGGCAGAGGATGCACGGGGCCGTGGCCGACAACGAATCCCCCGGGGACTCGGTGGACCGGTCCACCCGCATCTACTGCGAACTGTTCTGCGCCAATCGCGGACTCATGAAATGCCTGCTGAACCACTTCGATACCTTTCCCGAGGCCAGAAGCATTCTGAGCGCCTTCAACAAGGAATGGATTGATCTGGTGGTTCGGGGGATGGGGCGCCTGCGGGACGTCGGAACACCATCGACGCAGGAGATTCGGCGCAGAGCCTACGCGCTCGGTGGCATGGTGGACCAGTACCTCGCGGCCATCTTTCTCTACGAGGACCGCGATGCGATGTCCACCGCAGGGTCCATGGATGACATCGTGAAAACGCTGACGTTCATCTGGCGCCAGGCCTTCGCGGATGTATTGGGCATCACCGGCATGGACGAAACTGCCCGTTGACCTGCCCGGACCGCTGCCCAGCGTGTCGAGCACAAAGTAGTAGAAGGCGTAGATGGGCACGGCCGCAGCCACGAGCGCCAGGCACCAGCGTATGGCTTGCCAGAAGCGCTCGCTGTCGTGTGCCGCGAGGGCCCTTCATTCGGGCGCCCGGTACACCAGCACTTTGAGCGAGCGTTCTTCCGACATGTCGGCGAACGCCGCCGGGTTCGCGACCCGTTCCACAAAGGCCAGTTCGGGCGCCAGTGCCAGCATCTGCTCGTGCAAAAAGGCGGTACCCAGTTCGGGGGCGTTGAGGCACAGCAGGGCGTGGCCGCCGGGCTCCAGCAGGTCGGGCAGGCGGCGCAGGAGGCGGGCATAGTCCTTGGTGGCGACGAAGCTGCCTTTCTGGTAGCTGGGCGGGTCCACGACGACCAGGCCGTAGGGCCCGCTGCGCGTGATCTTGCCCCAGGTGCTGAAGATGTCGTGCGCCAGAAAGCTGGCCCCGGTGGTGATGCCGTTGAGCTGGTGGTTTTGCTGTCCGATGGCGATGGCGCCCCGGGCCATGTCCACGTTGACCACGCTCTTGGCGCCCGCCTGCAGCGCCACCACCGAGAAAGCGCAGGTATAGGCAAACAGGTTGAGTACCTTGAGGCCGTAGCGGTCGTCGCGGCGCGCGGCGGCATACCGGCGCACCCACTGGCGGCCTTCGGCCATGTCGAGGAACAGGCCGTGGTTCTGGCCGCGCAGCACGTGCACGCGGTAGCGGGTGCCGTGCTCGGTGACATCATGGGGGTCGGGCACGCTGCCGTTCATTAGCCGGGTGTCGGTGCGGCCTTCGTGGCGGCACTGGTAGACCCAGTGGAGCGGCTGGCCGGGCGCGAGTTGCTCCCAGCGCTGCACCAGGGCGGTGTGCAGGGTGGTCAGGGTGTCATCGCTGGCGGGTTCAAAGCTGGTCAGAACCCAAACGGGCGGATAGAAGTCCAGCGCCCAGTGTTCGCCGCCGGGGTGCAGGCCGCCGCGGCCATGAAAGATGCGCTGGGCGTCAAGGGGCAGGGCCATCGAGGCGATGGCGTGGAGCAGGGCGTGCATGGCTGCGGGCTTGAAAAGTGCGCCGAAGCGCAGGGTGCCGGACGGATGTGCCGGCGCAAGTTCGCTATTGTCCCAGCGCAAGCCCATGCGCCGCGCCGGGGGCGCCCGGGGCTATGCGGATTCGAGCAGCGCCGTGTGCTTGCATTCCCTGCGCAAGGCCACGGCATCGAGCTGCGACAGCGAGGTGTCGCCACGGGTCAGGCGGAACAGCATCATGGACTGGTTGACGCCCTGCACCTGCCCATAGAC
The DNA here is from genome assembly GCA_024709845.1 of Burkholderiaceae bacterium. Lineage (GTDB taxonomy): Bacteria > Pseudomonadota > Gammaproteobacteria > Burkholderiales > Burkholderiaceae_C > Simplicispira. The sequence goes on along the minus strand of JANJVX010000016.1, from coordinate 4,120 downwards.
GGCCTGCGTGGCGGCGGCAAGCTCTTCCACCATGGCCGCGTTTTGCTGAGCAATCAGGTCCAGGTGGGCGATGGCTTCGTTGATTTGCGAGATGCCGGATTTCTGTTCGCCCGCCGCCGTGCTGATTTCGTCCAGCACGGTGCTGACCCGCGAGACCGATTCCAGTGCGGTGTGCATGATCTCCCGGGCCTGTTCGGCGGTGGCAACGCCGGTGGAGACGCAGTGGCTGGACTCCGAGATCAGCTGCTTGATGTCTTTGGCGGCCTCTGCGGCGCGGTGGGCGAGCGCGCGCACCTCGGAGGCCACCACCGCGAATCCCCGGCCCTGGTCGCCGGCCCGTGCGGCCTCCACGGCGGCATTCAGGGCCAGGATGTTGGTCTGGAAAGCGACGCCCTCGATCAGCTGGATGATGTCCTGAATGCGCTTGGACGACTGAGCGATCTGTTGCATGGTCTGCGTGACGGCATGCACGGATTCGTCGCTGCGCCGCGCCACGTCCGAGGTGTCGTGGGCGATTTTGGCGCCCCGGTGGGCCGACTCCGCACTGTGCTGCATCGTGCCGTGGATTTCCTCCATCGAGGCGGCGGTTTGCTGCAGGTTGCTGGTCTGTGCCTCGGTACGCGACGACATGTCCTGGTTGCCCGACGCGATTTCCCGCACGGACACGTCGAGGTTGCGCACTTCCTGGCGCACATCCTGCACCACGGTGCGCAGGTTGACGCTGACCTGGTTCAGTGCCTGCTGAAGGTGACCGACCACGCCCTCCGCTCCCGTTTCCACCGAGATGGACAGGTCGCCCGATGCGAGGCGGTTGGCGTCTTTCACCAGACGGTGCAGCGGTGCGATGGTCCATCGCCGGAACAGCCAGGTCGATACCGTGATGCAGGCCAGGGCCGTGAGGGCCGTCACGGGCCACGGCGCGCCCAGCAGCGCGGGGGCGATGGCCGCCGCGATGGCCACGGTCTGCGCGAGCAGCAGTTTGGCGGGGGTTGAGGGGGTGAGCAGCGGTGCGGCCCGGCCCGTCAGGTCGCGGCGCACGATGGTGCCGTTCTTGAGTGCGATGGAGCTGCGGCCGCCGGAGGCCTCCGTGCGCATGCGGGCGTAAAGTCGCTCGGCGGCCTGAACCTGTTCCCTGCGTGGCGTGGTGCGTACCGATAGAAAGCCGGTGATCCGGTCGCCGTCGAGCATCGGAGTGGCATTGGCCTGGACCCAGTAGAAATCGCCGTTCTTGCGGCGGTTCTTGACAATCCCTGTCCAGGGCAGGCCCGACTGAATGGTGGCCCAGAGGTCGCGGAACGCTTCTGCAGGCATGTCCGGATGGCGCACGATGTTGTGCGACTGGCCCAGCAGTTCATCCCGGGCGAAGCCGCTGACATGGATGAACGCGGGGTTGCAGTAAGTGATGCGCCCCTTCAGGTCGGTCACCGACACCAGGGTTTCCTCGGGCGGGAACGCGTATTCGTTCTGCGAGACGGGCTGATTGAGGCGCATGGCGATACCTTTCAAGCGAGGGGTGAGAAACGTCCTTGTGGGTGTTGAAAAGGCTGGGGAGTGCAACCGCCATCCGGTCGCCAGGCAGGGAGAGCCCAAGGGCAGGGGGATCCATGCGTTGTTGCCGTGCAATGTCCTCAGCACCTCCCTTGTGTTGGTGATGTATCGGGGGATGCCGCGCCATTGGCAGGAATGGCACCCGTGCCGTGCGCCCACTCTAGTGCTTTTCAGCGGTGCTGTGAATCCCCGCCGGGCGCCGAACCCGTGCCGTCCATCGGCACATTTTTTCCGCGCAGTGGCGGAACTTGTTGCTATCTAATGTGTAGCTTGTAGCGCTTTATCCACGGGCTTCGGTGGGAAAATAGCTAAAAAATGTGCGCTTTCTTAGAGCGCACGCAGCACGGCGCGCACGGGTGAGGCATCGGCCGTGGTCAGCTTGAGCGGCAGGGCGATGAGTTCGTAGTCACCTGCGGGCACCTCGTCGAGCACCAGGTTCTCCAGTACGCGCAGATGGCGCTGGCGCAGCACCTGGTGGCTGGGCAGGTCCGGGCTGTCGGCCGGGTCCACGCTGGGCGTGTCGATGCCCACCAGCCGCACGCCCAGGTCGGCCAGGTATTCCAGCGTGCGCGGGGCGAAGGCGCTGAAGCGGCTGTCCCAGTGGTCCACGGCGGCCTTGCGGCGGGTGCGCACCAGCACGCGGGCGGGCAGGGCGCCCTGCACGGCAGCGCCCAGGTGCGCCCATTCGATCAGCGGGCCGCAATCGATGGCGTGGATCACGCGGCACAGGCCCAGGTAGGGTTCGAGCGCCAGCGTGCCGATGGCGGCGCCCTGCGGGTCGAAGTGCAACGGCGCGTCGGCGTGGGCGCCAATGTGGGGCGAGAAGGTGAGCGTGCTCAGGTTCACCGCGCTGTCCGGGCCGATGGTGGCGTCCCAGTGCTGGCGCAGCGGCGTGTCCCCCGGAAAGACCGGAGAGCCGGGGTGCACGGCGGGGGAAATGTCCCAGAGCGTCGTCATGCCCCGGAATTTACCGCGTGATGGGCGCACGGTGTCGTCTTTTTCGGGCGGGGCGGGGGTGTTGGGCCTGGCCACGGCGGGTTGATCCAGCGCAAGCGCGTTGCAGTTGTCCGGACCGGTGCGGTTGCGGTACTTGCAGGCGGCGCTCTACAATTCGCAAATAGGAATTATTGTTATTTACGAAACCATGGACGCTGTCATTGCAATGGACGCCCCGGCCGCGCCCCAGGCCCCCGGAACCGGGCTGGCAGACCTGCCCTTGCGCACCGACGCCTGGGTGCAGGGCTTGCACATGGAGGCTGCCGCGCACGATGGCGGCCTGCTGCTGCGCCTGCTGGAGGTCGGCTTTCTGCCGGGCGAGCGCGTGCGTGTCGTGGCGCGGGCCTTCCCGGGCGGTGATCCGCTGGCGGTGCGCGTGGGACGCAGCACGTTTGCGCTGCGCCGCAGCGAGGCCGCGCTGGTGCGCATCAGCACCACGCCGCCCGCACCCGGGGGCACGGCGTGAGCGCCACGGCCGCCGACCTGCGGCTGGCGCTGCTGGGCCACCCCAACAGCGGCAAGACGGCGCTGTTCAACCTGCTCACCGGCAGCCGCCAGAAGGTGGCCAACTACGCCGGGGTGACGGTCGAACGCAAGGAGGGCTTGCTCACCACGCCGTCGGGCCACCCGGTGCGCGTGCTCGACCTTCCCGGCGCCTACAGCCTCAACGCCCTGAGCGCCGACGAAGCCGTGACGCGCGATGTCATCACCGGCCAGCGCGCGGGTGAGGCCGCGCCCGACCTGCTGGTCTGCGTGGTCGATGCCACCAATCTGCAGCTGGGCCTGCGCATGGTGCTGGACACCCTGGCCATGGGCCTGCCCATGGTGCTGGCGCTGAACATGAGCGACGCCGCGCGCCGCGCGGGCATTGCCATCGACCGCGCGCTGCTCGAGCGCGAACTGGGCATGCCCGTGGTGGAGACGGTGGGCATCCGCAAGGGTGGCGCGGCCGAGCTGCTGCAGTGGCTGGATGGCTGGCGCCCGTCTGCTCCCGCGCAGGCCCGCCCCTGGGAGCCGCAGGGCGTGGAGCAGGTGCTGCGCACCCAGCAGGAGGCGCGCCGCATCCTGCGCCTGGCGGTGCGCGAGCCCGAGGGGCTGCCGCAGGTGGACGAGGCCCTGGACCGCGTGGTGCTGCACCCGCTGTGGGGCACGCTGCTGCTGGCCTGCACCATGTTTTTGATGTTCCAGGCGGTGTTCAGCTGGGCGGCGGCGCCCATGGACGCCATCACTGGCGCGGTCGATGCGCTGGGGCAATGGCTGCAGGCGCGCCTGCCCGAGGGCGTGCTGCGCAGCCTGCTGGTGGATGGCATCGTGGCGGGGGTGGGCGGCGTGCTGGTGTTCCTGCCGCAGATCCTGATCCTGTTCTTCTTCATCCTGGCGCTGGAAGACTCGGGCTACCTGCCGCGCGCCGCCTTTTTGCTCGACCGGCTCATGGGCACGGTGGGGCTGTCGGGGCGCTCGTTCATTCCGCTGCTCTCCAGCTTTGCCTGCGCCATCCCCGGCATCATGGCCACGCGCACCATCACGCACTGGCGCGAGCGGCTGGTCACCATCATGATTGCGCCACTGATGACCT
>JANJVX010000298.1 GCA_024709845.1 Burkholderiaceae bacterium | reverse complement strand
ATGCGCAGTTGCCCGGTGGCGGGTGGCCCACGCAAGCCGTGACGGAGCTGCTGCTGCCGCAGGCACTGCGGTGCGAATGGCGCCTGTTGGGGCCCGCGCTGCCTGCCTTGCTGCAAGAGGGTGGCCGCATTTACCTGGTGGCGCCACCCCAGCCGCCGCACGCCGGGGGGCTGGCGCAACTGGGCGTACCGCCTGCGCAGCTGGTGTGGGTGCGGGCCGTTGCGCCTTTGGAGCGGCTCTGGGCCACCGAACAAATCCTCCAGGCAGGGCCCGTGGGTGCCGTACTCGCCTGGCTCCCGCAGGCGCGGCCCGAGCAGATCCGCCGTTTGCAGATCCACGCACAGTCCTGCGATGCGCCGGTGTTCCTGTGCCGTCCTGAAGGTGCGTTGCAGCAGGCCTCGCCTGCACCGTTGCGCGTGGGGGTGACTTTGGGGCCGGATTGGGTGCTGCAGGTGCACATTCCCAAGCGCCGGGGCAGTGCGTTCGAGGGCGTGCTGCGTTTGGAGGCCATTCCCGGCAACCTGCAGCACATGTTGCCGCCGCGCCTGGGGTCTGCCGCTGCCACGGTACAGGCGCCGCTGGCCAAGGAGTTGTCCGATGTCCGCGCACTGGGCCGCATTGCTGCCCCTGCCGCAACCCACAGGCTCCTGGCCCATTGACCCCATGGCGCTGGGCATCTGGGCCTTGCAGTTCACCCCCCGGGTGGCGCTGCTGGAGGAGGCCGTGGTGGCCGAGGTGTCGGGCTGTGCGCGGCTGTTTGGCGGCCTGGAGCCGTTGCACCTGAAGGTGCAGGAAGGCGCCGGGGAACTGGGCGCCCGGGTGGCCTGGGCACCCACGGCCACGGCGGCCCTGGCCCTCGCGCGCCAGGACACGGGGCCTGCGGAGCGGGATGGGTTTCGTGGCCCGTTGACCGGCATCCTGGCCCCGCTGCCGCTGCACGCCATCACGGCGGTGGGCCAGCACCAGGCCACGCTGGCGCGCGTGGGCTGCCGCACCCTGGGCGATGTGCGTGCGCTGCCACGCGGCGGTCTGTCACGCCGTTTCGGCAAGGCGTTGCTGGCGGGACTGGACCAGGCCTACGGGCTGCGGCCCGAGACCCACGCATGGGTCACTCTGCCCGAGACATTCCATGCACGGCTGGAGCTGATGTCGCGCGTGGAGACCGCTCCGGCCCTGCTCTTCGGCGCCCGGCGCCTGCTGGTGCAGATGGCCGGCTGGCTGGCCGCGCGCAGGCTGGGCGCCACCGCCTTCACGCTGCGCTGGTGCCACGATGTGATGCGCGCCAGGGACGCGGGCACCGGCGGCGAGATCACGGTACGCACCGCCCAGCCCATGCAGAACGTGGAGCACTTCTCGCGCCTGCTGGCCGAACACCTGGCCAAGACCACGCTGCTGGCGCCTGCCGGGGACATCGAATTGCTGGCCAGCGAGGTCACCCCCTTCATCGAAGAGAGCCGGTCGCTCATTCCCGAGACCCTGCGCCAGGGCGCGGACACCGATCTGGCGCTGGAGCGCATCCAGGCGCGGCTCGGCCAGGCCAGCGTGCAGCACCCGGTGCTGTACGCCGACCACCGGCTGGAATGGATGCAGGGCTGGAACAGCGATCCGGCCCGGCGGGTCCGGGGCCAGGAGCCCCGGCATGCGCTGCCCCTGCCCACCTGGGTGCTGGAGGAACCACTGCGCCTGATCGAACGAGACCACCGGCCGCACTACCAGGGACCGCTGCAACTGCTGCTCGGCCCAGACCGGGTCGAAGGCGGCTGGTGGCACCGCAGCAGCGCCGAGGCAGACGCCCGGCCGCTCAACGTGCAGCGCGACTACTGGCTGGCCCGCAGCCCGCATGCCGGTGTGCTGTGGGTGTTCCAGCAGCGCCTGGCGCGGGACCAGACGGCGTGGTTCCTGCATGGGTACTTTGGCTGAGGTCACGGCAATGAACCTCCCCTCCCGATCGCTGCCGGACTATGCGGAGCTGCGCTGCATCTCGAATTTCACTTTCCTGCGCGGGGCGAGCTGGCCCGAGGAGCTGGTCGAGCGCGCCAAGGAACTGGGCTACCAGGGGCTGGCGATCACCGACGAATGCAGCATGGCCGGGGTGGTGCGGGCCCATGGGGCCGCCAAGGCTGCAGGCCTGCCCTTGCTGCTCGGATCACAGTTCGGCATCCAGCCGCGCAACGGGGATGAGGCCCCGTTCACACTGGTCCTCCTGGCGCAGAACCTGCAGGGCTACGGCAACCTCTGCGCCTTCATCACCAAACTGCGGCGCGCGTCGGAGAAAGGCCGCTACCACCTCACCCTGGACCACATCACGGGCACCGAGTTGGCGCACTGCCTGGCCCTGCTGTGCCCGGACCGCCAGGCCACCGATGCCCAGCTCGAAGCCATGGGACGCTGGACGCTGGGGCATTTCACGGGAAGGTGCTGGATCGGGGTGGAGCAGCTGCGCCGCCTGGACGACGAGCTGTGGCTGCACCGCCTGCGCGCCCTGTCGGAGCTGACGGCGCTGCCCCTGGTGGCGGTGGGTGATGTGCACATGCATGTGCGCTCGCGCAAGCCGCTGCAGGACGTGCTCACGGCCACGCGCATCGGCAAGCCACTCACGGAATGCGGCCATGCGTTGCAGCGCAGCGCCGAGCAGCACCTGCGCACGCGCCTGCGGCTGGCGCAAACCTTTCCTGCCGAGCTGTTGGCCGAGACGCTGCAGGTGGCGGCGCGCTGCCATTTCAGCCTGGACGCGCTGAAGTACCAGTACCCGGACGAGGTGGTTCCGCCAGGGCACACGGCCGCCAGCTATCTGCGGCAGATGACCTACGAGGGCGCGGGGCGCCGCTGGCCGCAAGGCATTGCCGCCCCGGTGCAGTCGCTGATCGAGCACGAGTTGGCCCTGATCTGCGAGCTGCGCTACGAACACTACTTCCTCACGGTGTACGACATCGTGGCTTTCGCGCGTTCTCGCCACATCCTCTGCCAGGGGCGCGGCTCGGCCGCCAACAGCGTGGTCTGCTACTGCCTGGGCGTGACCGAGGTGGACCCGGCGCGCATGTCGGTGCTGTTCGAGCGTTTCATCTCCCGCGAGCGCAACGAGCCCCCGGACATCGATATCGACTTTGAGCATGATCGCCGCGAGGAAGTGATCCAGTACCTGTACCAGAAATACGGGCGCGACCGTGCTGCCCTCACGGCCACGGTCATCCGCTACCAGCCCAGGTCCGCCATCCGCGACGTGGGCAAGGCCCTGGGCTTCGACCTGGCCACGGTGGATGCCATCGCCAAGGGCCAGAAGTGGTTCGACGGCACGGGCGTTCGGCCCGAGCGCTTCGAGGAGCTGGGCATGCCGCCAGACGGCCTGGCCGTGCGCCAGCTCATCACGCTCACGCAGCAGCTGCTAGGGTTTCCGCGCCACCTGTCGCAGCACACGGGCGGCTTCGTGCTCACCCGGGGCCTGCTGTGCCGCATGGTGCCGGTGGAGAACGCCTCCATGCCCGATCGCACGGTGATCGAATGGGACAAGGACGACCTCGACGCGGCCGGCCTGCTCAAGGTCGATGTGCTGGCCCTGGGCATGCTGTCGGCGATCCGCCGCGCGCTCGACCTGATCGGCCTGCGGCGCGGTCAGGCGTTCCGCATGCAGGACATCCCGGCCGAAGACAGTGCCACCTACGACATGGTCTGCCAGGCCGACACCATCGGCGTGTTCCAGATCGAGAGCCGGGCCCAGATGGGCATGCTGCCGCGCCTGCGCCCCCGGTGCTTTTACGACCTGGTGATCGAGGTGGCCATCGTGCGGCCCGGGCCCATCCAGGGCGGCATGGTGCACCCCTACCTGAACCGGCGCCAGGGCAAGGTGCCGGTCACCTACCCCAGCGAGGCCCTGCGCACCGCGCTGGGCCGCACGCTGGGCGTGCCGGTGTTCCAGGAGCAGGTGATGCAGATCGCCATGCTCGCGGCGGGCTTCACGGCAGGCGAGGCCGACGGCCTGCGGCGCGCCATGGCGGCCTGGAAGCGCAAGGGCGGCCTGGAGAAATACTACGACCGGCTCGTCGGTGGCATGACCTCCCGGGGTTATGCGCTGGAGTTTGCCGAGGCCATCTTCGAGCAGGTCAAGGGGTTCTCGGAGTACGGCTTTCCAGAGAGCCACGCCGCCAGCTTCGCGCTGCTGGTCTATGCCTCGGCCTGGATCAAGCGGCACGAACCGGCGGCCTTCCTCGTGGCGCTGCTCAACAGCCAGCCCATGGGTTTTTACACGCCCAGCCAGCTCGTGCAGGACGCGCGCCGCCATGGCGTGGAGGTGCGGCCCGTGGATGTGATGCACAGCGCACTGGAATCCACGCTGGAAGACCTGCCCGCCACCCCTGCCGTGCGGCTGGGGCTGCACAGGGTTCATGGCCTGCAGGCCATCAGCGCCGAGCGCATCGTGGCCGAGCGGGTCGTGGCGCCTTTCGATAGCGCCGAGGAACTGGCGCGTCGCGCACGGCTGGAACAGCACGAGATGAATCTGCTGGCGGCGGCCGGTGCCCTTGCGACGCTGTCGGGCCACCGCCGCCAGCAGGTGTGGGAGGCGGCGGCCCTGCATGCGCCGCCCGCATTGTTGCAGGATGCGCCGGTGGACGAGGAGCTTCTGGAACTGCCCGCCGCGCCCGAGGGCGAGGAAGTGGGCTGGGACTTCGCCTCGGTCGGCCTGACCTTGCGCAGCCACCCCATGGCACTGCTGCGGCCCAGGCTCGACCGGTACAGGCTCCAGACCTCCCAAGATCTGCGCCGCATGCCCGATGGCAGGACCGTGCGCACGGCCGGCATCGTCACACTGCGGCAGCAACCCGGGACGGCCAAGGGCACGGTCTTCGTCTCGCTGGAGGATGAGCACGGCAGCACGCAGGTGATCGTGTGGAAGCACGTGAAAGAGGCGCAGCGGCAGGCGCTGCTGGAGGCGCGGCTGCTGGCTGTCAAGGGCCGCTGGCAGCGCGAGGGCGCGGTGTGCAACCTGATCGCCTACCGGCTGGCCGATCTGTCACCGCTGCTGGGCCGGCTGGCGACGGAGAGCCGGGACTTCAGATAGACCGGGAGGGCTGCCGGTGCGCCGTGGCAGGCCCTTTTCGCCGCCATGGCAGGCAAGAAGAAGGCATCATTCACTATTAAAACAATAGCTTCCAGCACTTTAAACAAAAGGCAAAAGTCCGATTTCATGCAAAAAATCACGGCATGGCATTTTTGACAACCCGCCGGGAACTCCGGGATTAGCAGTCCCTCCAAGAGAGTGCTAATATAGTGTTTCAAGAGGAAAGGACTTCTGGAATGACACTTCAATCTGGATCCGCAACGACCGCCCTGGCCCCGGCCAACCCGTGGGCGCTGGTGCCCCCGCTGGGCAATCTGGACGCCTACATCTCGGCGGTCAACCGCCTGCCGCTGCTCACGCCCGAAGAAGAGCAGGCCGCAGCGCATGCCTTGCGGAACCACAACGACCTGGACGCCGCAGGCCGTCTGGTGATGTCGCACCTGCGTCTGGTCGTGTCGATTTCCCGCCAGTACCTGGGCTACGGCCTGCCCCATGGCGACCTGATCCAAGAGGGCAACGTGGGCCTGATGAAGGCCGTCAAACGCTTCGACCCCGACCAGGGCGTGCGCCTGGTGAGCTACGCCATGCACTGGATCAAGGCCGAGATCCACGAATACATCCTGAAGAACTGGCGCATGGTCAAGGTGGCCACCACCAAGGCGCAGCGCAAGCTGTTCTTCAACCTGCGCTCGATGAAGCAGGGCTTCAAGACCGACGCCGAAGCCAATGACACACACCGCAACACGCTGACCGACCTGGAAATCGACCGCGTGGCCGAGCAGCTCAACGTCAAGCGCGAAGAAGTCATGGAGATGGAAACGCGCATGTCGGGCGGCGACGTGCTGCTGGACCCCGCGCCGTCCGACGATGGCGAGCAGGCCTTCGGCCCCATCGCCTACCTGTCGGATGCCGCGCACGAACCCACGGCCATGATCGAGTCGCGCCAGCGCGATGCGCTGGCGTCCGACGGCATTGCCACGGCCCTCTCCAGCCTGGACGAGCGCAGCCGCCGCATCGTCGAGGAACGCTGGCTCAAGGTGAACGATGACGGCTCCGGCGGCATGACGCTGCACGAGCTGGCCGCCGTGTACGGCGTGAGTGCCGAGCGCATCCGCCAGATCGAGGTGGCCGCCATGAAGAAGATGAAGAAGTCGTTGGCCGAATACGCCTGACGCCCCGGCGCCACGCCAGATAATGCCCAGCGCGCAACCGCCCCGGTTGCGCGCTTTTTCTTTTCTGTCCCGAGGAAAACCCATGCCCATCCACCCGCTTCGCCGCGCCACGCTCGCCCTCGCGCTCGCCGCCCTTGGCGGTGGCGCCTTCGCCCAGGCGGAGCCCGCCACGCCGGGCTGGCCCAGCAAACCCCTCAAGATCATCGTCGGCTTTCCCGGCGGCTCCTCGCCCGACCTGGTGGCACGCACCCTGGCCGAGCCGCTGTCCAAGGCCCTGGGCCAGCCGGTGGTGGTGGAGAACAAGGTGGGCGCGGGCGGCAACATCGCCGCCCAGGCGGTGGCCAGCGCCACGGACGGCCACACCATCGGCGTGATGATCAACGGCAACATGACGATTGCGCGCATCCTCAATCCCAAGGTGGCCTACGACCCTCTGAAAGACCTGGCTCCCATCAGCCTCATCGGCACG
>JANJVX010000108.1 GCA_024709845.1 Burkholderiaceae bacterium | reverse complement strand
CGCCCAGGGACTCCAGCGCCATGCCGATTCTGCCCACCTTGGGCTTGAGCAGGTGGCTGTAGGGCGATTTCTGCTGCGCGTGCTTTGCGGGCGTGAAGCGTGTGCCCTCGACGAAGCTCATCACCGAGGTGGGCACGAGGCGGAATTTCTCGCAGGCCTTGCGTCCGGCTTCAAGGTCGGCGCGCGCGCTGGCGCCGCCCTTGCGCTGCATGAACGGAAAGTCGAGCGCCCACCAGGCCAGGCCGATCACGGGCACGTAGATCAGCTCTTTCTTGGTGAAGAACTTGAGCATGGGGATGCGGCGGTTGAACACGCGCTGCAGCACCAGGATGTCCACCCAGGTCTGGTGGTTGCTGGCCACGAGGTACCAGCCGCGCGGGTCGAGCCCGTCCACGCCGCTGACCTGCCAGCGTACCGGGTTGACGGCGCCAAGCCAGAAGGCGTTGATGTCCATCCACAGCGCGGCGATGCCCATGAGGGCGCGGTCGCAGATATGGCGCACTGGGGTGATGGGCAGGATGAGCTTGGCCAGGGCGAACGGGATCATCGAGCTGCACAGCACGAGGGTGTTGATCGCCAGGATCAGCGCGGCAAACAGGAACTTGGGTGCAGCAAGCATGGGAGGAAGGGAGGCGGGTGCGGTAGAAATAAGGGTGTTTTCGGGGTGCAGCGCTTGCAGGGCAAGCGCTGCCAGCTCTTATTTTGAGAGCGTCTTGAACACTTCGCGCGCGGCGGCCACCGTGGCCGCGATGTCGTCGGCGGTGTGCGCCGCACTGACGAAACCGGCTTCATAGAGCGCGGGCGCGATGTATACGCCGCGGTCGAGCAGGCCGTGGAACAGCTGGTTGAAGCGCGCGTTGTCGGTGCGCATGACCTGCGGGTAGTTCTGCGGCAGCTCGGGCATCAGGAAGAAGCCGAACATGCCGCCCTGGCAGTCCACGCTGAAGGGCACGCCCTCGGCGTCGGCGGCGGCCTTGAGGCCATCCACCAGCGAGCGCGTGGAGGCCGAGAGGGCCTCGTAGAAGCCGGGCTTGCGGATCTCGCGCAGCGTGGCCAGGCCGCAGGCCGTGGCCACGGGGTTGCCCGACAGCGTGCCCGCCTGGTAGACGCCGCCCAGCGGCGCCAAGTGTTCCATAATCGCGCGCTTGCCGCCGAAGGCCGCCAGCGGCATGCCGCCGCCGATGACCTTGCCCATCACGGTGAGGTCGGGCTCGAAGCCGGGAATGGCCTGGGCATAGACGCTCTGCGCGCCGCCCAGCGCCACGCGGAAGCCCGTCATGACTTCGTCGTACACCAGCAGGGCGCCGTGCTGCGTGCACAGCTCGCGGCAGCGGCGGGTGAATTCGACGCTGGCGCGCACGAAGTTCATGTTGCCGGCGATGGGCTCGATCATCAGGCAGGCCACGTCCTTGCCATGCAGGGCGAAGGCCTCTTCGAGCTGCTGCACGTTGTTGTATTCGAGCACCAGGGTGTGCTGCACCACCTCGGGCGGCACGCCGGCGCTGGTGGCGTTGCCGAAGGTGGCGAGGCCCGAGCCGGCCTTGACCAGCAGCGCGTCGGCGTGGCCGTGGTAGCAGCCCTCGAACTTGATGATCTTGCTGCGGCCCGTGGCGCCGCGCGCCAGGCGGATGGCGCTCATGCCGGCTTCGGTGCCCGAGCTGACCAGGCGCACCATGTCCATGGACGGCATGATCGAGAGGATTTCCTCGGCCAGTTCGACCTCGCGCTCGGTGGGAGCTCCGAACGAGAAGCCTTCGAGCACGGCTTTTTGCACGGCTTCGAGCACGGCCGGGTGGCCGTGGCCCAGGATCATCGGTCCCCAGGAGCCGATGTAGTCGATGTGCTGCTTGCCGTTCGCGTCCCAGAAATAGGCACCCTGGGCGCGCTTGACGAAACGGGGCGTGCCGCCGACGGCACGGAAGGCGCGCACGGGAGAGTTGACGCCGCCGGGGATCACGGCCTTGGCGCGTTCGAACAGGGGAATGTTGAGGTCAGTGTTTGGTGTCATGGGAGGGGAAGCCAAAGCCTTCGAGGCTGGGTTGGTCGTCTTTGTCGTCGGGGGTGGAATCGTCGGCGTCTTCGGGCTCGGCCCAGAACATGCGGTCGGGCACCACATGGCCCATGCCGGGACGGAAGCCGGCGTCCAGGCAGTGGTCCAGGTAGCCCAGGGCCTCGTTGCACGCTTCGGCCAGGTCGCTGCCGCAGGCCAGCAGGGAGGCCAGGGCGGCGGAGAGGGTGTCTCCGGCCCCTGTGAAGGTGGCATCGAACAGTTCGAACCGGCCGCTGCACAGCACGGACTCTGGAGACGCGAGGGTGTTCTCGATGAACTGTTCGGGCAAAGGGATGCCGGTCACCAGGGTGTAGGGCACGCCCACTTCGGCAGCGGCCGCTGCGATGTCGCGTGCGGTGGGGCTGCGGTCGCCGCTCCAGTCCGGCAGCAGCCAGCGCCACAGGGTGCTGTGGTTTCCAACCAACACCGTGGTCTGCGGCAGCATGAGTTCGCGGAAGGCGTCCAGATACTGGTCAATCAGGCCGTCCTGCCACCAGGAGAGATTGGGCATATAGCTGACCACCGGAAGTTCGTCGTAGTCCGCGGCCAGTTCGGCAATGGCGCTGATGTTCTCGGGGCTGCCCACAAAACCGATCTTGATGACCTGCACGGGCAGGTCTTCCAGTGCGGCGCGTGCCTGGTCGGTCACGGCCTCGTCGTCCATGCAGAAGTGGTCGAAAATCTCAGCGGTATCACGGATGTAGGCCCCGGTGACCACGGCCATCGGATGGCCGCCCACGGAGGCCACGGTGGCGATATCGGCGGTCAGTCCGCCCGCTCCACTGGGGTCGCTGGCGTTGAACACCATGACGCAGGCGGGGTTGGACTGTGTCTGGCTGACCAGGGAACTGGCTTCGTCGGAAGGAGGAGGAGACGACTGGTGTGACATGGGCCCGTTGCGTTGCGGGTGGTGGCGCGAAAACGGCAACCAGCGATGGTGTCTAGATACAATCATTGCATTCTAAGTGAAGGCCCCTTAAGCTGTGACCGGCTCATTAACTTGGATGTACGGGTGGCGCGGCTGGATTTAGGATGAATCCGAGGGTTTTCCCCGAAAACTGCATCACTGCCATTACATCCTGGGATCTGGCGCTTACCCGTTGGCCCAGCCCGGAATGCGGTGCAGGCAAGGATGATTTTGAGATGGTTCGGACCTGAAGCGCGGCAATGGCCTGCGTTGTTTATTTTTCCCATCGGGAGCAGTGACAATTGACTACAACCGGCGCATCTTTCAAAGTGCTCGTGGTGGATGACAGCAATACCATTCGACGCAGCGCTGAGATATTTCTCAAACAGGGCGGGCACGAAGTTTTATTGGCTGACGATGGTTTTGACGCACTGGCCAAGGTCAACGATTACCATCCGCAGCTGATTTTTTGCGACATTCTCATGCCCAAACTTGATGGTTACCAGACGGTGGCCATCATTAAACGCAATGCGCGTTTCGCAGACACTCCCGTGGTGATGCTTTCATCCAAGGATGGTGTTTTCGACAAGGCGCGCGGGCGTATGGTGGGGTGCCAGGAATATCTCACCAAACCCTTTACCAAAGACCAGCTGTTGCAAGCGGTGCAGCAGTTTGGCAATCCCGATCAAGGAGCGATGTAATGCCGATTCAGAAAGTGCTGGTCGTGGATGATTCCAAGACCGAATTGATGTTCCTGACCGATCTGCTGCAAAAAAAAGGCATGCAGGTGCGCACGGCGGAAAACGCAGATGAGGCGTTCCGCCGTCTGGCAGAAGAAAAACCGGACCTGATTCTCATGGATGTGGTCATGCCCGGCCAGAACGGTTTCCAGCTCACGCGCGCCATTTCGCGTGATCCGCTCTATGCCGATGTCCCGATCATCATGTGCACCAGCAAGAATCAGGAAACCGACCGCGTCTGGGGCATGCGCCAGGGTGCCCGCGGCTATATCACCAAGCCGGTGGATGCAGCCGAGTTGCAAGCCAAGATTGATGCGCTGAACTGAGAGTCCGGCATCTTCTATGGCCAATCGCGAAGCGCTCAGAGAGCTCCAGATACGACTCGCCAGCCGCCTCCAGGCGGCAAGGACCGAGGGTTTGTCCGTTTCTTCCTGGCTGGCCGTGGAGTCTGCCGGGAAGCACTACCTTTTGCCCCTCGGGCATGCAGGCGAAATTTTCCCGTGGACCGTCGTGCAGCATGTGCCCTATACCCAGAAATGGTTCATGGGCGTTGCCAATCTGCGTGGCGGGCTGACCGGGGTGGTCGATCTGGCGGGTTTGCTCGGTGACGCTCCTGTGCGTACCGAGCAGGCGCTCTCGGAGTCCAGCTTGCTGGCCTTCAATGCCGCGCTGGAAGTCAATGCCGCTTTGCTGGTGGACCGGCTGGCGGGGCTGCGCAGCACGGATGCATTTGTTTCGTCCGAGCCCCCGGCGGAAGACGCTCCGGCGTTTTTTGGTACGACCTATATCGATTCCGACGGTACACGCTGGCAGGAGCTGAATTTGCAGGCCCTGTCTCAACACACCGCATTTCTGAGCATCAGTGCTTGAGTTCTTCTGTAAGGCTGTCCCATGTCTGTCGTCAAACAAATTGGAAATCTGTTCAACCGCAAGCCCGAAAGCCAGCAGGCAGATGCCGGGCCCTCCATGGATCAGAATAATCTGTCCATTGACGATATGCCGCAATATCCCGCCGAGGCCCTGAACAGCGTTCAGGGCGATCCTCAGGGTGCGGTTGCCAGTTCGGCGGTATTGGATAGTTCCGAAACGGAATCAGAAGACCTTATCGCCCTGCCTCTGCTGGGGGAGGCCTCAGCCGCCACGCACCAGCGGCGGCTGTTGATTTTGCTTGGTCTGGGTGTGGCCGTTCTGGCGGTCATCGCCTTCTGGGTGCTGCAGCAGGCAGACCGTTCGGCCCAGCAGCTGGCGGCCACCGGGCAGTCGCTGATGCAGTCGCAGCGGCTTGCCAAATCGGTGTCGCAGGCGTTGGTCGGCAGCCCTCAGGCGTTCCCTGACGTGGTCGAGAGCTCCGGGGTTCTGGCTCGCAACGTGCGGGCGCTCAATGCCGGTGACGCCGAGCTCGGTGTGGAGTCGCTGGGTGAGCCTTTCCGTCCCGATCTGGATGCCATCACCCCTCTGATGGAGCGTGCAGAACGCAACGCGGCCGTTGTGATGGGTCAGCAAAAGATCCTGACACAGGTGGGTGACGCTCTGCGCACCATCAACCGGCAGTCGTCCGATCTGCTGGAAATTGCGGAGACCGTTTCGTCGCTCAAGCTGCAGCAGAACGCGCAGGCCGCAGAGATTTCTGCGGCAGGCCAGCTGGTGATGTTGACGCAGCGGATCGGCAAATCCGCCAACGAATTCCAGACCGCTGAGGGTGTGAGCCCCGAGGCCGTGTTTCTGCTCGGCAAGGACTTGAATTCGTTCAAGGAAATTGCGCAGGGCCTGCTCGATGGAAGTCCAGAACTGCGTCTGTCCGCAACCAAGGATGCGCAGACACGTGAACAGCTCGATGCCCTGATCAAGCTTTACGAAGACACCCGGAACCAGGCCAGCGCTATTCTGGGCAATCTGCAGGGGCTGGTTTCGGCCCGTGAAGCACAGACGGCGATTCTGGGTGACAGCGAGCCATTGCGCCGTCAGCTCGAAGGCCTGCAGACCAAGTTGTCTGCGCAGACGGGCGTCGGCGGTGGACAATTGGCAGCGTTGGCTCTTGCAGCGGTCTTCGTGTTGTTGTGCGGTGTGGGAATTTCGCGTGTGCAGCTGCTCGACAGCCGGAATCGCCAGCAAATGGCTGAAGTTCAGCAGAAGGATGCCCAGCGCCAGGAACAGGAGGCCAAGCGTGTCAATGACGCCAACCAGGCCGCCATTTTACGGTTGATGAACGAACTTCAATCGGTCGCTGAAGGTGACTTGACACAGGAAGCCACTGTGACGGAAGACATCACGGGTGCCATTGCGGACTCGGTGAACTACACGGTGGAAGAGTTGCGCCAGCTGGTGGGGAGTGTGCAGAACACAGCGACCCGGGTGGCGCAGACGACGGCCATGGTGGACAACACGTCTACCGAGCTGCTGGCGGCATCGACCGAACAGCTGCGAGAAATTCGTGAAACCGGTCAGTCGGTGCTGGAAATGGCCACCCGAATCAATGAGGTTTCCACACAAGCCCAAGAGTCTGCCACTGTGGCTCGCCAGTCGCTGCAAGCCGCCGATTCGGGCCTGCAGGCCGTGCAGAACGCCATCGGCGGTATGAATTCCATCCGCGACCAGATCCAGGACACCTCCAAGCGGATCAAGCGGCTGGGTGAGTCGTCCCAGGAGATTGGTGAAATCACCGAGCTGATTTCCGACATTACCGAGCAGACGAACGTGCTGGCTCTGAATGCAGCCATTCAGGCGGCGTCTGCCGGTGAAGCTGGCCGCGGCTTCTCGGTGGTGGCGGAAGAAGTGCAGCGCCTTGCTGAGCGCTCTGCAGATGCAACGCGTCAGATCTCGGCGCTTGTGAAAGCCATTCAGACGGACACCCAGGATGCGGTTGCCGCCATGGAGCGTTCGACGCAGGGTGTGGTGGAAGGAGCTCGGCTGTCCGACAGTGCAGGTACCGCACTGACCGAGATTGACCATGTGTCCCGCCGCCTTGCTGAACTGATCGAGCAGATTTCTTCGTCCACCTCGCGTGAAGCCACGCTCGCCAACGAGGTGGCCGACAACATCCAGCATATTTTCGCGGTGACGGAGCAGACCGGTGAGGGTACGCGTACCACGGCACAACAGGTCCGCGAACTCTCGACCATGGCCGAGGAACTGCGCCAGTCCGTGGCGCGGTTCAAGATCGCCTGACGTACCGAACAACGAACGGGCTGTGTGCAGCCGGGAACGAACTCATGTCATCTATCGATGCTGTCAACGCACCTAACGCAGAAGGAGGCCCGGGCGAACAGGATCTGGGGCCGCTGGCGTGGGTGCTGGAGGAACTGCGCAAGTCCCTGGATGGTGCCGTCAAGGCACTGCGCCGCTTTGTGCACGATGCCGACCTGGCGCGCGAGTCCGATCTGGCCACTCTGGATGTCGCCACACTACGGATCGCACGCCAACAGTTGCACCAGGCCAGCGGTGCTCTTGAGATGGTCGGAATGGCCTCTCCCGCGCTGGTTTTGCGCTCCATGGAAACTGCGGTGCAGAAGTTCGTGCAGCGCCCCGAGTTGTGCACGGACGATGCGGCAGGTGCTTTGGAGCGAGCCAGTTTTGCGCTGAGCGAGTACCTGGAAAGTGTTCTGGCAGGCAAGGCCGTTTCGCCGGTGGCACTGTTTCCGCAGTACCGGGATATTCAGGCGTTGACGGGTGCGGAGCGTGTGCATCCGGCCGACCTCTGGCCTGTAGAGCGGCGTTTCCGAGAGCCAGACATCGACGTCAAGGAGCCGCCGCTGGAATATGGCCCTGCGGCGCGTGCCCGGCTTGATCAAGCTGTGCTGCGGATCGTCAAGGATGCTGATTTCGACGCCGCCCGGGAATTGCGCGACATCTCTCTCGGGTTCGTGGCGGGGCAGACTGATCGGCAATCGCGTGCGTTCTGGAAAATCTGTGCTGGCTTTTTCGAGGCCTTCAGCCGGGGTCTGTTTGCACCGGACGTCTATGCCAAGCGGGTAGCGTCGCGCATTCTCATGCAATACGCTACGCTGGCGCGGGGCGATGCGGGCATTGCTGACAGGCTGGTGCAGGATCTGCTGTTTTTCTGTTCCCAGGCGCAGCCCTCGGACAATGAAGAGGTGCCTTGCCTGCGCTCCGTGCGCGCGGCTTTCGGGCTGGACAGGAATACGCCAGTCGATTACGAGGCGCGACGCTTCGGCCGTTTCGATCCGGCGGTGCTGGTTCAGGCCCGCAAGCGTATTTCCGCTGCTGCGGAAACCTGGTCGGCTCTTGCTGGAGGAGACCGCAACAAGCTCAAGCCGGCGGCAGATCAGTTCAGCCTTGTATGTGACTCGTTGCGCAAGCTTCATCGCAGCAGTGAAAGTTTGGCCCAGGCTTTGACAAAGGCGCTGGATACAACGACCCGTTCGGGGGAGCCTCCTTCACCTGCGCTGGCCATGGAAGTGGCCACAGCCGTGCTGTACCTGCAGGCTGCGCTTGAGGAAACCGATACCACTGAAGAACAGATGGTTGCGCGTGCGCGCCGACTGGCTGATCGCCTTGACAGTGTCAGTGCAGGTGGTGAGCCCGAGCCGCTGGAGCCCTGGATGGAGGAGCTGTACCGGCGCGTCAGCGACAACCAGACCATGGGCAGTGTGGTCGATGAACTGCGCTCCACACTGGGTGAGGCGGAACGGGCCATGGACCAGTTTTTCCGAGACCCGCAGGACGTTTCTCCTCTGGCAACCGTTCCTGGGCGGTTGGCACAGATGCGCGGCGTGCTTTCGGTGCTGGGGCTGGATCAGGCGTCATTGGCTGTTTTGCGCATGCGCGACACGGTGGAGCGGCTGCTTGCCAATGAGGCGGGATCGGACGACGAGCGCAAGCCGATTTTCGAGAAGCTGGGCAACAGTCTGGGTGCTTTGGGCTTCATGATCGACATGCTCAGCTACCAGCGTGCCATGGCGCGCAAGCTGTTTGTCTATGACGAGGAACTGGGTGAGCTGCGGATTCTGATGGGGCGTACCCGTGCCCGGGCATCAGACAGCGAGGAAAGCCAGGAAGCTGTTGCGCAAATCATCGAAGAGCGCAGTCCCACGCCGTTGCCGGATGTGGTACCACGTGCTTCTTTGTATGCCCCTGTGGATGCGGGTGGGGGCGTGGCCCCGCCGTTGCCGCAGGTTGCGGATGAGACGGCAGGCGCCTCCGTGGCCGGACCCGAAGAGGGGGCCTTTGAACGGACCGAGATCATCGATACGGCAGCGCTCGCGCCCGAGCCGTCGGGTGCGGCGCAGGAAAGCGAGCCTCCCGCTGTGCCGGAAGTGGCGCCTATAGAGGCGCTTGTGGCGGAAGTGTCTGCGCCACCCCTGCCTGTGCCAGCCGTGGTCCATGAGGTGGAAGAAGAGCTGCTGGAGATTTTCCTCGAAGAAGCCCGCGAAGTGGTGGCCAATGGTCTGGCTGCGGTGCAGGCGCTGGTGTCGGAGCCAGGGGATCTCAGCGAGCAGACGACCTTGCGCCGAGCATTCCACACGCTCAAAGGCAGTTCGCGCATGGTGGGACTGAACGATTTTGGCGAGGCGGCATGGTCCATGGAGCAGCTGCTCAATGCCTGGCTGGCGGAGCAGAAGCCGATGCAGCCATCGCTGCTGCAACTGTCGGAAAAGGCGTTGCAGGCGTTCGGCCGTTGGGCGGATGACATTGCCGCCGGCAGTGCGGGCGGTTGGCAGGTGAAGGCCTTCAGTGATGCGGCTGATGCCATGCGTCTGCATGGTGCCGTGCTGCCCCTGGTGCTGCCCGGAGAAGCGGATGCAGCACAGTCTCTGCCGGTGCACGAGACCATGGAGGATCTGGAGTCGCCACCCCCCCGCACGGCGGCGGTAGATGCGATGGATTCTGCCGAGCCAGCTGGTCTGGTGATGGCGGAGCCGCAGGGACTGGACGAGGGTTTCCCGGTCGCGGATTTCTCCGAGACGGCGCCCTTGTTGCTGGAGGATGGGCCTGCACCCGCGCCGGTTCAGGCAGGCACGGTGCCGCTGGCCGAAGACATCGATTTCTCGGAGTTTTCTGCAGTCCTGGATGCTTCTCTACCAATGGATCAGGTCGGGGAACCACCCGCCGATGTGGATGTGTCGCTGGACGCGACCCAGGATACGGGTGTTCTGGATGTGCCGATGCTTCCAGAGGCACCACTTGCGCAGGACATGCCCCCAGTGGCAGAAGCCCTGCAGGAGCAGGACCTGCTCTCGCCTGTGGATGCCCCGCCGGAGGAGGAAACACAGGTGCTGCAGACCGCAGAGCCTGTGGTGGCATCGGAGCCTGTGCCCGATGAAAACATCAAGATCATCGACAACCTGCGCATCAGCATACCGTTGTACAACGTGTATTTGAACGAGGCGGATGAATGGTCGCGCAGGTTGGTGACATCGCTCCAGGAATGGTCGATGGAGTTGCACGAGCGTGTGCCCGATACAGCGGTAGCCTTGGCGCACTCGCTGGCGGGCAGCTCGGCCACGGTGGGTTTTGAGGCGCTGTCTGATACGGCCCGATTGCTGGAGCATGCCCTGGAGCATGTGCAATTGCAGTCCCAGGGAACCCCCGAGGATGCGCGTGCGTTCCTGGATGCCGCCGACGATATCCGGCGCCTTTTGCACCAGTTTGCCGCCGGATTCCTCAAAGAGTCGAATCCGCAGGTGCTGGAGGAGTTGCGCCGGATTCTGCAAACGGAAGTGGTCAGCACCCAGTCTCCTCCCGCCGAGGATGCCGAGCGCGCTCTGGATGCGTTCCTGGCCGAAGACGAGACTGCCACAGCCATGGCAGAGGACGCCCTGGTCGGTCCCGACCTGGGCGAAGCTGCCCAGGAGCCAGCACCTGAGGCCCCCGAAGCGGTGCCGGAAGTTGCCGAAACAGTCCGGCCCGAACCTGAAAGAGGCTATGTGGCGCCTGCGCTCTCGGTGCCGGTGCACCAGCAGGCCGCGACCATCGAGCCTGTTTCTCAGGCATCTGCTGCCGTAGCCGATATCGACGACGATATCGACGCCATCGACGTGATCGATCCCGACCTGTTCCCCATTTTCGAGGAAGAAGCGGCCGAGCTGCTTCCGGTCCTGGGTGGTGCCTTGCGTCAGTGGGCGGCTCGGCCTGACAACTTGGCTGCGCGCACCGAGGTGCTGCGGGCCTTGCACACGCTCAAGGGCAGCGCACGACTGGCTGGTGCCATGCGGCTTGGGGAGTTGTCCCATCGCCTGGAATCTGCCATTGAGCAGCTGGATGTCGAGAGTGTGCAGACCCAGGACATCGAGCCGTTGCAGGGCAGCTTTGACGGTCTTCAGGCAACTTTCGCCGCATTGCGTGCCGTGAGTGCCCAGGCACCCACCGAGCCCGTGGCAGTGGCTCCGGTGAAAGCCGAGGTGGCGGCCCCGGCAGACACAGAGGTTCCCGCTCCGCAGGTTCCGCGTGCCGTGGTGGCCAAGCCCCAGGGGCCGCTCGAATTGGCTCCAGCCCGGGCCACGGCAGGCCATTCGGTGCGTGTGCGTGCACAGTTGCTGGATCGTCTGGTCAACCAGGCTGGCGAGGTGATGATCACCCGCTCGCGAATGGAGGCACGGCTGGCACAGCTCAAGGGTTCCATGGCGGATTTGACGGGCAACCTGGAGCGCTTGCGCCAGCAATTGCGGGACATCGAAGTCCAGTCGGAATCCCAGATGCAATCGCGTTTGGCGTTGTCCAAGGATTCGGCGGCGGGTTTCGATCCCCTGGAATTCGACCGTTTCACCCGGGTGCAGGAGTTGACCCGCATGATGGCCGAGTCCGTCAACGACGTGGCCACCATCCAGCGCAACCTTCAGCGCACGGTGGAAGGCACCGAGGACGACCTGATTGCCCAGGGCCGACAGGCACGCGAACTGCAGCGTGATCTGCTGCGAACGCGCATGGTGGAGTTTGAAGGCATCGCCGAGCGCTTGTATGCCGTGGTTCGCCAGTCATCCAAGGAAACCGGCAAACAGATCAAGCTCGATATTACGGGTGGTTCGATCGAAATGGACCGTGGTGTGCTTGACCGGATGACGCCAGCCTTCGAACACCTGCTGCGCAACTGTGTGGCCCATGGCATCGAAACTCCGGACCAGCGGGTGGCCCAGGGCAAGCCTGCCACCGGAACGATCACCGTTGATCTGCACCATGAGGGCAATGACGTGTCGGTGGAGTTCCGGGATGACGGTGCGGGCCTGAATTTGCCGGGAATCCGTGCCAAGGCGATTTCGCAGGGGCTGATTGCTCCGGAGGCCGAACTCGGCGATGCCGACGCCGCCAATCTGATCTTTTTGCCGGGCTTCTCCACTGCAGCCGAAGTGACGGGGCTCGCGGGCCGGGGTATCGGAATGGATGTGGTTCGTGCCGAGGTCAATTCGCTCGGGGGCCGTATTGAGACCACCACGAAGACGGGTCAGGGTGCTGCTTTCCGCATGGTGCTTCCGCTGACCACCGCTGTGACGCAGGTGGTGATGCTGCGCGCAGGGGACCTGGCGGTGGGCGTGCCTGCCAATATTGTGGAAATCGTTCGCCGGGTACCCACGGTAGAGCTGGAAGCCGCCTACCGTACCGGCACCTTCGAGGTTGCCGGCGAGCACCTGCCGTTCTTCTGGTCCGGTGCGCTGCTCCAGGCCTCGCAACGCAGCAACGAAGCGGCGACAGGCAAGACCCGGCCAGTGGTGGTGCTGCGCAGCGCATCGCAGCGCATCGCGATGCATGTGGACGAAGTGCTGGGCAACCGTGAAGTGGTGGTGAAGAACCTTGGGCCCCAACTGTCGCGGCTCCCTGGTCTGGCGGGCATGTCTGTGCTGGCCTCTGGGGCGGTGGTGTTGATCTACAACCCGGTGGCTTTGGCGACCGTTTATGGCGAGCAGGTGCGTGCCACTGGCAGCAGCTTGCCGCTGGGTGGGGTGTCGGTCAACATCGTGTCCGAGATGGGTGCTTCGGTGCCAATCCAGGCGGCGTCCCCGGCTTCGGGGCAGGTCCCGCTGGTGCTGGTGGTGGACGATTCCATCACCGTCCGCCGGGTGACGCAGCGCCTGCTGCAGCGCGAAGGTTATCGCGTGGTGTTGGCTGCCGACGGCCTGCAGGCCCTGGAGCGGCTGCAGGAAGAACGCCCCACCGTGGTGCTTTCCGACATTGAAATGCCCCGCATGGATGGTTTCGATCTGGCTCGCAACATCCGTGCGGATGCCGCGCTGCGTGATCTGCCGATCATCATGATCACATCGCGCATCGCACAGAAGCACCGCGAGCATGCCATGGAGCTGGGTGTCAACCACTACCTGGGCAAGCCCTACTCCGATGACGAGTTGCTGAGCCTGATCCAGCATTACGCCAAGCTGGCTGCGGGTGAGGCGGTGGCCTGATGGTCTGGTGACCACGGGGCCGGTGCGCGACGATAAGGGGGCTGCACATGATTGAACAGCCCCCTTCGGGAGATCCCCGGCTGCTTTCGTTCCTGGCGCAGATGGTGCACGAGGGAGCGTCCGACCTGTTCCTGACAGCCGGAGCCCCTCCGACGCTCAAGCGGCAGGGTGTTTTCATGCCGATGGACTCGGGTGCACTTTCAGCACAGGACGTGCGTGAACTGGCTTTTTCCATCATGCGCAAGGCGCAGATCGAGGAGTTCGAGTCACACCTCGAATGCGATCTTGCGTTCCAGACCGGGCAGACGGACCGCTTCCGGGTCAATGTGCATCTGCAGCGGGGCCAGGTGGGGATGGTGGTGCGCTATGTCTCCCCGAAAATCCCGTCGCTGGAGGCACTGGGGCTGCCGCCCGTGCTCAAGCAGCTGGCTTTTCTGAAGGGCGGGCTGGTGCTGGCGGTTGGCGCGGCCGGTTCGGGCAAATCCACCACGCTGGCATCCATGCTCGACTACCGCAATGAGCACACGGCCGGACATATCCTGACAGTGGAAGACCCCATTGAATACCTGCATACGCACAAGAAGTCGCTGGTGACCCAGCGGGAGGTGGGGCTCGACACGCTTTCCTATGACGAGGCACTGCGCCATGCGATGCGCGAGGCACCCAATGTGATCATGATCGGAGAGATCCGGGATCGGCTCACCATGCAACATGCCTTGCACTATGCCGAATCCGGGCACCTTTGCGTATCCACCTTGCATGCGAACAACGCCAACCAGGCGGTGCAGCGCATCCTGAATTTTTTCCCCGAAGATGCGCACAACCAGCTGCTGATGGATCTTTCTCTCAACCTGAAGGCGGTCGTGGCCCAGCGGCTCATCATGGGCACACGGGGGAAGCTGGTGCCGGCCGTCGAGGTGATGCTGTTGTCGCATTACGTGTCCGACCTGATTCAGAAAGGACAGATCGAGGGGCTCAAGACCGCGATCGAGCGCAGCGGCGAGGTGGGCATGTGCAGCTTTGACCAGTCGATTTTTTCGTTGTTCGAGCGCGGCGAGATCACGCAGGCCGAGGCTATCGCCAACGCGGACAACAAGACCGATGTGACGCTGCGCATGCGGTTGGCGGCGGGGGCGTCACTGGGCGTCGAAGGCATGCAAATGGCTCGCGACGACGAAGAAGCTCCTCCGCCCGGTCCCCACTGATCTGCAGCAACGCGCGGGTCCCACCGGGCGTCGCCGAGTTGCGCCTGGCCTAGGAGCCTGTCGGACATGGGAATCGTCGGCTGCAAATTGACCGCAGCGGCCCATTTTTCACCGTCTTTTTGCCCAATAGCTTGGCTATTAGACTGCAAATCCGTCAAAAACTGGTCCCACTGGGGTCGATTTTCGCTTTCGACGCCCCAAGTCCGACAGGCTCCTTGCAGGCGGTGGCCTTCACGGCTCCACGGAGCGTTTGACGACGGCGTACCGTTCCAGGGTCCGTACGCGTGCGCTGTCGTGGTCCACGATCGGGTGCGGGTAGTCATCCCCGAGTTTCACGCCCGCTGCCTGCAGCTCCAGCGGGGTGGCCAGCCAGGGGGCATGCAGCGCGGCGTCTGGCAAGGCCGCCAGTTGGGGCAGGTAACGCCGGATGAACCGTCCCTGCGGATCGAACTTGCGACTCTGGCTGACCGGGTTGAATATGCGGAAATACGGCTGGGCATCACACCCACTGGAGCTGGCCCATTGCCAGCCGCCGTTGTTGGCGGCCAGATCGTAGTCGTTGAGGTGTTCTGCAAAGTAGCGCTCGCCCCGGCGCCAATCCAGGCCCAGATCCTTGGTGAGGAAGCTGGCCACCACCATGCGCAAGCGGTTGTGCATGTAGCCGGACTGGTTGATCTGGGCCATTGCCGCATCCACCAGCGGATAACCCGTGCGCCCGCGGCACCAGGCATCGAACAATGCATCGGCACAAGGGCCCTGCTCCCACGCAATGGCGTCGTAGGGCGGCTTGAAACTCCGTGCCACGACATGCGGATGGTGGAACAGCACCTGGAAATAGAAATCACGCCAGATGAGTTCATTCAACCAGGCCGCTGCCCCCTTGCTGCCAGTCTGGGCGAGCGCATGGGCCGCACGGGCCACCCGGCGCACGGACAGGGTGCCAAAGCGCAGGTGCGTACTGAGATAGCTGGGTCCCTTGACGGCCGGAAAGTCCCGCGCCTGGTCGTATCGGTCGATGCGCTCGAGAAAGTCCTTGAACAGCCGCTCTCCGCCCCGACTGCCTGCGGGCAGGACGCGCAGGTCCAGGTGGCCGCTTTCAAATCCCAGATCTTCCAGCATTGGAACAGCCGCGTGGGCCCATGTGGGACGAGGCGCCAGCGCATGGGCGTGCGCTTTGACTGGGTAGGCGCCGAGATAGAAGGCATTCACCTTGCGCAGCCAGGCATTCTTGTAAGGCGTGAACACGCTATACGGTGCGCCAGCCTGGGTGAGCAGCTCGGTGCGCTCGAAAATGGTGTGGTCCTTGTAGGTATGGAAGGCGCGGCGATCGGTCGCCAGTGCTGACCGGACCTGGGAATCGCGCTCCAGGGCCAGGGGTTCGTCATCGTGGTTGGTGAACACGGCGTCCACACCCAGGGCTCGAGCCACTTCGGCAATTTCGTGGCAGGCCAGGCCATGGCGAACGATCAGCCCGCCTTCCCGGTGTCCGCTGAGACTGCGCAGGTGCTCATCGAGTTCCACCAGCGATTCGCGGATGAATGCCACCCGCCGGTCGGCGCGTGGCAGGGGAGACAGGATGGCTTTGTCGAAGACAAAGACGCAATGCACCTGCTGGCATTGGCGCAGGGCATGGTGGAGGGCCGCATGGTCGCTGGCGCGTAGATCGCGCCGGAACCAGACCAGTCCCGAGTGGTAGTTGGCGGGCATGTTCACCGTAAAATCTATGAATGCCTGCCCATTCTGCGCCCATGAATCTGACGCACCATTTCCTCATTGCCATGCCCGGCATGGAGGATGCGTCTTTTGCGCGCAGCGTGGTGTATCTGTGCGAGCACAGCGAACGGGGCGCCCTGGGGCTCATCATCAACAAGCCGACCGACATCAATCTCAAGGGGTTGTTCGACAAGGTCGAGCTCTCCCTGGGCAGGGCCGACCTGACGGAATCCCCTGTCTTTCTGGGCGGGCCGGTGCAGACCGAGCGCGGCTTTGTTCTGCACGAATCCCTGCATGGCAAGAACGACGTGGTGGAAGAGCCTGCGTATGCCTCCACCATGGTGATTCCCGGCGGGCTGGAAATGACCACCTCCAAGGATGTCCTCGAGGCCCTGGCCACGGGTGCCGGGCCGCGGCGTGTGCTCGTCACGCTGGGTTATTCCGCCTGGGGGGAGGGCCAGCTGGAGTCGGAACTGGCGGAGAACAGCTGGTTGACCGTGGAGGCCGACCTTGCCGTGATTTTTGACACGCCGGTCGAGAAGCGCTACGACACGGCGCTGGGTTTGCTGGGCCTGGAAGCATGGCGGCTGTCCCCCGGGGCGGGCCACGCATGATCGCCCTGGCCATGCCCTTGCCTTCGCCTGCAGTTCCTGCGCATTTCCAGACCTTTCTTGCCTTCGACTTCGGCCTCAAACGCACGGGGGTGGCGGTGGGCAATCGCATGCTGCGAAGCGCCACGCCCCAGGCGACGATCAAGGCAGAAGGAGATGCGCGCTTTGCTCAGGTGGCCGAACGGATCAAGGCGTGGCAACCCGACGCCCTGGTGGTCGGCGTTCCCTACCATCCCGACGGAGCCAGCCACGACAATACCCGCCGCGCCCAGCGTTTTGCCCGCCAGTTGCAGGGCCGTTTTGGCCTGCCGGTCTATGAGGTGGACGAGCGCTACAGCACCACCGAGGCCCTGGCGGGAGGTGCGCGCGACGCCGATGCCGCTTCGGCCTGCATTATTCTGGAACAGTTTTTGAGGAATCTCCCATGACCACTCCCCTCACTGGCGGCCAGGGCAGCCTGGTGCTGGATGCCGAGGCCCTGTACCGTGAACTGCTGCGCGGCGTACGCACGCTGCGCGAGCCCCATACGCAGCTGGCAGGCATCGCCTCGGGCGGTGCCTGGCTGGCCGAGCGCCTGCAGAAAGACCTGGGGCTCGATGGCGCCGCAGGCGTGCTGTCGTCGGCCATGCACCGCGATGACTTCGCGCAGCGTGGCCTGGCGGCCAGCGCCCAGACATCGCTGCCCTTCGACGTCAACGGCGCCGACATCCTCGTGCTCGATGATGTGCTCTTCACCGGTCGCACCCTGCGTGCAGTGCTCAACGAGCTGTACGACTACGGACGCCCGGCGCGCGTGCGCTTGGCCGTGCTGGTGGACCGGGGCGGGCGCGAGCTGCCGGTGCAGGCCGACTTCGCCGCAGCCCGCGTGGCGCTTCCCGCCAGCCAGTCTCTGGCGCTGGCGCGTACCGAGGGAGGCAACTTCCATTTTCAAGTCAAAGAGGCCTGAGCCGTGCTGCACCACCGCAATCCCCAGCTCAACAGCAACGGCGAGCTGATCCACCTGTTGTCCATCGAGGGGCTGCCGCGCGACATCGTCACGCACATCCTCGACACTGCCGTCAACTTCGTTTCGGTGAATGACCGCGAGGTCAAGAAGGTGCCGCTGCTGCGCGGCAAGAGCGTTTTCAACCTGTTCTTCGAGAACAGCACGCGCACGCGCACCACCTTCGAGATCGCGGCCAAGCGCCTGTCGGCCGATGTGTTCAACCTCGACATCGCACGCAGCTCGGCCAGCAAGGGCGAGTCGCTGCTCGATACCATCGCCAACCTCAGCGCCATGGCGGCCGACCTGTTCGTCGTGCGTCACAGCGAGTCCGGTGCGCCCTACCTGATCGCCCAGCATGTGGCACCCCATGTGCATGTGATCAATGCCGGTGACGGGCGGCATGCCCACCCCACGCAGGGCCTGCTGGACATGTACACCATCCGGCACTACAAGAAGGACTTTGCCAACCTCACGGTGGCCATCGTCGGTGACGTGCTGCACTCGCGCGTGGCGCGCTCCGACATTCACGCGCTCACCACCCTCGGCTGCGCCGAGGTGCGCGTGGTGGGGCCGCGCACGCTGGTGCCGTCGAATATGTCCGAGATGGGTGTGCGTGTATGCCATACGCTCGAAGAAGGCATCAAGGATGCCGACGTGGTCATCACCCTGCGCCTGCAGAACGAGCGCATGAGCGGCGCGCTGCTGCCGTCAAGCCAGGAGTACTTCAAGAGCTTTGGCCTCACGCAGGACAAGCTGCGCCTGGCCAAGCCCGATGCCATCGTCATGCACCCGGGCCCCATCAATCGGGGCGTGGAGATTGATTCCGCCGTCGTCGATGGCCCGCAGGCCGTGATCCTGCCGCAGGTGACCTTCGGCATCGCGGTGCGCATGGCGGTGATGTCCATCGTGGCAGGGAACGAGGCCTAGGGTGATGGCGAGTTTTGCTCCTGTTTTCATAGCTTCTTGCGCTTGCTGTGTGGGCGCTAGAGGCCAATTTTGCTTGAAATCATGAAGATACTGATCCACGGCGGCCGGGTGATTGACCCTGCCAGCGGGTTTGACAAGGTGTGCGACGTGGCTCTCGCGGCAGGCCGCATCGTGGGCATCGGGCGCGTGCCACCCGACTTCGCGCCCAACCGCAGCATCGATGCCGCGGGTTGCCTTGTGCTGCCTGGCCTGGTCGACCTGGCAGCGCGCCTGCGCGAGCCGGGCCACGAGCATGAAGGCATGCTCGAATCCGAGATGGCGGCGGCCGTGGCCGGTGGCGTGACCAGCCTGGTCTGCCCGCCCGACACCGACCCGGTGCTCGACGAGCCCGGCCTGGTGGAAATGCTCAAGTTCCGCGCCGAAAAGCTGCACCAGGCACGCCTGTTCCCGCTGGGCGCGCTCACGCGTGGCCTCGCTGGCGAGGTGCTGACCGAGATGGCCGAACTCACCGAGTCGGGCTGCGTGGGCTTCGGGCAGGCCGAGGTGCCGCTGTCCAGCACCCAGGTGCTGCAGCGTGCCCTGCAATATGCCGCCACCTATGGCTACACCGTGTGGTTGCGCCCGCAGGAGCTGCACCTGGGCAAGGGCGTGGCGGCGGCCGGTGCGCTGGCCACGCGGCTGGGCCTGTCCGGCGTGCCGGTGGCCGCAGAAACGATTGCGCTGCACACCATCTTCGAGCTGCTCAAGAGCACCGATGCGCGCGTGCATCTGTGCCGCATCTCCAGCGCAGCGGGCGTGGCCCTGGTGCGCCAGGCCCGTGCGGAAGGCCTGAAGGTGACGTGCGATGTCAGCGTCAACTCGCTGATGCTCACCGATACCGATATCGGCTTTTTTGACAGCCGGGCCCGGTTGACACCGCCCCTGCGGCAGCAGCGCGACCGCGATGCCCTGCAGGCCGCCCTGCGCGATGGAACCATCGATGCCCTGGTGTCCGACCACACCCCCGTGGACGAGGATGCCAAGACCCTGCCTTTTGCCGAAGCAGAGCCCGGCGCCACGGGCCTGGAGCTGCTGCTGAGCCTGGCGCTCAAGTGGTCGCAGGACGGCGGTGTGCCGCTGGCACGCGCTCTGGCCGTGGTCACCAGCGAGCCCGCGCGCGTGCTGGGCAGCGCCCTGGGCACGCTGCAGGCCAGCGTGGGCCAGCTGGTCGAAGGCGGTGTGGGGGATGTCTGCATCGTGGACCCGCAGGACGCCTGGGCCGTGCAGGCCGGTGCGCTGCGCAGCCAGGGAAAGCACACGCCTTTTTCGGGCTACGAATTGCCTGGCCGCGTGCGCTGTACCCTGGTGGGCGGCCAGATCGCCTTCGACCGGGGCTGAGCAGAGATGCCTGCGCGGCTCGGATGTGGATGGTGCCCGGCGGTGGTGCACGGACCTCTGGAACGCTGCCCGGCGTGAAACATTTCAAAGCCTGCTGGCGTCTGCTGCGTCTGGCGGCGCACATCCTCCTGGGCCTGTGGACCGTCGCGTTTCGTTTTCCGGCGCTGTCGCCCGAGCAGCAGCAGATGCGTGTGCAGGCATGGTCGCTGAAGCTGCTGGCCTGTGCCGGGGTGTCGCTGGCCATCCGGGGCCAGCCGCCAGCGGGGGGGCCGGTGATGCTGGTGGCGAATCACCTTTCCTGGCTGGACATTCCGGTGCTGCACGCGGCGCGCTACTGCCGTTTTGTCTCCAAGTCGGACGTGCAGGGCTGGCCTCTGATCGGCGCGCTGGCCACGGCAGCGGGCACGCTCTACATCGAGCGCAACGTGCGCCGCGATGCCATGCGCCTGGTGCGCACGATGCACCAGGCCCTGGAGCAGGGCGAGGTGCTGGCCGTATTCCCGGAGGGCACCACCGGGGACGGGCGCGAGATGCTGCCCTTCCATGCCAATCTGCTGCAGGCCGCGGTGCTGGCTGACGCGGCCGTGCAGCCGGTGGGCCTGCGCTTTACGGACCAGGCCAGCGGTGCCACCTGTTTTGCCCCCAGCTATATTGGCGACGAAACCCTGATCGGCTCGATCTGGCGGACCTTGTGCGCGCCGCCCATCGTGGCGATCGTGCATTTCGGCATGTCCGAGCAGGCGAATGGCCGGGACCGGCGCATGTGGGCGCTGCATCTGCACCGCACGGTTGACAGCCTGCGACGCAGCTGATCGTTCGCCAGAGCGATGGCCGTTTGGGTGGGCATCTGACGGCAAAAGCGTGCATATCGCACGAATTGGATTGTCTTGAATCCGCTGGCGCGCGATGGCGGCAATGTATTACCTTATCGTCCGCACCTTTCCGGTCTGTGTCTCGCACACGGATTTCTTTCACTGCCGGGAGGGCACCATGGACATCATTGAACGCGCCAAGAGCATTCTTCTTCAACCCAGGCAAACCTGGGACACCATCGAGGCCGAGCAGGCCGATGCAGCGGGCCTGTACACCCGCTATGTGATGATTCTGGCGGCCATCCCCGCCGTTTGCGGATTCGTCGGCATGTCGTTGATCGGCGTGGGGGGCTTTGGCGTGTCCCTGCGCGTGCCCCTGCTCTCGGGGCTTGCAGGCATGGTGGTGTCGTACGTGATGAGCCTGGTGGGGGTGTTCGTGCTGGCGCTGATCGTCGATGCCCTGGCCCCTGCCTTTGGCGGACAGAAGAGCACGATTCAGGCGCTGAAGCTGGTGGTGTATGCCAGCACGGCCGCCATGCTGGGTGGCGTATTCAGCTTGCTGCCGTCGCTGGCCATGCTGGGGCTGCTGGCTGCGCTGTACTCGGTCTACCTTCTGTATACCGGGTTGCCTGTGCTGATGAAAAATCCGGGTGAAAAAACCCTGGCTTACACGGCTGTGGTGCTGGTCGCCGCCATCGTGATGGGGCTGGTGATGGGCGCGGTAGGCAGTATCTTCATGCCCCGTGGTGGAGCGCTGCTGGGCAGCGCCGGTGCGCCGTCGATTTCGGTTGAAACTCCCGGTGGCTCGGTGCGCATTGACACGGCGGGGCTGGAAGCGGCCAGCAAAAAGATCGAGGAAGCCGCACGCCAGATGGAACAGGCGCAGAAAAGCCAGGACCCGGCCGCCATCGCGGCGGCGACGGGCAACGCCGCCGCGGCTGCGGCAGGTATGCTCGGGGGCGGGCAGGTCATCCCGGCGCAGTCGCTCAAGGCCGAGTTGCCCGAGCAACTGGCGGACATGGCGCGCACCGGTTTTGACGTGCAGGATGGCGCGGCCCTGGGTTTGCCCACCAGCCAGGCCAGCGCGCAATACAGCAACGGCCAGACCGAGGTGCGCCTGGAGATCACCGACATGGGCGGTCTGGGTCAGATGGCCGCGCTGGCCATGGGCATGGCGCAGGGTGAAAAGGAGGACCCGCACCATGCGGAAAAAACATGGCAGGAAGGTGGCCGGACCCTGCACCAGCGCTACCAGAAGGATGGCAGCCATGCGGAATTCAGGGTGATGCTGAAAAACGGCATCGTGGTCAGCCTGGATGCCGATGGCATGGGCATTGGGGTGGTGCGCAGCCTCATGTCGCAGGTCAATCTATCGGCCCTGGAGGGGCTGCAGCGCAAGTCCTGAGGACGGCACGGCCCCGGTCCGCAGACGTCAGGACCGGCGCCCCGTGCCCCTGCGGTGTGGTGCTACTGATCTAGTAGCTGCAACCGCAATGTTTGTGGGATTTTTGGACGTTTTGGCATGAAAAATCAGACCGATCGGTCGAAGGTCACGACATGGTCCACGAGGGCGCGGATGCCAATCCATTCGCCAATGGCGTGGTCGTGGTGGCTGGGCACATGGGCCAGCAGGGTCTGGCCGTTGTCCAGGCGCAGGGTGTAGAGGAATTCAGAGCCCCGGAATGACTTGCGCACGATCTGCGCCTGCACCGGTGCTGCATCGTCGTGCACGATGTCGTCAGCGCGCAGCAGCACATCGCATTCACCTGCGGGGTAGCTGGTCGGCAGCGGGCATTCGGTGAGGTTGCCCAGGTCGCCCAGCGGCGTGCGCACCACCACGCTGCTGCCTTGCTGCACCAGCGTGGCGGGGGCAAACACACCATGGCCAATGAAGTCGGCCACGAAGCGTGTGGCGGGTCGGTGGTAGAGGGTGTAGGCATCGTCCCACTGGTGCAGCCGGCCCTGGTGCATCACGCCGATCACATCACCGATGGCGAAGGCTTCAAGCTGGTCGTGCGTGACGAACAGCGCAGTGGCCCCGGCGGCCTTCAGAATGCCGCGCACCTCGTGCGCCAGGCGCTCGCGCAGGTCCACGTCGAGGTTGGAGAAGGGCTCGTCCAGCAGCATGAGCTGGGGGCGCGGCGCCAGGGCGCGGGCCAGGGCCACGCGCTGCTGCTGGCCGCCCGAGAGTTCGTGTGGGTAGCGCTGTTCGCTGCCTTCCAGGCCCACCAGTTGCAGCACCTCGGCCACGCGCGCAGCCTGTTCGGCGCGGGGCAGTCCGTGGATGCCGAAGGCCACGTTGCGCCCCACGCTCAGGTGCGGAAACAGGGCGTAGTCCTGGAACACCATGCCGATGCGCCGCTGTTCGGGGGGCACGCTGTACTGCGGGCTGCCCACCGTATGCTTGCTCAGGCGGATGGCGCCTGCCGCCACGGGTTCGAGCCCCGCCACGGCGCGCAGCAGTGTGGTCTTCCCGCAGCCCGAGGGGCCTATCAGTACGCCGATCTGGCCCGCGCTCAGGCCCAGCGAAACGCCTTGCACGGCGGCCTGTGGCTGGTTGCCGTAACGCACTTCAAGTTGGGAAACCTCTAGGAACATTGGTCGATTGTAGGTCTGCAGCCCCGAATGCTTAGAATTCGCATTTGTATTTGTGGGCGCCCTTGGCGGGCGCTGGCGGCAAGACCTGCTGCAATTTTTTCTTGCTGACCGAGCCGCTTACCTTGCCACGCCTCCTCGCTGCCCTGCGCATTGTTCCTTTGCTTCTGCTGGCTGGCATGCTGTCGCTGCCGGTGCTGGCGTTGCTGGGTGCATGGCTGCCCTGGGGGCAGACCGAAGTCAGCGCGGGGGCCATCCTGCGCGAGATGGCGGCCACCGTGTTGCCGGGCTATGTGTGGACCACGCTCTGGCTGGCGTTGTGGGTCGGGGTGGGCGCCGCCGTGGTCGGAACGGCCACCGCAGCGGTCGTGACCTTGTTCGAGTTTCCCGGACGCAGGGTGTTTGAATGGCTGCTGCTGCTGCCCTTGGCCATGCCCGCATACGTCACGGCATATGCCTATACCGATTTCCTGCAGTTCAGCGGGCCGCTGCAGGTGGGGCTGCGCGAAACCTTCGGCCTTGAAGGGCGA
Organism: Burkholderiaceae bacterium; assembly: GCA_024709845.1. GTDB lineage: Bacteria > Pseudomonadota > Gammaproteobacteria > Burkholderiales > Burkholderiaceae_C > Simplicispira. Next base: position 13,880 of record JANJVX010000108.1, on the reverse strand, counting down.
TTGCTGCCCGAGGTGCGCAGCCTCTGGGGGGCCATCTGGGTGTTTCTGTTCTCGCTCTACCCGTATGTGTATTTGCTGGCCCGTACCGCGCTGGGCGAGCGCGCAGCACACCTGATGGAGGCCGCGCGCCTGCTGGGTGCACCACTGTCGCGGCGCATCACCACCATCGCGCTGCCCCTGGCCCGCCCGGCTGTGGCCGCCGGGGTGGCATTGGTGCTGATGGAGACCCTGGCCGACGTTGGCGGGACCAGCTACTTCGGCATCCAGACCTTCACCACCGGCATTCTCAAAGCCTGGCTGTCCATGGACAACCGGACGGCAGCGGCCCAGCTCTCGACCATGCTGCTGGCATTGGTGCTGTTTCTGCTGTGGCTGGAGCACCGCGCACAGCGCCGCATGCGCTTTGCCGCGCCGCGCGGCCATGCCGGCGGCGCCGAGGCGCAGCCTGTGCCACTGCGCGGCGGGCGGCTCTTGCTGGCCTGGGTTGTGTGTGCGCTGCCGGTACTCATGGGTTTCGTGGCGCCAGTGGTCTTCATGCTGCGTCCGCTGGCCGCCGACTGGTCGGTGCTGCCCTGGGAGCGCTTTCTGGAATGGGCCTGGAACAGTGTGCGCCTGGGAGGCATTGCATCCGCGCTGGCCGTGGCCGTGGCGCTGGCGCTGGCCTTTGCCGTGCGGCGGCGCCCTGATCTGCTGACGCGCGGCGTGGTGCGGCTGGCAGGCGTGGGCTATGCGGTGCCGGGTGCGGTGATCGTGGTCGGCCTGCTGCTGCCCGTGGGCTGGCTGCAGGGGCGGGTGCCGCACTGGGGGGTGGGCGCGCTGGTCACCACCACGGCGGTGGGCATCGTCTGGGCCTATCTGGTGCGGTTTTGCGCGGTGGCATTGCAATCGGTGCAGAGTGGCTATGCCCGTATTCCAGGCAGCCTGGATGATTCGGCGCGCATGCTGGGCGCGGGCAGCCGCCGCCTGCTGACACGGGTGCACTGGCCGCTGCTGCGCCGATCCACCGCGGCGGCGGCGCTGCTGGTGTTTGTCGATGTGATGAAGGAATTGCCCGCCACCATGGTGCTGCGCCCCTTCAACAGCGACACGCTGGCTGTGGTGGCTTACCAGCTGGCCCGGGATGAGCGCCTGGGCGAGGCGGCTCTGCCTTCGCTGGCACTGGTGCTGGTGGGGCTGGTACCGGTGATACTGCTCAGCCGCACGCTACGGAATCGCTCTTGAATCAAGGGTTTGCCCTGGTTTTTTGGCGTTTCAGGTTTGAATTTTCAGGCGAATCACGTTAACCTGCCAGCCTTTGCTGCGCAGATGGGCCTGTATGGCAGGCAGCAACTGACGCAGCTTGGCCGCTGCCGCATTGCTTTTGACCACGATGCACCAGGTCTGCCCTTCGATCGGGCCCGCCTGAAGTGCCGGGCGCAGTGCCGGCGGAACGAGGGATTCCACGGCCCGGAGCCGTTCGCTTGACTCACGCGTGAGTGCCGCCAGCTGTGCCAGCATGGGCGACTCGTCTGCGGCTTGCTGCAGCGTGACTGCGTGGTGGCGGCGGTGCATGGGCTGATGACACAGGAAATCAAGAATGCAGCTGATTATCATGGACACGCGGCTGGCGCGCAGCCGGACCATTCATCTCACGGGGGGGCGTCTGGTGGCAGCTGCCTTTGCCGCGTCGCTGCTGCTGATGTGTGTGGCGGCCCTGTTGTACCACCTGGTGTTCCTCAAGGGCGCGCGCGAAGGCTGGCCCGTGGTGGGTTCACTGGTCCGCTTGGTGGTGCAGGACGAATTTGACCAGCGCGACCTTTTCATGCGCCAGAACCTCGATGCCATGGCCCGCAAAGTGGGTGAAATGCAGGCCCGCATGGTGGAGCTGGAGTCTCTTGGTGAACGTGTCTCGGGTCTGGCGGGCATGGCCCCTCCGGCGGAAAAAGCGCGCGTTCCCGGGCAGGGCGGTGCCTTGGTGGCCAGCCGTCCGCTGACGCTGCAGGAGCTGGAGGCGACTCTGAGCGAACTGGAACTGGTGGTGGGGCAGCGCACCGACCTGATGACCGTTCTGGAGTCTCGGCTGTTTGATCAGCACATCCGCAAGCATATGGTGCCCACGCAGGCGCCTGTTCCGGGCAAGTCCCCTGGTTCCGCCTTTGGCTGGCGCATCGACCCGCTCACGGGACAGCGAGCGATCCACATGGGCCTGGACTTTTCGGCGGAGGTGGGAACCGACATCGTCGCCGCTGCGGGTGGCGTGGTGGTGACCCAGGAGTTTCACCCAGCCTTCGGCAACATGGTCGAACTGGACCACGGCAACCAGCTTGTCACGCGCTACGCACATGCCTCGAAGGTCCTCGTCAAGCGGGGTGACCTGGTGCGGCGGGGTCAGAAAATCGCCGAGGTGGGCACCACGGGGCGCTCCACCGGGCCACACCTGCATTTCGAGGTGCTGGTGCAGGGCGTGCCGCAGGACCCGCAAAAGTTTCTGGCCGCTGGCAGTCCTGCCGGTCGTCAGTTGGCGCTGCGGCCTGGGGCGCAGCCGTAGCCTCGCCGCAGGCGGGTAAAATTGCGCCTTCGGGGCCGGTGCACGCCAGGCGCGTGCCGCTTGCAATGCCGGTTGAAGGCCCCACCTGAACTCACTTCTTCATAGGGATTCTGGACGTTCGGCGTGCCCCTTGGCATGCAGGGCGGACCTGTTCGCATGGCCACCAACTTTCTCACCAAAATTTTCGGCAGCCGCAACGACCGGCTTCTCAAGCAATACCGCAAGACGGTGGCGCGAATCAATGCGATGGAGCCCGAATACGAGGCGCTGAGCGACGATGCCCTGCGCGCGAAAACCCAGGAGTTCAAGGAGCGTATTGCCAAGGGCGAGACGCTCGATGCCCTGCTGCCCGAGGCGTTCGCGGTGGTTCGTGAGGGCTCCAAGCGCGTCATGAAGATGCGCCATTTCGATGTCCAGCTCATCGGTGGCATGGCGCTGCACTTCGGCAAGATCGCCGAAATGCGCACGGGCGAAGGCAAGACGCTGACAGCCACGTTGCCGGTGTACCTCAACGCCCTCTCGGGCCAGGGCGTGCACGTGGTCACGGTGAACGACTACCTGGCCAGCCGCGATGCGAAGTGGATGGGGCGTCTCTACAACTTCCTCGGCCTGACAGTCGGCATCAACCTGCCCAACATGCCACGCGAGGAAAAGCAGGCCGCTTATGGTTCGGACATCACCTACGGAACGAACAACGAATACGGTTTCGACTACCTGCGCGACAACATGGTCTACGAGGCCCATGACCGCGTGCAGCGCCGCCTCAACTACGCCATCGTCGACGAGGTGGACTCCATCCTGATCGACGAGGCGCGCACCCCGCTCATCATCAGCGGCCAGGCCGAAGACCACACGGCGACCTATCTGGCCATGAACCAGGTGGTGCCGCTGCTGGTGCGCCAGGAGGGCGAGGCCGACCCGCGCACCGGCGAGGGCGTGACCAAGCCGGGCGATTTCACCATCGACGAGAAGTCGCACCAGGTATTCCTGACCGAACAGGGCCACGAAACCGCCGAGCGCGTGCTGGCGGCCCAGGGTCTGATCGCCGAAGGCGCATCGCTCTACGATCCGGCCAACATCACGCTCATGCACCACCTGTATGCAGCGCTGCGGGCCAACCATATCTACAACCGCGATCAGCACTATGTGGTGCAGAACGGCGAGATCGTCATCGTTGACGAATTCACGGGGCGCCTGATGGCGGGCCGGCGCTGGAGCGAGGGGCTGCACCAGGCCGTCGAGGCCAAGGAAGGCGTGCAGATCCAGGCCGAAAACCAGACGATGGCCTCGATCACGTTCCAGAATTACTTCCGCCTGTACAACAAGCTCTCGGGCATGACCGGCACGGCGGACACCGAGGCCTATGAATTCCAGGAAATCTACGGCCTGGAGACCGTGGTGATCCCGCCCAACCGACCGAGCAAGCGCGACGACCAGCTCGACCGGGTGTACAAGACCACGCGCGAGAAGTACGAAGCGGCGATTCTGGACATCCGCGAATGCCACGAACGCGGGCAGCCGGTGCTGGTGGGCACCACCTCGATCGAGAACTCCGAGATCATTGACCAGTTGCTGAACAAGGCGGGCCTGCCGCACCAGGTGCTCAACGCCAAGCAGCATGCCCGCGAGGCCGACATCGTGGCCCAGGCCGGCCGTGCCGGCATGATCACCATCGCCACCAACATGGCGGGCCGGGGCACGGACATCGTGCTCGGCGGCAACGTCGAGAAAGACATTGCCGCCATCGAGGCCGATGAGAGCCTGGACGAGGGCACGAAGCAGTCGCGCATCGCGCAGCTGCGTGCTGACTGGACGCGTGACCATGAAAAGGTCAAGGAGCTGGGCGGCCTGCGTATCATTGCCACCGAGCGCCATGAGTCGCGCCGCATCGACAACCAGTTGCGCGGCCGCTCGGGCCGCCAGGGTGATCCCGGCTCTTCGCGCTTCTATCTGAGTCTGGACGATTCGCTGATGCGCATCTTCGCAGGCGACCGTGTCAAGGCCATCATGGACCGGCTCAAGATGCCCGATGGCGAGGCGATCGAGGCGGGCATTGTCACGCGCAGCATCGAATCGGCGCAGCGCAAGGTCGAGGCCCGCAACTTCGACATTCGCAAACAATTGCTCGAGTATGACGACGTGGCGAATGACCAGCGCAAGGTCATCTACCAGCAGCGCAACGACATTCTGGATGCGTCCGACCTGTCCGACGTGATCGCCGCCATGCGCGAGGATTGCTTCACTGACATCGTGCGCCAGTATGTGCCGCCCGAGTCGGTGGAGGAACAGTGGGATCTCGCGGGTCTGGAGAAGGTGCTGGCCGACGAGTGGCAGATTGTTCTGCCGCTGCAAAAGGAGGTCGAGGGATCGCAGTCGGTCACCGATGACGAGATCCTGGACAAGGTGGTGCAGGCCGCGCACGATGCCTTCAATGCCAAGGTGCAACTCGTTGGTCAGGAGAACTTCACGCAGTTCGAGCGTGTGGTGCTGCTGCAGACCTTTGACTCGAACTGGCGCGACCACCTCAGTGCGCTCGACTACCTGCGCCAGGGCATCCACCTGCGCGGCTATGCCCAGAAGCAGCCCAAGCAGGAATACAAGCGCGAGGCCTTCGAGCTGTTCCGCCAACTGCTCGACATGGTGAAGAATGAAGTCACCAAGATCCTGATGACCGTGCAGGTGCAGTCGCCCTCGGAACTGGACCAGGCGGCCGAAGTCATGGAGCAGCGCGCCGAGCACATCGCCAACGTGACCTACACCGCGCCCACCGAAACCGGAGGGGTGGAAACCACGGTGGACGAGCGCACCCTCAGCGTGCAGCAAAAGGTGGCGGCTGGCGGCCGGGTGGGCCGCAACGATCCTTGCCCCTGCGGCAGCGGAAAAAAATACAAGCAGTGCCACGGCAAGCTCGCCTGAACCTGCTTTCGCATCGGACACGGGCTTCGGCCCGTGTTTTCATTTTGGCGGCGCGGTGACTGCGTATCATCGGCCCAGTTTTTCGAAGGAAACACCATGCCCGTTCATCTCTCCGCTCCCAACCCTGCCGATTTGCACCCCGTGGCCGGTGTACGCATCGGTGTTGCCGAAGCCAACGTGCGCAAGGCGAACCGGAAGGACCTGACCGTCTTTCTCCTTGATGAAGGCGCCAGCGTGGCGGGCGTGTTCACCCAGAACCGCTTCTGCGCGGCGCCGGTGCAGGTCTGCCGCGAGCACCTGGCGGGCGGCCAGGCCGTTCGTGCCCTGGTGGTGAACACGGGCAACGCCAATGCCGGTACGGGCGTCGAGGGCCTGGCGCGCGCGCGCGCCACCAGCGCGGCGCTGGCGCGCCATCTGCAAGTGGATGCGGTGCAGGTGCTGCCGTTCTCTACCGGCGTCATCATGGAACAGCTGCCCGTGGACCGCATCGAGGCCGGCCTGCCCGCCGCCATTGCCGACGCGCAACCCGCCCACTGGGCGCGCGCGGCAGAGGGCATCATGACCACCGACACGGTGGGCAAGGCGTTCAGCCGACAGGTGCAGATCGGCGGCGCCACCGTCACGGTGACCGGCATCGCCAAGGGCGCGGGCATGATCCGCCCGAACATGGCCACCATGCTGGGCTTCGTGGCCACCGACGCGCGCATCGCGCCCGGCCTGCTGCAAGGCCTGGTGCGCGATCTGGCGGACCAGTCGTTCAACCGCATCACCATCGACGGCGACACCTCCACCAACGACTGCTTCATGCTGATCGCCACGCAGAAGGCCGCGCATGCCCCCATTGAAGCGCTTTCCAGCGCCGAGGGACAGGCGCTGAAGGCCGCGCTGCTGGAAGTGGCGCAGAAGCTGGCCCAGGCCATCGTGCGCGACGGCGAGGGCGCGACCAAGTTCATCACCGTGCGCGTGGAAGGCGGCAAGACCGGCGAGGAATGCCGCAAGGCGGCCTACGCCATCGCCCATTCGCCACTGGTCAAGACGGCGTTCTTCGCCAGCGACCCGAACCTGGGCCGCATCCTGGCGGCCGTGGGTTATGCCGGCATCGAGGATCTGGACCAGACCGGCATCGACCTCTACCTCGACGACGTGCACGTGGCCGTGCAGGGCGGGCGCAACCCCCAGTATCGCGAGGAAGACGGCCAGCGCGTGATGAAGCAGAGCGAGATCACGGTGCGCGTGCTGCTGGGCCGCGGTACGGCGCAGGACACGGTGTGGACCTGCGACCTGAGCCACGATTACGTTACCATCAACGCCGATTATCGCTCCTGATTTGATAGCTGATTGCGCTTGATGGGTAAGCGCTAGATGCCAAAATGAACGAAAAATTCGAACATCTGATCGAACGCGCCGAGCAGCTCATCGCGCGCATCGAATCCGTGCTGCCGCAGTCGCTGGCGGCGCCCGACTGGTCGGCGGCGATTGCCTGGCGCTACCGCAAGCGCAGCAGTGGCCATGGCACGCTCGAACCCGTGCGCCATGTGGCGGCGATGCGCCTGGAAGACCTGAAGGAAATCGACGGCCAAAAGGAAAAGATCCAGCGCAACACCGAGCAGTTCGTGCATGGCCGGCCGGCCAACAATGTGCTGCTCACGGGCGCGCGCGGCACGGGAAAGTCCTCGCTCATCAAGGCCTGCCTGAACGCTTTCGCGCCGCAGGGCCTGCGCCTGATCGAGGTGGACAAGGCCGATTTGACCGACCTGCCCGACATCGTCGAGGTGGTGGCTGGCCGACCGGAATACTTCATCGTGTTCTGCGACGACCTGAGTTTCGAGGACGGCGAGCCCGGCTACAAGGCGCTCAAGTCCATCCTCGACGGCTCGGTGGCCGCCGCCACGCCCAACGTGCTGATCTACGCCACCAGCAACCGGCGCCACCTGTTGCCTGAGTACATGCGTGAGAACCTCACGTACACCCACACCGACGATGGCGAAGTGCACCCGGGCGAGGGCGTGGAGGAAAAGATTTCGCTGTCCGAGCGCTTCGGCCTCTGGGTGAGCTTCTACCCGTTCAGCCAGGACGAATACCTCGCCATTGCCGGTCAGTGGCTGGCCTCGTTCGGGCTGGGCAGCGATGCCATCGCCGCAGCGCGTCCCGAGGCCCTGGTCTGGGCGCTGGAGCGTGGCTCGCGCAGCGGCCGCGTGGCCTACCAGTTCGCGCGTGATTACGCGGGGCGGCGCGGTGGCTAAGGCGATGCCCGTGCAACGCAAGCACACCGAGGTTGCGGTCGGCATCCTGATCCGCGCCGATGGCGCGCTGCTGCTGACCACGCGGCCGCCGGACAAGGTCTACGCGGGCTACTGGGAGTTCCCCGGCGGCAAGATCGAGGCGGGCGAGACCGTGGAGCAGGCGCTGCGCCGCGAGTTGCAGGAGGAGCTGGGCATCACCATTGGTCAGGCGGCCGTGTGGAAGGTGACCGAGCACGACTATCCGCACGCGCTGGTGCGCTTGCACTGGTGCAAGGTGCACGCATGGACGGGTGACTTCGAGATGCGTGAGGGCCAGACGATGGCCTGGCAGCACTGGCCTATCGGGGTGCGCCCCGTGTTACCGGGTGCGTTGCCGGTGCTGGGCTGGCTGGCCGAGGAGCGTGGCGTTCCATTCGATCCGGAAATACTATCAAATTGATAGCTGATGGCGCTTATCCAGTAAGCGCCAGTGCCATTTTTTAATCAATGCTGGTGCGGGGATCGCCAAAGGTGGCGTCCTCGGGCGGCGCTTCGGCAGGCACGCGAAAACCCTCGCTGGCCCAGGCGCCGAGGTCCATCTGTTTGCAGCGCTCGCTGCAGAAGGGGCGCCAGGGGTTTTGCGGGCCGTAGAGGCTGGGGCCCCGGCACGCGGGGCAGGTCACCTGCCGGGAGGTTGCGGAGGGCGGGGCCGATTCACTCATGCGATGGGTGTTGTCAGGCGCAGAGCGTCAACTCGAAGACGGCGTCTTCGCTGCTGGCCTGCAGGGGCCCTTCGGGAAGCTGGTGCATGAGTCGCACCGACACCATGAGCCGATTGCCGCTGATCTCGGGCACCAGCCCCAGCGCCGGATCAATGCGCAGACGCAGCAATTGAAAAGTACGGCCCTGCGGCAGGTTCTGCTGCAATTGGCCGCGTTCGGCGGCCACCTTCTGTGGGACGCCCGCATCGCGCAGCAGTTTGAGCAGCAGGTAGATGGATTCGGCCAGCGGCGCCAGCGTGGAGGCCCAGCCCTCCAGGGCCTGCTGGCGCTCCGTGGCGGGCCGGTGTTGCCAGGCGTAATAGCTGGGCAGATCGAAACCGCAGGTACCGCCCGGAATGCCGGAGCGGCTGCGGATGCTCATCAGCCACTCATTTTCCGTCAGCGTCTGGCCGGTCTTGCCGATCTGGGCGTTCAGGGTGCTGAAACACCGGTCGAGTTGCGCCACGACGGCGTCCAGGGCCGCTTCGGAGATGGCGGGGTTGCCCCGGTAGCCGTCGAGCACGTGCTTTTGCTTCTCGATGTCCTTGAGCACGTCCGACTTCAGGTCGGCCCGGGCCGCCACATCCATGATCTCAAAGATGGTGGTCAGTGCGAAATGATGGTCCAGCGCATGGCTGCGCGCAATCAGTTCACCCAGGCGCCGGAAAAGGTGCTCCAGCCGCAAATAGGTGCGGATGCGTTCATTGAAAGGGTATTCGTAGAGAATCACGCTGCCAGATTCCAGGTAAGGGCGCAAGGAGGCTGTCGGAGATGGACATTCAGGAGGGCGCCATGGCAACAGTCCGGGGCTGAATCATAGCCCGAACCTTTGCGCCATCGCACCCACCTGGGCTTTCAGGGCGTCCAGGGTGAGCTTGTCGTTGTACAGCACGATGTCGGCTGCTGCGCGGCGGCGCTGCCGACTGGCCTGCGAAGCGATGATCGCTTCAATGGCGTTGCGCTCAAGGGCACTGCGCTGGGTCACGCGCGCAATCTGCGTTTCTTCCGGGCAATCGACCACGATCACTGCATCGAGTTTGCGAGGCCATTGCCCCGATTCGACCAGCAAAGGGATGTCAAAGACCAGCAAAGGTGCGCCCGCTTCCGCAGCTGCATGGGCTTGCGCCTCGGTTTCCTGGGCCACCAGGGGGTGGATGATGGCTTCGAGTTGTTTGCGTGCATCCGGTTGCGAGAATGCCCGTTCCCGCATGCGGGAACGGTCCAGGGCACCGTTTGCATCGACAAATTCGGGACCAAAGACCCGGGCAATGGCTGCCATGGCCAAACCGCCCGGTGCTGTCAGCTCGCGTGCTACGTGGTCTGCATCGATCAGGGCCGCGCCCCGGTCGCTCAGCATGCGGGCGACCGTGCTCTTTCCGCTGCCGATGCCGCCGGTCAGCCCGACACGAAAGAATGTCCTGGCCAAGGCGTTGTTCACAGGCCCAGTGCGCCCAGCAGGGTTTGCAGTACCGTGTTGGGGCCGAGGATCATGGCGAGCAGACCTGCACCCACCAGAAACGGTCCAAAGGGGATGTAGCCGCCCTCGCGCAGCTGATGGGCAAACTTCATGCCGATGCCGACGATGGCACCTACCACGGACGCCATGAGAATGAGGGGGACGAGGGCCTGCCAGCCAAACCAGGCCCCCAAAGCGGCAAAAAGCTTGAAGTCGCCATAACCCATGCCCTCCTTGCCTGTGGCCAGTTTGAAGCCCCAGTACACCAGCCACAGCGACAGGTAACCGGATGCGGCTCCGATGACGGAGCTGTAGAGCGGGACGTCGATCCACTGCAATGCCGAGGCCAGCAGTCCGGCCCACAAAAGAGGCAAAGTCAGGTCGTCGGGAAGCAAGGTGGTGTCCCAGTCGATCAATGCGAGAGATACCAACAAGGCCGAGAAGCCGCACCATGCCAGCGCGGTCAGCGTGGCACCCCATTGGTGCACGCAGTAAAAAAACAGTGCTGCCGTGGCCAGTTCCACCAGCGGATAACGGATGCTGATGGATGCCTCGCACGACGAGCAACGTCCGCGCAAGAACAGGTAACTCAGAACGGGAATGTTTTCATGCCAGCGCAACTGGTGCCCGCATGCCTGGCAGCGGGAACGTGGATGAGCCAGGTTGAAGCTCCCGGTTTCCTGGGGGGGCGGCAGTGCAGCATTTTCCACCATCGTGCCTGCGTACTCGGCACATTCGGCCGCCCATTGCCGCTCCATCATCTTGGGCAGTCGGTAGATCACCACATTCAGAAAACTGCCAATCAGCAAGCCAAATACGGCCGCCAGAGCAGCATCAAACCACGGTATGGGGCCCATCAAACGACTTGGCCCAGCTTGAAGATCGGCAAGTACATCGACACCACGATGCCCCCAATCAGGGTGCCCAGAAACACAATGATGATGGGTTCCATCAGACTGGAGAGTCCGGCCACCATTTCATCAACTTCTTCTTCATAGAAGTCGGCGGCTTTACCCAGCATGTGATCAATGGAGCCCGATTCCTCGCCGATGGCGCACATCTGCAGCACCATGGACGGAAACACATTGGCATTGGTCATGGCAGCTGTCAGGCTGGTGCCCGTAGAGACTTCCTGCTGGATCTTGTCTGTTGCCATGGCGTAGACGGAGTTGCCCGCTGCGCCACCCACGGAATCCAGTGCCTCGACCAGGGGAACGCCGGCCGCGAACATCGTGGAGAGGGTGCGTGTCCAGCGGGCCACGGCGGACTTCTCAATGAGATCGCCAAAAATTGGTATGCGCAGCAGAAGCCGGTCCATGAACATTTGCACTTTCTCGTTACGGCGCCATGCTTGCATGAAGAAGTAAATAGTACCGCCAATGACACCGAAGATCAGCCACCACCATTGAACGAAAATTTCACTAATTGCCATTACGAAAAGGGTGGGTGCGGGAAGGTCTGCGCCGAAGGAACTGAATACTTCTTTAAAGGCTGGAATGACAAAAATCATGATCACTGTGACCACGACGAAGGCCACGATGATCACCGAGATCGGATACATGAGTGCTGACCTGATCTTGCCCTTGATGGCTTCGGTCTTTTCCATGTACATGGCCAGCCGGTCCAGCAGGGCTTCCAGGATACCGGCAGCTTCCCCGGCTTCCACCAGGTTGCAGTACAGACTGTCGAAATAGAGAGGGTACTTGCGGAAAGCACCGTTGAGCGAGGTGCCTGTCTCAACGTCGGCGCGGATGTCGTTGAGCAATTTGCCCACGCTGGGGTTGGTGTTCCCGCGCCCCACGATGTCAAAGGCCTGCAGCAAGGGTACACCCGCCTTCATCATGGTCGCCATCTGCCGGGTGAAGAGCGCGATATCCTTCGGCTTGATCTTCTTGCCCGAACGCATGCGGCGTTTCTTGATCTTTGTCGGGAAGACGCCCTGCCGACGCAATGTGGCCTGAACCTGGTTTTCGCCCGACGCCCGGATCTCTCCACGGACGATTTTTCCATTGCGGTCTTTGCCTTCCCACTCAAAGACAAAGTCCTTGATGTCCCGTGATGCAGCGGTCGCCATGGCTCTCCCCTTATTGATCTGTCTTATATGTTGGTGACGGCCAGCACTTCTTCGATGGATGTGAGGCCCAGTCTGGCTTTGTAGAGGCCTGCATCGCGCAGTGAGCGAACCCCCTCCCGTTTGGCCTGTTCTGCAATCTCCAGGGCACTGCCATCACGAAGAATGATGCGCTGGATTTCTTCGGAGATCGGCATGACCTGGTAAATACCGACCCGGCCCTTGTAGCCGTTATTGCACGCAGAGCAACCTACCGGTTTGTAGGGAACCCACGACCCGTCAATCTCATGGTCCGGATAGCCCGCATCAAGCAGTGCCTCATGGGGAATGTCGGCCGGGGCCTTGCACTGTCCACAGAGCCGCCGGGCCAATCGCTGGGCGGTGATCAGAATCACGCTGGATGCGATGTTGAACGGTGCAATCCCCATGTTCCGCATCCGTGTGAGCGTGGTGGGGGCATCATTGGTGTGTAGCGTGGAGAGAACCAGGTGGCCTGTTTGTGCCGCCTTGATTGAAATATCCGCCGTTTCCAGATCCCGGATTTCACCCACCATGATGATGTCGGGGTCTTGCCGCAGGAAGGATTTGAGCGCAACGGCGAAGGTCAGTCCTGCCTTGTCATTCACATTGACCTGATTGACGCCAGGCAGGTTGATTTCGGAGGGGTCTTCTGCCGTGGCGATATTCACCCCCGGCTTGTTCAGCAAGTTCAGGCAGGTGTAGAGCGACACGGTTTTTCCCGAGCCGGTGGGGCCTGTCACGAGGATCATGCCGTAGGGGCGTCCGATGGCCTGGAGCAGGCGCTCCTTCTCTTCGGGCTCGTAACCAAGGGCCTCAATACCCATCTGGGCGCTGCTCGGATCCAGAATACGGATCACGATTTTTTCGCCAAAAAGCGTGGGCAGTGTGCTGACCCGAAAATCGATCACCCGGTTGGGGCCGACTTTCAGCTTCATCCGGCCATCCTGGGGCACGCGTTTCTCCGAGATGTCCAGACGCGAGATGACCTTGATGCGCGAAGCCAGTTTGTCCTTGATGGCGATGGGAGGGGAGGCGATTTCGCGCAGTTCACCATCGATACGAAACCGCACGCGGTAGTGGTGCTCGTAAGGCTCGAAATGCAAATCCGATGCGCGCATGTTGAAGGCATCGAGCAGCATCTTGTGCAGGAATTTGACGATGGGGGCGTCTTCGACGTCGCCCGCGCCCGAGTCCGCCTCTTCCGCGGCCTCTTCGACGGGGATGTCGTCGAATTCGAAGTCGCCACTGCTGGAGAAGGTCTCCAGGTTCTCTCCAACGGACTTGCTGTTGGCATCGACCAGTTTGAGCAGTTTGTCGAACTCGGCAATGATCCAGTCCACGCCCATCTGGGTTGTGAACTTGATTTTCTCAGCCGCTTCCTGATCGGTGGGGTCCGCCGTGGCAACGATGAGCCGGTTGTTGCGCTTGCTCAGCACGACCACCCGGTAGGCCTGGCATATCTTCGCATCCAGCAGATCGCGTGGCAGGCGCAGCGGGTCAATGGCATTCAGGTCCAGCAGAGGGGCCCCGAACACAGAGGAAACCGTATGCGCCAGGTCAGCTGCAGAAACAGCGCCGGTGCCGGTCAGTTCAGCGATGAAACTGGTGCGGCTGAGCTGGGACTTCCGGTAGATGTCTTCGGCGGCCTTTTGTGTCAGCTTGCCAGCAGAGATCAGTGCCCGTCCCAAACCCGGGAGGGCAACCGATGCGGAATCTTTCTGAACGGAGTCGACAGCAGCCATGTATCCGGATAGGGTGAAGAAAGTACAGAGACGATCCTATCATCGCCGATCGCCGGAGGGCTGTAAATTGCGGCGTACACCCACAGGCTCTGCAGTGGGCTGTGGATGACGGGAGTGGTCGGGGTGAGAGGATTCGAACCTCCGGCCTCTACGTCCCGAACGCC
>JANJVX010000096.1 GCA_024709845.1 Burkholderiaceae bacterium | reverse complement strand
GGCCCTGTGGCACGAGGCCCGCGTGAGCGTGGCCGCCGAGGTGGCGCTGCAGTACAGCAGCCTGCGCACCTGCCTGCAGCAGCAGGAGATCGCCGAGCGCGACGCGCAATCACGCGCGGAAACGGCCCGCCTGTCGGAACTCAGCGAGCGCTCGGGCTTCACGGCCCCGGCCACGCACGCGCTGGCGCGGGCCAGCGCCGCCGAGGCCGTGGCGCGCGCCTCGCAGCAGCGCATGCAGTGCGCGGTGGAGCTCAAGACCCTGGTGGCGCTCACCGGCCGCGACGAGGCGGCGCTGCGTTCGCAGCTCTCGGCCAGCCCCGCGCGGCCAGCGCCCGAGGCGCTGTTCACCATCGCCAGCCTGCCGGCACAGGTGCTGGCCCAGCGGCCCGACGTGTACCACGCCGAACGCGAAGTGGCCGCCGCCAGCGCCGACGTGGGCCAGGCCCAGGCCCAGCGCTACCCGCGCCTGGGGCTGAGCGGCGCCATCGGTGCGGCGCGGGTGCAGACCGGCGGCACGGGCACCAGCCTGACCACCTGGTCCATCGGACCGCTGGCGCTCAGCCTGCCGCTCTTCGATGGCGGCCGCCGCGCCGCCCAGGAAGAGGCCGCGCGGGCCCGCTACGACGAGGCGGCGGCACTCTACCGCGCCCGCGTGCGCCTGGCCGTGAGCGAGGTCGAGCAGGCCCTGGTGCGGCTGCAGAGCAGCACCGAGCGCAACGGCAGCACCCAGACCGCCGCCGAGGGCTACCGCGCCTCGTTCGCCGCCACCGAGACCCGCTGGCGCGCCGGCATGGCCAGCCTGGTGGAGCTGGAAGACGCCCGCCGCACCGCCCTGGCCGCGCAGAACGCGCTGACCGCGCTACAGCACGAGCGCACCGCCGCCTGGGTGGCGCTGTACCGCGCCGCTGGCGGCGGTTGGGAGAAATGAAACACCCCCCTGAGCGGCTGCGCCGCTTCCCCCCGCTCTTGCATTGCTGCGCAATGCGGGCAGGGGGACGCCGCCAGCGCGGCGGGGCGGCCCTTGCGCGGCGGCCCCCGCCTTGCGCCGCGACCGTTTTCCGTACGACTTTCAGCACCGCGCGCCATTGAAAAACTTTTCAGGACAGATGCAAATGCAAAATTTCTCTTTCTTCAAGCTATCCCCTACCGCCATCGCCGTGGTCGCGGTATGCGTGCTGGCCACGGGCGGCACCCTGCTGTTCTCCAGCACCACGCGTGCCGCCGACACACCCGCCGCCGGCCAGGCGCGCCCGGCCCTGACCGTGACCACGGCCCAGCCCCAGCGCACCCCCATGCCCCTGCACCTGTCCGCCAACGGCAACGTGATGGCCTGGCAGGAGGCCAGCATCGGCGCCGAAAGCAACGGCCTGCGCCTGACCGAGGTGCGCGCCAACGTGGGCGACGTGGTGCGCGTCGGCCAGGTGCTGGCCACCTTCGCCGCCGAGACGGTGCAGGCCGAGGTGGCCCAGGCCCGCGCCAGCCTGCTCGAAGCGCAGGCCAACGCCTTTGACGCCGCCGCCAACGCCGAGCGCGCACGCACGCTGCAGGCCACGGGCGCGCTGAGCCAGCAGCAGATCCAGCAGCTCACCACGGCCGAGAAAACCGCCCAGGCGCGCGTCGAGGCCGCCCAGGCCTTGCTGCATGTCCAGCAGCTGCGCCTCAAGCACACGCAGGTGCTGGCGCCCGACAGCGGCGTGATCTCGGCGCGCACGGCCACGGTGGGTGCGGTGGTGGGCGCGGGCACCGAGCTGTTCCGCATGGTGCGCAAGAACCGCCTGGAATGGCGTGCCGAAGTGCTGGCTTCCGAACTGCGCCCACTGCGCCCCGGCGCCAAGGCGCGCGTTACCGCCGCCAGCGGCGCCACGGTGGAAGGCACGGTGCGCATGGTGGCGCCCACGGTGGACCCGCAGACGCGCAACGCCCTGGTCTACGTGGACCTGCCCGCGCACCCCGAGCTGCGCGCCGGCATGTTCGCGCGCGGCGAGTTCCAGCTCGGCAGCAGCGACGCGCTGACCGTGCCGCAGGAGGCGCTGGTGGTGCGCGACGGCTTCGCCTACGTGTTCGCGGTGGGCGCCGACCAGCGCGTGCAGCAGCGCAAGGTGCAGACCGGGCGGCGCCAGGCCGACCGCGTGGAGCTGCTCTCGGGCATCGCCGCCGACACGTCCGTGGCCGTGCGCGGCGCGGGCTTCCTCAACGACGGCGACCTGGTGCGCGTGGCGCCTGCCGCAGCGGCCAGCACGTCCTCGCAAGCGGATTTCAAGCAAAAAACGGCTCTAGCGCTTACCCAACAAGCGCCACAAGCTATCAATTAAGGAGCATTCGATGATGAATGTATCCACCTGGTCGATCAAGAACCCGATCCCGGCGCTGATGCTGTTCGTGCTGCTGTGCTTCGGCGGCCTGCTGTCGTTCAACGCCATGAAGGTGCAGAACTTCCCCGACATCGATCTGCCCACCATCTCGGTCACCGTGGCGCTGCCCGGTGCCGCGCCAGCGCAGCTCGAAAACGACGTGGCGCGCAAGATCGAGAACAGCATTGCCACGCTGCAGGGCCTCAAGCACATCTACACCAAGGTGCAGGACGGCGGCGCCACGATCACGGCCGAGTTCCGCCTGGAAAAGCCCACGCAGGAGGCGCTGGACGACGTGCGCTCGGCTGTGGCGCGCGTGCGCGGCGACCTGCCCGGCGACGTGCGCGACCCCATCGTCACCAAGATGGACCTGGCCGCCCAGCCCGTGCTGGCCTTCACCATAGCCTCCAGCCGCATGGACGACGAGGCGCTCTCCTGGTTCGTGGACAACGACGTGGCCAAGAAGCTGCTGACCGTGCGCGGCGTGGGCGCGGTGACCCGCGTGGGCGGCGTGGAGCGGCAGGTGCATGTGGCGCTCGACCCGGTCAAGCTGCAGGCCCTCTCGGCCACGGCGGCCGACATCTCGCGCCAGCTGCGCCAGGTGCAGCAGGAAAGCGCGGGCGGCCGCACCGACCTGGGCGGCAACGAACAGCCGGTGCGCACCCTGGCCACCGTGCAGACGGCGCAGGAACTGGCGGCGCTGACGCTGGCATTGCCCGACGGCCGCCGCGTGCGCCTGGACCAGCTGGCCACCGTCTCCGACACCTTCGCCGAGCCACGCGCGCTGGCGCTGCTCGACGGCAAGCCGGTGGTGGGCTTCGAGGTCGCACGCAGCAAGGGCGCGAGCGAGGTCGAGGTGGGCGCCGCCGTGCAGGCCGCATTGCAGGAGATGCGCGCCCAGCACCCGGGCCTCACGATCACCGAGGCCTTCAACTTCGTCGCTCCGGTGCAGGAGGAGTACGACGGCTCCATGCACCTGCTGTACGAGGGCGCGCTGCTGGCCGTGCTGGTGGTGTGGCTGTTCCTGCGCGACTGGCGCGCCACCTTCGTCTCGGCCGTGGCGCTGCCGCTGTCGGTCATTCCGGCCTTCATCGGCATGTACCTGCTGGGCTTTTCCATCAACGTCATCACGCTGCTGGCGCTGTCGCTGGTGGTGGGTATCCTGGTGGACGACGCGATCGTGGAGGTGGAAAACATCGTGCGCCACCTGCGCATGGGCAAGACGCCCTACCAGGCGGCCATGGAGGCGGCCGACGAGATCGGTCTGGCGGTGATCGCCACCACCTTCACGCTGATCGCGGTGTTCCTGCCGACGGCCTTCATGAGCGGCATTGCGGGCAAGTTCTTCAAGCAGTTCGGCTGGACGGCCTCGCTGGCGGTGTTCGCCAGCCTGGTGGTGGCACGCCTGCTCACGCCCATGATGGCGGCCTACATCTTGAAGCCCATCGTGGGCACACACCGCGAACCGCGCTGGATGGGCATCTACCTGCGCTGGGCCGCCTGGTGCGTGCGCCACCGCTGGGTGACCTTCGCAGCCGCCATCGCCTTCTTCATCGGCTCGCTCGCGCTCATTCCGCTGCTGCCCCAGGGTTTCATTCCGCCCGACGACAACTCGCAGACCCAGGTCTATCTGGAGCTGCCGCCCGGCACGCCCCTGGCACGCACGCGCGCGGTCTCCGAAGAGGCGCGCCAGCGCATCATGGGCGTGGCGCATGTGCAGAGCGTCTACACCACCATCGGCGGCGGCACGGCCGGGGGCGACCCGTTCGCCCCCGGCGGCGCGGCCGAAACCCGCAAGTCCACGCTGACCATCCAGCTCGCGCCGCGCGGCGAGCGCCCGCGCAAGCAGGGCATCGAGCAGGAGATCCGCACCGCGCTGGAGAGCCTGCCCGGCGTGCGCTACAAGGTGGGTCTGGGCGGCTCGGGCGAGAAGTACATCCTGGTGCTCACGGGCGACGATCCGCAGGCGCTCACCAGCGCCGCGCTGGCCGTCGAGAAGGACCTGCGCACCATTCCCGGCCTGGGCAGCATCGCCTCCACGGCCAGCCTGGTGCGCTCGGAGATCGCCGTGCGGCCCGACTTCGCGCGCGCCGCCGACCTGGGCGTGACCTCGCAAGCCATCGCCGAGACGCTGCGCATCGCCACCGTGGGCGACTACGACGTGGCCCTGCCCAAGCTCAACCTGTCTTCGCGCCAGGTGCCCATCGTGGTCAAGCTGCAGGACGGCGCGCGCCAGGACCTGGCGCTGCTCGAACGCCTGGCCGTGCCGGGCAGCAAGGGGCCGGTGCTGCTGGGCCAGGTGGCCCGGCTCGAATTCAGCGGCGGCCCGGCCGTGGTGGACCGCTACGACCGCGCCCGCAATGTCAACTTCGAGATCGAGCTGTCGGGCCGCCCGCTGGGCGACGTAACCCACGAAGTGCAGCAGCTGCCCTCGCTGCGCGACCTGCCGCCCGGCGTGCGCCAGGTGACGGTGGGCGACGCCGAGGTGATGGGCGAACTGTTCGCCAGCTTCGGCCTGGCCATGCTCACCGGCGTGCTGTGCATCTACATCGTGCTGGTGCTGCTGTTCAAGGACTTCCTGCACCCGGTGACCATCCTGGCGGCGCTGCCGCTGTCGCTGGGCGGCGCTTTCGTGGGCCTGCTGATCGCGCAGAAGAGTTTCTCCATGCCCTCGCTCATCGGGCTCATCATGCTCATGGGCATCGCGACGAAAAACTCCATCCTGCTGGTGGAATACGCCATCCTGGCGCGGCGCGAGCACGGCCTCTCGCGCTTTGACGCGCTGATGGACGCCTGCCACAAGCGCGCACGCCCCATCATCATGACCACGCTGGCCATGGGCGCAGGCATGATGCCCATCGCCATCGGCTTTGGTGCGGCAGACCCCTCGTTCCGCTCGCCCATGGCGGTGGCCGTGATCGGCGGTCTGATCACCTCCACGTTCCTGAGCCTGCTGGTGATACCCGCCGTGTTCACGGGGGTGGACGATCTGGGACAGGTGTTCGGCCGGGTGTTGCGGCGGCTGCTCCGGCACCCCGCGCCGCCCGCCGAAGTCCGGCCCGCCGTCCCGTGAAATAGGGGACTTTCCCCCGGGTTTGCGCGCTTATGCCCGGCCCGGGGGATCAGGATAATGGACACCGACCATGAACCTTGTCCCGCTGAGCGTTGATTCCATCCAATTCGGACACCCGCTGCCCTTCGTGCTGCGCGGGGCCGACGGTGCACTGCTGGCCCAGAAAGGCTTCGTCATCCGCAACCGCGAAGACCTGAACCTGATGCTGTCGCGGGGCGTTCAGCTCTGTGTGGACACCGACGAATCGGGCGAAAGCCACCGCGCCTACCTGGCCGGTCTGCAGAGAATGCTGATCGCCGACACCAACCTCGGCGAGATCGCCAGCATGAAGATCAGCGCCGCCGAGACCACCGAGCGCGACCGGACGGACAGCGGCCCCGCAGACTGGCCGGCGCTGCAGGAGCGTGCAACGCAACTGCTGCGCACACCCCAGGCGAGCGACTTCGGTTCGCGCTTCCAGGCGCTGCACGAGGAGCTGGTGCGCCACTGCACCCAGGCGCCCGACGCCACGGTGCTGGCCCTGATCTACCTGTCAGCCCAGGAAACGCGCATGTACAGCGCCACCCACGCCATGCTGGTGTCCTGTGTCTGCATGATCACGGCCAGCGAAGTGCTGCGCTGGCCCGAGGCCAGGGTGCTGACCCTGGGCCGCGCCGCCCTGAGCATGAACGTGGCCATGACGGAACTGCAGGACCAGCTGGTGCAGCAGGCCATGCCGCTCACGGCGGCCCAGATCGCCGCCGTGGAAAACCACTCCAGCCGGTCCGAAACGCTGCTGCGCCAGCTGGGGGTGGCCGACCCGGTGTGGCTCGAAGCGGTGCGCTGCCACCACCACCGCATGCCCGGCCCGCTCGACCAGAAGACCGAGGCCCAGCAGATGGCCCGGCTGATCCAGCGCGCCGACATTTTTGGTGCCCGCCTGGCGCCCCGCGCCGCCCGCTGGCCCATGCCCGTCACGGCGGCCATGCAGGCCTGCTATTACGACGAAGAACAGAAGGTGGATCCGGCAGGCGCCGCGCTGGTCAAGGCCCTGGGCATCTATCCGCCCGGCGCCTTTGTCCGCCTGGCGACGCAGGAAGTCGCCATCGTCCTGCGCCGGGGGCCGTCGGCCAGCACGCCGCGCGTGGCGGTGGTGATGAACCGCTCGGGCATGCCCACCGGCGAATTGATTCCGCGCAACACCGCGCAGCCCTCGTGCAAGATCACCGGCCCGGTGGCCCACAAGGATGTGCGCGTGCAGTTCCAGGTGGCCCGCCTCGTGGCCGCATCCGAGAAGATGGTGTGACCGGAGCCGCTGTGCTCCCCGTGTCTGTGGAGCCTTGAACGGGGGCGGCCTGCGGCCCAACCAGGGTTCAACCGTTTCCGGAACTTGCGCGCCATTGCGCCACCTGCTCCGGCAACGCACCGAGTGAGGGCAGCACCACGACGCCCGGCAGGTGGCGTGCCCGCAAGAAGGGCGCCCGCCCCCCCGCCCAGATGACCACCTGCGGCGCCAGCCGCTCCCGCAACTCCCGCAGGCCCGCCTGCGCCGCCTGGGGCGCCATCACGGGCGTGAAACTCAGCGCCACGATGTCGGCCCGGCAGGCCTGGGCCGCGCGGGCAATGTCGGCCACCGGGGTTTGCGATCCCAAAGGCAGGCAATGACAGCCCTCCAGTGCCAGCAGGGCCTCGACCATGAGCAGACCCAGACCATGTGCCTCCTGCGGAAACGTGGTCAGCAGCACCCGCGGTGAGGCCGCTGCGGCTGGCGCGACCTCCACGATGGCATTGCGCAGCACGCCCGTGAGACATTCGGTGTAGAGGTGCTCCTCGAACACCTGGATGCGACCCTGCATCCAGGCCTCGCCCACCGCCGTGGTCAGGGGTGCCACCAGCCGGGTGACAAAGTCCACCAGCCCCATGCGCAAAAACGACTGGTGAAGCTGGCTGCGCAGGCCCTGCACATCGTGGCGCGCCAGGCGGTCCAGAAAGGGCGCCAGGACATCGTCCGCCTCCGTCGCCGCCTCCACCGGCGCCCGCTGTGCACGCCGCTGCTGCGGGGCCATCCCCCCGCCCTGCAGCGCCTGCAGGGCGTCCGGCTCCAGGCCCACGATGCGCCCGGGTCGGTGCCCGGCATCCATCAGCCGCCGGATGGTGCGCAGCCGATCGACCTGCTCGGCCGGATACACCCGGTCGCCCGCGCCATCGCGCTCGGGCTGGGGAAAGCCGTAGCGGCGCTCCCACACCCGCAGCGTGTCCTTGGACAGGCCAGTGTCGCGCTCCACGGCGGCAATGCTGTAGGTGGGCGCCGGGGCGCTGGAACGGTCGTTCATAGAAAGCGTCTGATTATTCCTGAACCCGTCTCCACCCCATGACCACAGACATTCCTGGGCAACGGGTGGGAGCGCTCAGCACACATGGACAAATTGTGCTTAAATTCTATCTTGTCCTAGACAAATATGGAGTTGTCTAATGAAAAATCCCGCCCACCACCTGCTTGCCAGCCTCGCCTGCGCCCTGCTGCTCCCCACGGCTCCTGCCCTTGCGCAGCCAGCGACCAGCGCCGGAGCCTGCCCCGCCACGCTGCAACACACCTTCCTGCGGCTGCAGGATGAAAAACCGCAGTCGCTGTGCCAGTACAGCGGCAAGGTGCTGCTGGTGGTCAACACGGCGAGCTTCTGCGGCTTCACCGGGCAGTACAAGGAGCTCGAAGCCCTGCACGCCAAATACCAGGGCAAGGGCCTGGTGGTGCTGGGCTTTCCGTCCAACGATTTTTCGCAGGAAACCGGCAGCAACCAGGAGATCGCCGAGTTCTGCGAGAGCACCTTCGGCGTGCGCTTTCCCATGTTCGCCAAGAGCAGCGTGAAGGGGCCGCAGGCCAATGCCTTCTTCCAGCAGCTGGCCCAACAGACCGGCCAGGCGCCGCGCTGGAACTTCCACAAGTACCTGCTGGCACGCGACGGCACGGTGGTGGACCAGTATTCCAGCCTGACTTCGCCCGACAGCCGCACGCTGGTGCGCGCCATCGAGCAGCAACTCGCCCTGCCGGCTCCGGGGGCCCGGCCATGAATGCACACCGTCTTCACAAAAATTTGCAAACCGGGGGCTGGAACTTTCTGTTTTGCACCCCACTCTATGTGGCACAAGGGTGCAATGCGCACCCGCCCGTTTTCGTGTTGCGAAGCCTTTCGGCCCTCAAAGTGCCGATTGACGTCCTGAGGCGCTTCTCCTCCCTCCCTCTCTTCTTCGTTTCGGGACGCTTCGCAACCATTTTCTTCCCGGCCCCGGCCGACGGGGGGCGCCCATGAAGGTCGCCATCGTCGGCTCGGGCATCTCCGGCCTGGCAGCCGCGCACGCGCTGCACGGTCACGCCCACATCACCCTCTACGAAGCCGGCCCCTATTTCGGCGGCCACACGCACACCGTGGACGTCACCCTGCCCACGCCCCAGGGCCCGGTGACCCAGGGCGTGGACACGGGTTTTCTGGTCTTCAACGAGCGCACCTACCCGCAGCTCATCCGCCTGCTGGCCGAACTGGGCGTGGAGACCTCCAAATCCGACATGTCGTTCTCGGTCCAGGTGCCGGGCGCACGGCGCGGCAGCCCGCTGGAGTGGAGCGGCACCAGCCTGGCCACGGTGTTCGCCCAGCCGGGCAACCTGGCCAGCCCGCGCTTTCTGGGCATGCTGGCCGACCTGCTGCGCTTCAACGCCCTGGCCACCCGCCTGGCCCATGACCACCAGGACGTCACCCTGATGCAGCCCCTGGGTGACTTCCTGCGCCAGCACCGCTTTGGCGAGGCCTTCCGCGACTGGTACCTGCTGCCCATGCTGGGCTGCATCTGGAGCTGCCCCACCGACCAGATGCTGCAGTTCCCGGTGGCCACCATGGTGCGCTTCTGCCACAACCACGGCCTGCTGCAGGTGAGCAACCGCCCGCAGTGGTGGACGGTGACCGGCGGCGCCCGCCACTATGTGGACAAGATCGTTGCCGGGGTGGACGACAAGCGCCTGAACACCCCCGTGCGCCGCATCGAACGCGATGCCGCCGGTGTGCGCGTGGTGACCGACGGCCACACCGAGCATTTCGACCGCCTGGTGCTGGCCACGCACTCCGACCAGGCACTGGCGCTGCTGGCCGCGCCCACGCAGAATGAGCGCGCCGTGCTGGGTGCCATCCGCTACCAGGCCAACCGCGCCGTGCTGCACACCGACACCTCGGTGCTGCCCACGCGCCGCGCCGCCTGGGCCGCATGGAACTACGAGCGTGCACCGCACAACGAGCGCGAATCCGCCCGGGTCTGCCTGCACTACCTGCTCAACCAGTT
>JANJVX010000038.1 GCA_024709845.1 Burkholderiaceae bacterium | reverse complement strand
AACAGGAGCTTGAGGTGGTCGTTCAGCTCCGTCATCGTGCCCACGGTGGAGCGGCTGGAGCGAACGGGGTTGGTCTGGTCGATGGCGATGGCCGGGGGCACGCCCTCCACCTTGTCCACGGCGGGCTTGTCCATGCGGTCGAGGAACTGGCGCGCGTAGGCGCTGAAGGTCTCGACATAGCGGCGCTGGCCCTCGGCATACAGCGTGTCGAACACCAGGCTGGATTTGCCCGAGCCGCTGGGGCCGGTCACCACCGTCAGCTCGCCGGTGCGAAGGTCCAGGTCCAGGTTCTGGAGGTTGTGCTGGCGCGCGCCGCGGATGCGGATCTGTCCCTGGGTCATGCTGTGTCTTTCGGCAGTAAGGCGGAACATTCTAGGAACTGCCCGCCCCTGCGGCCCGGATGCGCTCCATTGACCCCATGGGCGGCCGAGCCGCGCATACGTAGTTTTACGGACTCCGCGGTGCAATCCGGCCTACACTTCACGTTTTCATCTGGAGGTTTTTTCCATGCCAACGCTCATTCCAGCCCGTTCGCTTGCCGCCGCCGCCCTGGCCCTGCTGGCCTGGGGGGGCGCCCAGGCCCAGATTCTGATCGGGCAGACGGTGGGCATCACCGGCTCGGCGGCAGCCACCGTGAAGGAATCAATGGGAGGCGCGGCGCTGTATATCGACCACGTCAATGCCAAGGGCGGCGTGGGCGGCCAGAAAATCGAGGTGGTGTCGCTCGACGACAAGTTCGACCCCAAACTGACCCTGGAGAACACGCGCACGCTGATCGAGCAGAAGGGCGTCATCGGCCTGTTCATGACCCGGGGCACTCCCCACACCCAGGGCATCATGTCTTTGCTGGAACAGCACGGCGTGCCGCTGGTGGGACCATCCACTGGCGCCATGGTGCTGCACGAACCGGTGCACAAGTACGTCTTCAACGTGCGTGCGACCTACCAGCGCGAAGTGGAGAAAGCCATCAGCCACCTGCACACGCTGGGCGTGCAGCGCATCGGCGTGGTGCATGTGGACGACACCTTTGGCGCCGACGGCCTGGCGGGGGCGCAGTCGGGCTTCAAGGCCAATGGCATCGCAGCGCTGTTCATCGAGAAATTCGACCGCGCCAAACCCGATTTCAGCGCCATCGCGCCGCGCGCGGCCCAGGCCGAGCCCCAGGCCGTGGTCATCATCGGCACGGGCGCGGCGGTGGTGGAGGGCATCAAGGCGCTGCGCGCGGCGGGCGTGGGCGGGCAGATCGTGACGCTGTCGAACAACGCCTCGGGGGGCTTTGTGAAGGCACTGGGCGAGCATGCGCGCGGCGTGGTGGTGACGCAGGTGTATCCGTCCGAGCGCTCGGTGAACACCCCCGTCATCAAGGAGGCCATGGAGATCGCCAGGGCCCAGGGCACCAGCGACCTGACGCCCGCCATGGTGGAAGGTTTCGTCAGCGCCAAGGTGCTGGTCGAGGCACTGCGCCGCGCCGGCCCCAAGCCCGACCGCGCCCGCCTGCACGCGGCTCTGGAGAGCCTGAAGAAGCTGGACCTGGGCGGCCTGGAGCTGAGCTACAGCGCCACCGACCACACCGGGCTGGACTTCGCCGACCTGTCCATCATCGGCAGCGACGGGCGCTTCAAGCGCTGACCGGTTGCCCCGGGGAGCTAGTCCCGGGCATAGAGATCCACGTCGCGCGTCTCGCGCAGCAGCAGCGCGCCAACGATGGCCGTGAACCCGGCAATCGCAATGGGGTACCACAGGCCGCTGTACATGTTGCCCGTCTGCGCCACGATGGCGAACGCCATGGGCGGCAGCAAGCCGCCAAACCAGCCGTTGCCGATGTGGTAGGGCAGGCTCATCGAGGTGTAGCGGATGCGCGTGGGAAACATCTCGGCCAGTGCGGCGGCGATGGGGCCGTACACCATGGTCACCAGAATCATCAGGTACAGCAGGATGCCCACCACCAGCGGCACGCGTATGGCCTGCCGGTCGGCCTGCTCGGGGTAGCCGCTGTCCTGCAGGGCCTGTGCCACCGCCAGGCGGAAGGCGGCGTCCTGCCTGCGGGCTTCGCCCGCCGTCAGCCCCTGGGCGGACGGCACGGCGATCTCGCTGCCGCCGATGCGCACCAGGGCCGGACCGCCTTCCGGCGGCGCTTCGCTGGCGTAGCTCACCGAATGGGCTGCCAGCACCTGCTTGGCCGTGTCGCAGGGGCTGGTGAAGCGGGCGGTGCCCGTGGGGTTGAACTGAAACGAGCACCCGGCGGGGTCGGCGACCACCACCACCAGGTTGCGCGCCTGCGCCGCCGCCAGTGCCGGGTTGGCCGCCTCCGTCAGGGCCTGGAAGGCATGGTGGTAGGTGAGCGCCGCCAGCGCGCAGCCCAGCAGGATGACGGGCTTGCGCCCCACCCGGTCCGACAGGGCGCCAAACACGATGAAGAACGGCGTGCCGATGAGCAGGGCCGCCGCCAGCATCAGCTGCGCCAGGGTGGCATCGACCTTGAGCTGCTGCGTGAGAAAGAACAGCGCGTAAAACTGGCCCGTGTACCACACCACGGCCTGCCCGGCCGTCAGGCCCAGCAGCGCCAGGATGGCCACCTTGAGGTTCCGCCACTGCCCGAATGACTCGGCCACCGGCGCCGGCGATGTGCGCCCCCGGGCCTTCATGCGCTGGAACGCCGGGGTTTCCGACAGCGCGAGCCGGATCCACACGGAAATGCCCAGCAGCACGATGGACACCAGGAAGGGGATGCGCCAGCCCCAGTCGATGAAGTCCTCCTCCCCCAGCAGGACACGGGTGCCCATGACCACCAGCAGGGCCATGAGCAGACCCAGCGTGGCCGTGGTCTGGATCCAGGCCGTATAGGCGCCCCGGCGGCCGTGCGGCGCATGCTCGGCCACATACACGGCCGCGCCGCCGTACTCGCCCCCCAGCGCCAGGCCCTGCAGTAGGCGCAGCCCGATCAGCACCACCGGCGCGGCCACGCCGATGCTGGCGTAGGTGGGCAGCAGGCCCACGGCAAAGGTGGCCAGGCCCATCACCACCATGGTGATCAGAAAGGTGTATTTGCGCCCGATCATGTCGCCCAGGCGGCCAAACAGCAGGGCACCGAAAGGCCGCACGATGAAGCCCGCCGCGAACGCCAGCAGCGCGAACAGAAAGGCCGAGCCCGGGTCGAGCGCGCTGAAGAACTGCCGGGCGATGATGGCGGCCAGCGCACCGTAGAGGTAGAAGTCGTACCACTCGAACACGGTGCCCAGCGACGAGGCAAGAATGACCCGGGTCTCCTCGGGCGTCATCGGCCCGGGAGGGGCAGGGGCGGCCATGGTGGGGTTGGTCTCCAGGGGTTGTACCGGCCGCACTGACGGCAGCCTGCAGCCATTCTTCAAGCCCCTCCTGACCCCGTTCTGACACCAAACCAACCGAAACTTGCAGCCCGCCGCTCCGGCGCGGTGCGATCAGCTCCCGGGCGGCAACCCCGAGGGCACGCGCGGCGCGGCCTCCCAGTCCGGGCCGTCGAACCAGGCGTCGCCCTCCAGGCAGGCGCGCAGCATGGGCAGGCTGTCGCAGCCCCAGAACAGCCTGCCATCGGCCTCGAAGGCCGGAACGCCGAACACGCCGCGCGCGGCGGCGGCCTCGGTGTTGGCGCGCAGCAGTGCCTTGGCGCGTGCGCCATCGTCATCGCCCGGCTTGCGCTGGGGTTCCAGCTCGGCCGCCAGGTCCGTGAGGCGCTGCGCATCCAGCGCATCGTGCCCGCCCTGCCAGACATGGCGGAACACGGTGCCGGCGACGAAGCGGTTGATGCTGCCGTCCGCGCTGCAGGCCAGGGCCAGGCGCAGCAAAGGCAACGGGTTGAACGGGTGGCGCGCCGGCATGGCCAGCGGCACGCCCAGTGAATGGCCCAGCCACACGGCATGGCGGTAGGTCCAGTCCCGCTTGGGAGCGATGCCCGCGGGCCCCGGGTTGCCATGCTGCTGCAGCAGCGCGCCCAGCAGCACCGGCCGGTATTCCACGCTGTGGCTCAGGCCCTCCAGCACCTCGGGCAGGCGCTCGAAGGCCAGCCAGGCGTAGGGAGAAACAAAATCGAGATGGAAGATGATGTGCTTCATGCGTGCTCCTTGGCGAAGGGCTGCGGTGATGCGCCGGGCGGGAGATCGAAGCCCGCGCGCTGCGCAAGAGCCGCCCAGATGGCCAGGCGCCCGGCGCTGTCGGCCTGCGCCCAGGCACGGATCTCGGGGATGGTGCGGAAGCACCCCTCGCAGTGGCTGCGGTCCTCGCTCATGCGGCAGACCGAGATGCAGGGCGAGGGAATCACCTCATCAGAATTTTGGTCAAAATAGCCCGCGTCGGCCAACAGACGGGCGCGAGCAGCTATTGATTCAGTAGCACTCATGGCACCTCCTGAATCACGTCGGCCACCGGCGCGCCGGTCAGGCGCTGCAGGTCGCCCGGCTGCAGCGGGAACACGCTGTGCGGGTGCCCCGCAGCAGCCCACACCACGTCAAAGCGCAGCAGGTCGCGGTCGATCAGCGTGACCGGGGGCGTGGCGTGCGCCACGGGCGAGACGCCGCCAATGGAAAATCCCGTGCGCTGCTTGACGAATTCCGCGTCCGCGCGGCCGATCTTGCCCACCAGGGCGGCGACCTTCTTCTCGTCCACGCGCCGGTCACCCGAGGTGATGACGAGCACCGCCGTGTCGTCCTCCTTGCGGCGGAAGATGATGCTCTTGGCGATCTGGCCGAGCTGCACACCGAGCTGGTCGGCCGCCTGCTGCGCGGTGCGCGCGGCGTCGTCGAGCATGCGCGGCGCATGCGGGTGGCTCAGGCGCAGCAGCTCGGCGGCCACGCGTTGGGTGCTTTCAGGCAGGTTGTTCATGGCAAACGGTGCAGGCCGGTGTGCGAACCAGGCACCAGGCGCCCTGAAAAGAGGGGCCGCCCCGGAAAACTCAGTGCACACACGGTTAAAGTGTGAATGTCGCCCTCCATTGTCCATGAAGCTGCTCCGCGCCTGCCTTTTACTGCTGCTTGCCATTCACCCGTTCTGGGTCCAGGCCACGCCGGTCGTCCTGGACGAGCACCGGCAAGGGCTGCAACTCCATGAAACCGGCCGGCTGCTGTGGCTCGCGGACGCCAGCGGCACGCTGACACTGGACGAGGTGCGCGACCCGGCCCTGGCGGGACGTTTCGGGT
This sequence comes from Burkholderiaceae bacterium, assembly GCA_024709845.1. Taxonomy (GTDB): domain Bacteria; phylum Pseudomonadota; class Gammaproteobacteria; order Burkholderiales; family Burkholderiaceae_C; genus Simplicispira. The sequence goes on along the minus strand of JANJVX010000038.1, from coordinate 3,269 downwards.
CCGCGCCCCCCGCGCCACACCCCGGCGGCGGTGCGCCGCCCTACTGGCTCAAGGTGGTGCTGGAGCAGCGCGCCGAAAACGGCGACTGGGTGCTGGCAACCCAGACCACGGCGATCAAGGACGTGCGCTTCTTCGGTCCGTTCGACGCGGCGGGCCATGCACTGGCCGCACCGGTGCACACCGGCCTGTCACAACCCTTCGCCACCCGGCCGCTGGGCAGCGAGCGCTACCTCATGCGCCTGCAGTTGCCCGCACCGGGTACCTACACCGTCTATGCCCGGCTCTACGGCGACGCGGCCCCCGTCCTTGGCCTGTCGGTCTGGGAGACCGCCGAATACCTGCAGTGGCGCCAGCACAAGCGGCTGTTCGACGGCATCTGCTACGGCATCCTGCTGACCCTGCTGGTCTACAACCTCGCGCTGGCGGGCATCTTCCGCGACGCCACCTACGGCTACTACATCGGCCAGTGCGCCTTCGCACTGCTGACGCTGGCCAGCTTCAACGGCCATGCGGCCCACTACCTGTGGGGCCAGTGGCCCTGGTGGCAGGAACGGGGCAACGTCGTGCTGCCCGGCCTGTGGCTGCTTTTCGGCGCGCTGTTTGCCCGCAGCTTTCTGGACACGCGCCAGGTGCCGCTGCTGGACTGGCTGCTGCGCGGCGTGGGCATGCTGGCGGCATGCACGGCCCTGCTGGGGCTGGCGGGGCGCTTCGCCACGGCCCAGGCCCTGAATGAGGCCGTCACCAGCGTGGGCGCACTGCTCGCCGCCGTGGCGGCCATCGCCATCATGCGGCGCGGCTTCCGGCCCGCGCGCTGGTACCTGGGCGGCCAGGCCATGCTGTTCCTGTCGGTGCTGGGCGTCGTGCTGGTCAACTGGAAGCTGATCGATGCGCCCTTCCTGCTGGCCAACGGGCTGCAGATCGGCGTGGCGGCAGAAATGGCGGTATTCGCCGTCGCGCTGAGCCGCCGCATCAGTGGCATGCGCGCCTCGCAGACCGCGCTGCGCCTGCACGCCGCACACCTGGCCGAGGCCGCCGCCACCGACCCGCTGACCGGGCTGGCCAACCGCTCGGGCCTGGCCCAGGGCGCCGCACGGATACTGGCCGACGGCGCGCCACACGCGCTGATGCTGCTCGACCTGGACCATTTCAAGCCGATCAACGACGCCCACGGGCACGACGCGGGCGACGCGGTGCTGTGCACCGTGGCAGCGCGCCTGCAGGCCCAGATCCGCACAGGCGACATCGTGGCGCGGCTCGGCGGCGACGAGTTCGTGGTCCTGCTCGCGGCCCCGCTGCCCGGCGACCAGCTGGCCGCGCTGGCCCGTCGCCTGGACGCCGCGGTGCGCCAGCCGGTGGACTTCCAGGGCCAGGCGCTCACCGTGGGCGCCAGCACCGGCATCGCCTGCAGCCCGCGCGACGGCCACACGCTGACCGAGCTGATGCGCAGCGCCGACCGCGCCATGTACCAGGCCAAGCAGGCCCGCAGCGGCCACGCCTTCTCCACGGCGGCCTGAACCGCCTAGCCTCAGTTGCCGCGCTTGTTGAGCACCGCCACGGCGACGCGCGAGTTGGGTTTGCGGCCCAGGAAGTCGCTGATGTAGGCGCCCGCGTCGACGAGCTTGTCGAGGTCGATGCCGGTCTCGATGCCCATGCCCTGGAGCATGAACACCAGATCCTCGGTGGCCACATTGCCCATGGCGCCCTTGGCGTAGGGACAGCCACCCAGGCCCGAGACGGAGGCCTGAAAGTTCCACACACCCAGCTCCAGCGCGGCCAGCGTGTTCGACAGCGCCTGGCCGTAGGTGTCGTGGAAATGGCCCGAGACCGCGTCGATGCCATAGTGCTCCAGCGTCGCGTCGATGGCGCGCTGCACCTTGCGTGGCGTGCCCACGCCGATGGTGTCGGCCACGTCCACGCGCTGCACGCCGATGCCCTTGAGCAAGCCGGCCAGGTAGGCCACGCGCTCGGGCGCGATTTCACCCTCGTAGGGGCAGCCCACGGTGCAGCTCATGGCGCCGCGCACGCGGATGCCCGCCGCCAGCGCGGCCTCGACCACGGGTGCGAAGCGCTCGATGCTTTCGGCAATAGAGCAGTTGATGTTCTTGCGGCTGAAGGCCTCGCTGGCCGAGCCGAACACCACGATCTCGTCGGGTTGCGTTTTCACGGCCGCCTCATAGCCCTGCAGGTTGGGCGTGAGCACGGAGTAGCGCACGCCGGGCTTGCGCTCCAGCCCGGCCATCACCTCGGCGTTGTCGGCCATCTGCGGAACCCACTTGGGGCTGACGAAGCTGGTGACCTCGATCTCCTGCAGGCCGGCATCCTGCAGGCGGTGCACCAGGGCCACCTTGACCTCGGCGGGCACGGGGGTCTTTTCGTTCTGCAGGCCGTCGCGCGGGCCGACGTCGATGATCTGGACGCGGGAGGGAATGCTCATGGGGGAAGTCCTTGGTGATGAAGTGCTGTCAATAGCCGCGCCCGGGGTCCACGACACCGGCAATGGCCTCGCCGCGCTGCAGCGCGCCAATCTTGCCCGCGATCTGGGCGATGCTTTCGTCGCGCAGCGTGCGCGCCGAGGTGTGCGGCGTGGCGGTGATGCGCGGGTGGTTCCAGAACGGGTGGCCGGCGGGCAGCGGCTCGGTGCGGAACACGTCAAGCTGGGCGCCTGCGAGGTGGCCGCTGTCGAGCAGCGCCAGCAGGTCGTCTTCGACCAGGTGCGCGCCGCGCGCGACGTTGATGAGGTAGCCGCCCGGCTGCAGGCGCGAGAGGGTGTCGCGGTTCAGCACGTTGTGCGTTTCAGGCGTGAGCGGCAGCAGGTTCACCAGCACGCGGCTGGCGGCCAGGAAGTCGCTGAAACCCTCCTGGCCGCTGAAGGCGCGGATGCCGTCGATGGCCTTGGGCGAGCGGCTCCAGCCATTCACCGGAAAATCGAACTGCACCAGCGCCTTCGCCACGCGCTCGCCGAGCACGCCCAGGCCCATCACGCCCACGGGAAGGTCCTGGCGCAGGCGCGGCTTGCGGTAGGCCCACTGGCCCGCGCGCATGCTGGCCTCGTACTGGTCAAATTCACGGAAGTGGCGGATGACGGCGTGGCACACGTATTCGGCCATCTGCACGGCCATGCCCGCATCGTCAAGCCGCACCACCAGGGCGCCCGGCGGCAGGCGGCGCTGCAGCAACGCATCGACGCCCGCGCCGATGTTGAACAGCGCGCGGATGCCCTGCTGCTCGTCCATGAACTGCTGGGGCGGCGCCCAGACGACGGCGTAGTC
>JANJVX010000035.1 GCA_024709845.1 Burkholderiaceae bacterium | reverse complement strand
GAAGTACAGCAAGACCGCTGACCTGCTGTGCGAGAAGGGCCGTTTCGGCCAGAAGACCGGTGCGGGCTGGTACGACTACGTGCCCGGCAAGCGCGACGCCATCCCGAACGCCGAAGTGGTCAAGATGATCGAGGACCACCGAGCCTCGCTCGGCATCACGCCCCGCAAGATTTCGGACGAAGAAATCGTGCAGCGCCTGGTGTTCGCCCTGGTCAACGAAGCCGCCTACATCCTCGAAGAAGGCATTGCCAACAAGGCCAGCGACATCGACGTGGTCTACATCTTCGGCTACGGCTTCCCGGTGTACCGTGGCGGCCCGCTGAACTACGCCAACGAAGTCGGTCTGTTCAACGTGGTGCAGGCCATGAACCGCTTTGCCAAGAACCCGCTGGACGACGCTGCGTTCTGGAAGCCCGCCCCGCTGCTGGCCAAGCTGGCCGCTGAAGGTAAAACCTTCAACTAAGCGCGCAGCCACACCACCGAACAAGGAAACCACATGACTTCCGCAGTAATCGTATCGACCGCACGCACCCCCCTGACCAAGAGCTGGAAGGGTGCCTTCAACATGACCCACGGCGCCACCCTGGGCGGCCACGTGATTCAGCACGCCATCCAGCGCGCCGGCATTGAAGCCGGTGAGGTGGACGACGTCATCATGGGCTGCGGCACCCCCGAGGGTGCCAGCGGCGCCAACATCGCCCGCCAGGCCGCCCTGCGTGCCGGTTGCCCCATCACCGTGTCGGGCATGACCATCAACCGCTTCTGCTCGTCCGGCCTGCAGACCATTGCCACGGCCGCGCAGCGCATCATTGCCAATGAAGGCGACATCTACGTGGCCGGTGGCCTGGAAACCATCTCCTGCACCGCGCAGGAGATGAACCACCACATGCTGCAGGAAACCTGGCTGATGAAGAACAAGCCCGAGGTGTACTGGCCCATGCTGCAGACGGCCGAGCAGGTCGCCAAGCGCTACAACATCAGCCGCGAAGCCATGGACGAATACGGCGCCGCCAGCCAGCAAAAAGCCAGTGCCGCGCTGGAAAAGGGCCTGTTCACCGATGAAATCGCCCCCATCACCGTGACCATGGGCGTGGCCGACAAGGTCATGGGCCTGACCACCAAGCAGGTCACCGTGAGCGTGGACGAAGGCATCCGCGCTGGCACCACCTATGACGGCATCAAGGGCCTGCGCTCGGCGCTGCCCGGCGGCCTGGTGTCGGCCGGCAATGCCAGCCAGCTGTCCGACGGTGCTGGCGCCGTGGTCGTCATGCACGAAGACCTGGCCGCCAAGAAGGGCCTCAAGCCCCTGGGCCGCTTCCTGGGCTTTGCCGTGGCCGGCTGCGAACCCGACGAAATGGGCATCGGCCCGGTGTTCGCCATCCCCAAGGTGCTCAAGCGCCTGGGCCTCACGATGAACGACATCGACCTGTGGGAGCTGAACGAAGCCTTCGCCGTGCAGGTGCTCTACTGCCGCGACAAGCTGGGCATCCCTGCCGACAAGCTCAACGTCAACGGCGGTGCCATCGCCGTGGGCCACCCCTTCGGCATGAGCGGCCAGCGTCTCACCGGCCACGCCCTCATCGAAGGCAAGCGCCGTGGCGCCAAGCGCGTCTGCGTGACCATGTGCATCGGCGGCGGCATGGGCGCTGCGGGCATTTTTGAAGTGCTGTAAGCGCTGACGACGCTCTGAACAACGCCCCGCGCAGGCCGGCAAGGTTTGCGCGGGGCGTTTTTTTGATGGCTGGAAGCACTTGGGGGCGCTTCCGATGCCTGCCGTGGCCTGAGATGCGGATTGATCTCGGCAATACGCAGCCAAAGCCCGGCTGAACCCTTGGTGTTTCCTGAGGCTGAAAAAGAAGAGGAAAAACACCCTTTCGCGCTTATGGAGTCTGCGCTGACAGCTATGAAGACGGGAGCACAATGGTGGCCCGTGTGCCGTGTGGTCCATATGCGCCGGGGCACCGCAACCCATCCCCCTTTGCACCATGACCCACCTGCGCACCCGTGCTGTCCATGCCGGCCAGCACCCCGACCCCACCACCGGCGCCATTGCCACGCCCATCAGCCAGACCACGGCCTTTGGCTACGGCACGCTGGAGCGGGGCGCCGCCATCTTTGCGGGTGAGGCCCCCGGCTACCGCTACAGCCGCTTCGCCAACCCCACCGTGGCCGCGCTGGAGGCCAAGATGGCCGACCTGGAAGGGGCCGCAGCAGCCGTGGCGTTTGCCAGCGGCACGGCCGCATCGTCGTCGGTGCTACTGGGGCTTTTGAGCCCGGGGGATGAACTGGTGTTTCTGGGCCCGCTGTATGGCGGCACCGAAGGCCTGCTGCGCTCCCTGGGCGAGCGCTGGGGCATCACGGTGGTGGACGCCACCACGCGCGGCCTGCAAGCCTGCCTGACGCCGGCCACCCGCATGGTCTGGGTGGAGACGCTCACCAACCCCACGCTGCGCCTGCACGACCTGGCCCAGGTGGCCGCCGTGGCGCGCGCCCATGGCGCCATCACCGTGGCCGACAACACCTTCTGCACCCCCTGCCTGGTGCGCCCGCTGGAGCTGGGCATCGACCTCGTGCTGCATTCCATGACCAAGTACCTCGGCGGCCATGGCGACGCCACGGGCGGCCTGGTGGCTGGATCAGAGGCCCTGGTGGGCACCGTGCGCAAAACCGGCCTGGGCCATGTGGGCGGCAACCTTGCGCCGCAAGAGGCCTTCCTGTTTCTGCGCGACATCAAGACCCTGCCGCTGCGCATGGCCGCCCACTGCGAGGGGGCGGCTGCCGTGGCGCACTATCTGGCCACGCACCCCGCCGTGCGCGCCGTGCACTACCCCGGCCTGCCAGGCCACCCCCAGCACGCACTGGCGCAGCGCCAGTTGCAGGGCGGGTTTGGCGGCATGGTGAGCTTTGAGCTGGCCCAGGGCGAGCGCGCGGCCGCCGCAGCCGTACTCAACCGCCTGCGCCTGTTCACCCAGGCCGTGTCCCTGGGCGATGTGGACAGCCTGGCCTGCCACCCGGCCAGCACCACGCACAGCTTTGTCT
>JANJVX010000018.1 GCA_024709845.1 Burkholderiaceae bacterium | reverse complement strand
CAGCGGGGCGCTTGCGGGGTGCGCCGCATAACTCACTGCGCTGCTGCGCAGCTCCGTTCGGACAAACGCGGCGAGTCAGTGGACGAAGCATGCGCGCTCCGACGCGCATGCCACCCCGCAAACACCCCGCTGCAGGCGCAGCCAGAAAGGGGTTGAAGTCCGCACGGGCCATCGCTGCGCGCCGCGAACGCGGGGCCGCGCGCAGCGCTGGCCCGTATGGCTGTTGGGCTGCCCCACCCCTTCTGCATGCGCCGAGGAGCGCAGGGCGCGGGGTGGCGGGTGTGCCGCAGGACACACCCGCTTCGTGAACTGGCTCGCCGTGGTTGTCCGAGCGGCGCGCTGCAAGCGCAAAGCGAGTTCCACGGCGCACCCCGTGACCGAGCACCACAGGTTGCCCGCAGCGAAGCGGAGGGACGCAGACAGCAGGGTCGCCCTTTCTTTGGTGACTTTCTTTCGGCGAAGCGAAAGAAAGTTACTGCGCCGCCGGGCGCACACCCCGGCCTCCGCCCGCAGCAAAACACACCGCCACCAAAAACCGCCCTGTGGGATCATCCCCCCATGCCCCCCACCTGGATCGACACCCACTGCCACCTCGACGCCCCGGAGTTCGCCCCGGACGTGAACGCCGTGCGCACCCAGGCCCGCGCCGCCGGCGTGCAGCACCTCGTGATCCCGGCGGTCCAGGTGGCCCATGCCGACGCCGTGCGCCAGCTTGCCCACCGCCATGGCGACAGCTACGCCCTGGGCATCCATCCCCTCTACACCCCGCAGGCGGCGGACGACGATGTGGAGCACCTGGCGCAACTCCTGGAGCAGCACCGCAACGACCCCCACCTCGTCGCCATCGGCGAAATCGGCTTGGACTTCTTCGTGCCCGGGCTCGACGCCGAGCGGCAGACGCGCTTCTACCGCCAGCAACTGCAGCTGGCGCGGCGCTTCGACCTGCCCGTGATCCTGCATGTGCGCCGCTCGGCCGACGCGCTGCTCAAGGGCCTGCGCGAATTGCCGGTGCAAGGCGGTATCGCGCATGCGTTTAACGGCAGCCTGCAGCAGGCGCAGGCCTTCATCGCGCTGGGCTTCAAGCTGGGCTTTGGCGGCGCGCTGACCTATGAGCGCGCACTGCAGTTGCGCCGCCTGGCCACGGAACTGCCCATCGAGGCCCTGGTGCTGGAAACCGACGCGCCCGACATGCCGCCACACTGGATCTACCGCACCGCTGCCGAGCGCGCCGCCGGCCAGCCGCAGGGGCGCAACACGCCGGCCGAGCTGCCGCGCATCGCCCAAGTGCTGGCCGGTCTGCGCGGCCTGCCGCTGGAGGCGCTGGCAGCGCAGACCCGGGCCAACGCCCGGACCGCATTGCCCCGGTTGAACCGGTGGATGGAATGAACCCAGGCTGATGCCCCTGCAATGCCATGGGGAAGTTGGCCATGGGGCATGGTGAAACCGATAGCATCGGCAATGCAGGATGACTGCCAGAGCATGCTGCACGCCAACTTTGACGCCCCATGAAAAAGCGATTGCTCCAACTGATGCCCACCCCCGACGCCTTGCGTGGCAACCGCTGGCTGCGCTGGCTGGGGCCTGCGTTGCACCACCCGCGTCTGTGGCACATGAGCCGGCGCGGCATTGCCCTGGGCATGGCGCTGGGCGTGTTCTTCGGGCTGCTGATCCCGCTGGCGCAGATTCCCATGGCCGCAGGGGCCGCCGTGGCCCTGCGCGCCAATGTTCCGGCCGCGGTGGCCAGCACGCTGGTGACCAACCCGGTGACGTTTGGCCCGGTGTACTACGCCGCGTGGCGCCTGGGTTCGGCCATCCTGGGGGAGCCGGTGCGCGAGGGAGAACTCCCGCCCGACCTGCAGGAAGCAGCCGCCGGGAACCCGGAACAGAGCTGGTGGGCCAGCACCGTGCAGCGCGTCCGGGGCGTGGGCAAGCCGCTGCTGCTGGGCCTGGCCATCGTGGCCACGGCGGTGGGGCTGCTGACGTATCTGCTGGTGACCTGGATCTGGGTTGCCAAGGTGGTCTGGTCGCGGCGCAGGCGCAGGCGCCGCAACGGTGAAGGAGCCGATGTCCACGCGCGCCCTTGAGCGCGCCCGCGCCGGGCGGCCGGGCATGGGCGCCGCCGCGCCCGGCGTGCGGGCCCGTAGGGGGCGTGCATGACGGCCGCCTGGCGCCTGGCGCCGTGCCTGGGCGCCGCGGCCCTGGTGGCGGTCCTGGTGCCCGGTCCGCATGAGCTGCGGTGGGGGCTGGCCCTGTTTGTGCTCATTGGCAGCCTGTGGGTGACGCAGGCCTTGCCGCTGCCGGTGACAGCGCTGGTGGTGCCGCTGGCGGCCGTGCTGGCCGGGCTGTTGCCGGTGCGCCAGGCGCTGGCGCCTTTCGCGCACCCGGTCATTTTTCTTTTTCTCGGGGGGTTCGCGCTGGGCGCCGCCCTGGCCAGCCAGGGGCTGGACCGGGCGCTGGCGCTGGCCGTTGTGCGGCTGGCGCGGGGGCACCGCATGGTGGCGGTGCTGCTGCTGGGGGGGCTGGCGGCGCTGCTGTCCATGTGGATGAGCAATACGGCGACGGCCGCCATGATGGTGCCCCTGGCGCTGGGGCTGCTGCAATCCGGGGACCCGGCACATGGGGTGGGCGCCCGCGAAAAGACCTTCGTGCTGCTCGTGCTGGCCTACAGCGCGGGGATCGGCGGCATGGGCACCCTGGTGGGCAGCCCGCCCAATGCCATCGCCGCCGCGCAACTGGGCATCGGTTTCGCGCAGTGGCTGCGCTACGGCCTTCCCATGGTGCTGCTGCTGTGGCCCGCCATGGTGCTGCTGCTCTGGCTGTTGCTGCGTCCGCGCCTGGGTGGGCGCATGCAGCCGCCCGTGCTGCCCATGGAGTGGTCACGGGCCAAGGTGGCCACCGTGGTGATTTTTCTGTGCACGGTTGCGGGCTGGGTCGGGAGCACACCGCTGGCCCGGGCCCTGGGTGTGGCGGCGGACATGGACACGCTGGTGGCGCTGGCGGCCATTGCCGCGCTGACGGTCACCGGAGTCCTGCGCTGGAAGGACATCGAGCAGCACACCCAATGGGGCGTGCTGCTGCTGTTTGGCGGAGGCCTGGCGCTGAGCGAGGTGATGTCGGTGACGGGCAGCAGCCACTTCCTGGCGCAGGCCCTGCTCGATGGGGCGCGGGAGGCTTCGCCGGCCGTGTTGCTGCTGGGCATGGTGGCTTTCGTGGTGTTGCTGACCGAACTGGTCAGCAACACCGCCAGTGCGGCGCTGCTGCTGCCGGTGTTTTTGCCGGTGGCCACCGCCATGGGCCTGCCGCCGGTGCCCGTGGCAGTGGCGATTGCCATGGCGGCGTCCTGTGCCTTCATGCTGCCGGTGGCGACGCCGCCCAACGCCATCGTCTTTGCCACGGGCGAGGTGCCGCAGAACACCATGATGCGCTGCGGCCTGTGGCTCAATGCCGTGGCGATCGCCCTCATCACCGCAGTGGCGCTGGGGTGGTGGGCATGAGCATGGCGCAAGCGTCTGACCGATGCCCGGCGCCCCGCCTGGCGGGGCTGCCGCCCGTGGTGTCCGGGTGCACCGTGGTGCTCGTGCTGGGCAGCTTTCCGGGCGCGGCCTCGCTGCGCGCACGGCAGTACTATGCACACCCGCAGAACCATTTCTGGCGCATCCTGCAGGCGCTGTGGCCGCAGTACCCCCTGCCCGGGCCGCAGGACTATGCCGGGCGCTGTGCCTGGCTGCTGGCACGCGGCCTGGGCCTGTGGGATGTGTACGCCGCCTGCGAGCGCGAGGGCAGTCTGGACACCCGCATTCGCAACGCCGAGGTGAACGATTTCTCCCGTCTGCGTACGCTCTGTCCGCAGCTGGCGGCCATCGTCCACAATGGTGGGGAGAGCTTCCGCCACGCGCGCGCCACGGCGTTGCTGGGCGTGCCGGTGCTCAGGCTGCCGTCCACCAGTCCGGCGAATGCCTCGTGGAGCTTCGAGCGCAAGCGCGCGGCGTGGGGCGAGGCTCTGGCCGCGCAGGGACTCCTTTGAAAAGAACCGAATGGCCCGCAAGAAAAACAACACCACCGAACTGCCCGAAGTCAGCGTCTCCGACGATGGCGAGGTGCGCCACCTGCACCTGGGCACGCCCTGGATCCAGGGTTCGATGCGCATTGATGACCCCTTCCACCTGGAGCTCGAATACATCCAGCGCATGATGGCCTGGCTGCTGTTCATGGAGCCCGACGCCGTGCGCAAGGGCCACGCCATGCAGCTGGGCCTGGGCGCGGGCGCCATCACCAAGTTTTGCCACAAGAAGCTGCGCATGTGCGCCACCGCCATCGAGCTGAACCCCCAGGTCCTGGCCGTGTGCCGCGCCTGGTTCAAGCTGCCGCCCGACGGCCCCAAGCTGCGCGTGGTGCTGGCCGATGCGGCGCAGGAGATCCGCAACCCCATGTGGCTGGGCACGGTGGACGGGCTCTGCGTCGACCTGTACGACGACAACGCGGCCGCCCCCGTGCTCGACAGCGCCGAGTTTTATGCCGGCTGCCGCGCCCTGCTGACCGAGGGCGGCTGCATGACGGTGAACCTGTTCGGCCGTGCGTCGAGTTTTGCGCAGAGCGTGGAGAAGCTTGCGGGCGTTTTTGGCGAGGATGCGCTCTGGGCCTTCAAGCCCACGCGCGAGGGCAACACCGTGGTGCTGGCCCAGCGCACACCCAGCCGCTTCAGGCGCGGCGAGCTGGCCGCGCGCTGCGCGGACATCCAGGAGCGCTGGGGCATCCCCACCGCCAAATGGGTGCGCGGCTTCAAGCCGCTCGCCCCCTGAGAGCCCGTTCACGATGGACACCGCACCATGACCCAAGCCCATGCCGCGTTACCCCTGAAGCTGGAGCCCGTCGCCGCCCATGGGGGTCCGCTGGACTGGCGCCGCATCGTCGAGTGGCTTCGCAGCGACGGCGTGATCGCCGCCGAAGAGGCCCAGCGCACCATCGCACGCTGTTCGCAGGCCGAGAGTTCGCAGCACCCGCTGGTGCGGCTGGCCAGCGTGGCCATGGAACGCGCCAGCGACGGCAAGCCGCTCGACACCGAGATGCTCACCGAATACCTGGCCCAGCGCTGCGGCCTGTCCTACCTGCGCATCGATCCGCTCAAGGTGGACGTGGGCAAGGTGGCCGACACCATGAGCGCCAGCTACGCCGAGCGCCACAAGGTGCTGCCGGTGCAGGTGACGGCCAAGGAGGTGGTGGTGGCCACGGCCGAGCCCTTCATCACCGACTGGGTGGCTGAGGTCGAGCGCCAGGCCCGGCGGCCGGTGCGCCGCGTGCTGGCCAATCCGCAGGACATCCACCGCTACACGGCCGAGTTTTTCGCGCTGGCCAAGTCGGTGCGCGCGGCGCAGAAGGCGGGGGGCAGCGCGGCGTCGAGCAATTTCGAGCAGCTGGTGGAGCTGGGCAAGACGAACAAGCAGCTCGACGCCAACGACCAGGGCGTGGTCAAGGTGGTGGACTGGCTCTGGCAGTACGCCTTCGATCAGCGCGCCAGCGACATCCACCTCGAACCCCGGCGCGAACAGGGCGTGATCCGCTTCCGCATCGACGGCGTGCTGCACCCGGTCTACCAGATGCCGCTGGGTGTGATGAGCGCCATGGTGGCGCGCGTCAAGCTGCTCGGGCGCATGGACGTGGTGGAAAAGCGCCGCCCGCAGGACGGCCGCATCAAGACCCGGAACCAGCGCGGCGACGAGGTGGAAATGCGTCTGGCCACGCTGCCCACGGCCTTTGGCGAAAAGATGGTCATGCGCATCTTCGACCCCGACACGGCGGTCAAGGACCTCGACGCGCTGGGCTTCTCGCCCCATGATGCGCAGCGCTGGGAGGAACTGATCAAGCGCCCCTACGGCATCATCCTCGTGACCGGGCCCACGGGCTCGGGCAAGACCACCACGCTGTACTCCACGCTCAAGCGCGTGGCCACCGAAGAGGTCAACGTCAGCACGGTGGAAGACCCGATCGAAATGATCGAGCCCAGCTTCAACCAGACGCAGGTGCAGCCGCAGCTCGACTTCAGCTTCGCCGAGGGCGTGCGCGCCCTCATGCGGCAGGACCCGGACATCATCATGGTGGGCGAAATCCGCGACCTGGAAACCGCCGAGATGGCCGTGCAGGCCGCGCTGACGGGCCACCTGGTGTTCAGCACCCTGCACACCAACGATGCGCCCTCGGCCGTGACGCGCCTGATGGAGCTGGGCGTGCCGTCCTACCTCATCAATGCCACGCTGCTCGGCGTGCTGGCGCAGCGCCTGGTGCGCACGCTGTGCAAGCTGTGCAAGCAGCCCGATACGGAGGCATCGCAGGAGGCGCTGGCAGAAGCCGTCAAGCCCTGGAAGCTCAGCGGCGGCTACCACCCGTACAAGCCCGTGGGCTGCGTGGACTGCCGCATGACCGGTTTTCGCGGGCGCATGGGACTGTACGAACTGCTCACCGTCTCGGAGACGCTCAAGGAAGGCATCACCAAGGAGCCGTCCATCGACGCGCTGCGCCGCCAGGCGGTCAAGGACGGCATGCGCCCATTGCGCATGGCGGGCGCGCTGCGCGTTGCGCAGGGCGTGACCACGCTCGAAGAGGTGGTGGCGGCCACACCGCCGCCGCGCTGAGCCGGGGCGCGGCGGCGGCGCCCCTCGGTCTTTGCGTAGGTGGAATCCACATCGGAAGGCGGCCCTGGCGGCCACACAATCCTGACCGTTGAGATCAACGTCAGGAGATATTCCGTGAAAATCAAAAGTCAGAAAGACTTTTTTTCCGGCCTCATGTTCATGGGGGTCGGTGCCGCCTTTGCCTGGGGAGCCACCACGTACAGCGTGGGCACCGGTGCGCGCATGGGGCCGGGCTACTTCCCGCTGATGCTGGGCATCCTGCTGGCGCTGATCGGGGCCGTCATCACCTTCAAGGCCACCGTGGTCGAAACGGTGGACGGCGACAAGATCGGCAAGTGGGCCTGGAAGCCGCTGTTCTTCATTCTGCTGGCCAACGTGGTCTTCGGCATTCTGCTCGCAGGCCTGCCCTCCCTGGGTATTCCGGCCATGGGGCTGATTGTCGCCATCTATGCGCTGACCTTCATCGCCAGTCTGGCGGGCAGCGAATTCCACGCGAAATCGGTGTTCGTGCTCGCCACCATCCTCGCGGCCGGCAGCTATGGGGCCTTCGTGCTGGCCCTCAAGCTGCAGTTTCCCGTGTGGCCCAGCTTCATCGCGGGCTGAGCCAGGAGCAATAGACCATGGAACTGTTTGACAACCTGGCCCTGGGTTTTGGTGCCGCCTTCACCTTCCAGAACCTCATTTACTGCTTCGTCGGTTGCCTGCTGGGCACGCTGATCGGCGTGCTGCCCGGCATCGGCCCGGTGGCCACCATCGCCATGCTGCTGCCCGCCACCTTTGCGCTGCCGCCTCTCTCGGCGCTCATCATGCTTGCCGGCATCTACTACGGGGCGCAGTACGGCGGCTCCACCACGGCCATTCTGGTGAATCTGCCGGGCGAGTCGTCCTCGGTGGTGACCGTGATCGATGGCTACCAGATGGCGCGCAACGGCCGTGCCGGCCCCGCGCTGGCCGCCGCCGGTCTGGGCTCGTTCTTCGCCGGTTGCGTGGGCACGCTGATTCTGGCGGGCTTCGCCGCGCCGCTGACCGAGGTGGCCTTCAAGTTCGGCCCGGCCGAGTACTTCTCGCTGATGGTGCTGGGCCTGATCGGCGCCGTGGTACTGGCCTCGGGTTCGCTGCTCAAGGCCGTGGGCATGATCGTGCTGGGCCTGCTGCTGGGCCTGGTGGGCACCGACGTGAATTCCGGCGTCGCGCGTTTCTCTTTTGACGTGCCCGAGCTGACCGACGGCATCGGCTTCGTCGCCATCGCCATGGGCGTGTTCGGCTACGGCGAGATCATCGCCAACCTGGCCCGCCCGGATGACCAGCGCGAGGTGTTCACCGCCAAAGTGCAGGGGCTGCTGCCCACCAAGGAAGACTTCAAGCGCATGACCCCTGCCGTGCTGCGTGGCACGGCACTGGGCTCGGCGCTGGGCATCCTGCCCGGCGGTGGTGCGCTGCTGGCGGCGTTCGCTGCCTATACGGTCGAGAAGAAGACCCGGCTCAAGCCCGGCGAAGTGCCGTTCGGCAAGGGCAACATCCGTGGTGTGGCCGCGCCCGAATCGGCCAACAACGCCGGTTCGCAGACGTCCTTCATCCCGCTGCTGACGCTGGGCATTCCGCCCAACGCCGTGATGGCCCTGATGGTGGGTGCCATGACCATCCACAACATCCAGCCCGGCCCGCAGGTGATGACCAGCAACCCCGAGCTGTTCTGGGGCCTGATCGCCTCGATGTGGATCGGCAACGCCATGCTGGTGGTGCTGAACCTGCCGCTGATCGGCATCTGGATCAAGCTGCTGACCGTGCCGTACCGCTGGCTGTTCCCCTCCATCGTGCTGTTCTGTGCCGTGGGTGTGTACACCACCAACAACAACACGTTTGACATCTGGATGGTGGGTGCCTTCGGTTTCATCGGCTACCTCTTTCACAAGCTGGGGACCGAGCCCGCGCCGCTGCTGCTGGGTTTCATTCTCGGCCCCATGATGGAAGAGAACCTGCGCCGTGCGCTGCTGCTCTCGCGCGGCGACTGGAGCGTGCTTGTCACCCGCCCGCTGTCGGCCGGTCTGCTGGCCGCCGCTGCGCTGCTGCTCATCATCGTGCTGCTGCCCGCCGTGAAGAACAAGCGCGAGGAAGCCTTCGTCGAGGACTGAACGGCGCACTCCCCGCGTCTTCTGCAACGGCACCTGGGGGTGCCGTTGTTTTTTTGGAGAGGGTTGCCGGTGTGCGGGGGCATGCCAGCCCTCACAATAGCGCGCTCAACAGGTTCCTCCGCCCATGTCCATCGCGCTCCAACCCGCGCAGCACCCACAACGGGCGCTGCTGCACAACGAAGTCCATGCCCGCCCGCCCGAGGCCATCGAAGGCCCCGTGGCCAGCACCCACATCGTCATGTGGGCCGACGCCGCCGGGCGCGAGGCCAGCCGGGCGCACATCGCCGCGCTGCTGCGCGACCACCACCTGGCGCCGCCCGACGGGCACACCACGCACCTGCGCGTGGACCTGGGCGCCTGGCGCATCCGCTGGGAGCTGCACACCGAATTCGTGGCCTGGACCTTTACCGTGCCGATCGCGACCGAGGGCTTTGGCGAACGCGAGCCGGTGGCCGCCACCAGCGCCGTGCCGCGCGAATGGCTGGCGCGCCTGCCGGGCCAGTGCCTGTGCAGCCTGCACCTGTGGGCGCTGCCGACCCGGGAGTTCGGCTCGGGCTCGCTGGTGCGCCATGTGCTGAGCGAGGACACGCTGGTCGCCGCCACCGTGGCCGACGGCCATGGCGAGGTCTACACCGACTTCGCCATCCACCCCGACGGCTCATCGCGCATGGTGCTGCTCACGGGCGGCATGACGCCGCGCCGCCTGGGCCGCCTGGTGCAGCGTCTGCAGGAGATCGAAACCTACCGCATGGCCGCGCTGCTGGGCCTGCCGGTGGCGCGCGAGGCCGCCGCCGTGCTGGCCAGCGCCGAGCGCGAGCTGGCGGAGCTGTCGGACGCCATCCGCTCGGCCAACCGCGACGACGAGCCCGTGCTGCTGGACCGCCTCACGCGGCTGGCGGGGCAGGTGGAGAGCCAGTACGCGGCCACGCACTCGCGCTTTTCGGCGAGCACGGCCTACTTCGAGCTGGTGGACCGGCGCATCGCCGAGATCGCCGAGTCGCGCCTGGCCGGGCTGCAGACCATCCGCGAGTTCATGGACCGGCGCCTCTCGCCCGCGCGCAGCACCTGCGAATGGGCCGCGCGGCGCCAGGAGGCGCTCTCGCGCCGCGTCTCGCGCATCAGCCACTTGCTGCGCACGCGCGTGGAGATCGAGCAGCAGCAGAGCAGCCAGGCGCTGCTGGCCAGCATGAACCAGCGCCAGGATCTGCAGCTCAAGCTCCAGTCCACGGTGGAGGGGCTGTCGGTAGCCGCCATCACGTACTACATCGTCGGCCTGGCGAGCTACCTGGCCAAGGGCGCGCAAACGCTCGGCTGGCCGCTCTCGCCCGAAACCTCGGCCGCCATCGCCATTCCGGTGGTGGGGTTCACCGTGTGGTGGTCGCTGCGGCGGCTGCACCACAAGATGTTCAAGCACTGAAAGCCCACCATGCCCAGAATCCAGTTCGAGTTGCCCGAGCGGTTCACGTTCTCCACCGAGATCCAGATCTACATCAGCCACGTCAACCAGGGCGGGCACCTCGACAACGCCCAGCTGCTCACACTGGTGTCCGAGGCGCGCGTGCGCTTCTTTCAGGCCCTGGGCTACCGCGAGGCAGGCGTCGAGGGTCTGTCCATCGTGGTCGGCGACATCGTGGCGCAGTACAAGTCCGAGGGCTTTCACGGCGAGACCATGCGCGTGGAGATGGTACCGGCGGACTTCAACAAGTACGGCTTCGACATCGTCTACCGCATGACCGAGAAGGACTCGGGCCGCGAGGTGGCGCGCGGCAAGCTCGGGGTGGTGTTCACCGATCGCGAGACCCGCAAGGTGGCCTTGGTGCCTGCGCGCTTCATGGAGCGCATCGCGGCCCTGTAGCCTCCATGGGGGGCGGGGCTTCGATAATCGGGCCATGCCCTTCCGTTACCAGCAGCCCTACGCCAGCGCCCGGTTGCCGCTGTTCGCGCGCAACGTGGTCGCCACCTCCCACCCCCTGGCCGTGCAGGCCGGTCTGCGCATGCTCTGGCAGGGCGGCAATGCCGTCGATGCCGCCGTGGCGGCTGCGGCGGCCATGACCGTGTGCGAGCCCACGGGCAACGGCCTGGGGAGCGACGCGTTCTGCATTCTGTGGGATGGCAGCGCCCTGCACGGGCTCAATGCCGCGGGCCGCGCGCCATGGGCGTGGACGCCGGAGTATTTCCACCGCAAATACGGCGAGGGCATGCGCACGCCGCCCCAGCGCGGCATCGATGCCGTCACCGTGCCCGGCGCGGTGAGCGCCTGGGTGGCGCTGAGCGAGCGTTTCGGCAGACTGCCCTTTGCCGATCTGCTGGCCCCGGCGGTCGAGATTGCCGAGCGCGGCGTTGCCGTGCCCGTGGTGCTGCAGCGCAAATGGGCCGCCGCCGCGCCCGAACTGCAGGCACAGCCCGGCTTCGCCCAGAGCTTTCTGCCCTGGGGGCGGGCGCCGCGCGTGGGTGAACTGTTCCGCTTTCCGGCGGCGGCGCGTGCGCTGCGCGCCATCGGTGCCACGCACGGCGAGGCGTTCTATACCGGCGAAATCGCCCAGGCGCTGGCGCAGTTTTCGGCCCGGCAGGGCGGCGCCCTCACACTGGCCGATCTGGCGGCGCACCGGGCCGAGTGGGTGGCGCCGATTGCGCGCAACTACCGGGGTTATGCCGTGCACGAAATCCCGCCCAGCGGCCAGGGCATCGCCGCGCTCATGGCGCTGGGCATCCTGGAGCAGTTCGACCTCGCCAGCCTGCCGGTGGACGGCACGCTGGCCCAGCACCTGCAGATCGAGGCCATGAAACTGGCCTTCGCCGACGTCTGCCACTACGTGGCCGAGCCATCGTCGATGGAGGTGACCCCCGCGCAGATGCTCGATGGCGCTTACCTTGCCGCGCGTGCGAAACTCATCGACATGCACCAGGCACAGGACTTCGGCGCGGGCCGCCCGGCCGGCGGCGGCACCATCTACCTCACCGCCGCCGACGAGGACGGCATGATGGTCAGCTTCATCCAAAGCAACTACCAGGGCTTCGGCTCGGGCTGCGTGGAGCCCACGTTCGGCATCAGCCTGCAGAACCGGGGCTTTGGCTTCAGCACCGATCCGCGTGGCGCCAACCCGGCCAATCGGGTGGCGCCGGGCAAGCGGCCGTTCCACACCATCATCCCGGCCTTCGTCACGCAGGGCGGCCAGCCCGTGATGAGCTTTGGCGTCATGGGCGCCAACATGCAGCCCCAGGGCCATGTGCAGACCCTGGTGCGCATGCTCGACCACGGACAGAACCCGCAGGCCGCGTGCGACGCGCCGCGCTGGCGCTTCAACCAGGGGCTGGCCGTGAACGCCGAGGCCAGCATGCCGCTGGCCACCCGGCAGGGGCTGGCGGCGCTGGGGCACGGCCTGACGGTGGTCGACGACCCCTACGGTGAATTTGGCGCGGGCCAGTTCATCTGGCGCCTGGGCGACCCCGGGGGCGAGGGCTACATCGCCGCCAGTGATCCCCGCCGCGACGGCCAGGCGGCCGGATTCTAGGAATTGATAAAAAGTGCCTTCAACGCAACACCAGCAAGCGCTTGCAGCTAGCAAAAACAGAGCATACGGGCTGGCTCTGGCGCTGTTTGGCTCGATGGCCTTCAGCGCCAAGGCCATCATCGTCAAGCTGGCCTACCGCCACGGCGTGGACGCGATCACCCTCATCATGTACCGCATGCTGTTTGCCCTGCCGTTCTTCGCGGCGATGGCGTGGTGGGCCAGCCGGGGCAAGCCGCCGCTGACGCGCAAGGACTGGTGGGGCGTGCTGGGCCTGGGCATCACCGGCTACTACCTGGCGAGCTTGCTGGACTTCGCCGGGCTGGCCTACATCAGCGCCAGCCTGGAGCGGCTCATTCTGTACCTCAACCCCACCATCGTCCTGCTGCTGGGCTGGGCGGTGTACGGGCGCGGCATCCGCTGGGGGCAGGCGCTGGGCATGGCGGTGAGCTACAGCGGCGTGGTGCTGGTGTTCGGCCACGAGGTGCATCTGCAGGGCGCCAACGTGGCCTGGGGCACGGTGCTGGTGCTGGGCAGCGCGGTGAGCTATGCGGTCTACCTGGTCTACAGCGGCGAACTGGTGCAGCGCCTGGGTTCGCTGCGGCTGGTGGGGCTGGCCACCAGCGTGGCCTGCGTGCTGTGCCTGCTGCAGTTCGTCCTTGTGCGCCCGCTGGCGGCGGCCCTGGTGGCGCCCGAGGTGGTGTGGCTGTCGGTGCTCAACGCACTGCTGTGCACCGCCGCGCCGGTGCTCATGGTGATGATGGCGATCGAGCGCATCGGTGCGGGAACGGCAGCGCAGATCGGCATGGTGGGGCCGATGTCCACCATCCTCATGGGGGTGGTGATTCTGGGCGAGCCCTTCACGCCCTGGGTGGCTGCCGGCACGGCGCTGGTGATCGCCGGGATCTTCGTCTTCATGCGCCCGGCACGGGCTGGGCGGTAGCTACTTCCTGGCTTTTCCGTTGCCGTTGGCCTTGCGCGTGTCGCCCCCCAGGCGCTGCGCCACCGTCACGGCGGGTGCGCCCGCATAGCCATCGAGGCGCTTGCCCATGGCCTGCTCCAGCTGGTCCAGCCGGGCCTGGGCGGGCGGGTGGGTGGCCAGGGCCAGGGTGAACAGGGGGTTGTCCGGCGTGGCCGTGCGCAGCTGCTGCAGCACGGCCACCAGGCCGTAGGGGTCGAACCCGGCGCGCGCGGCCAGGGCCACGCCCGAGCGGTCGGCATGGTATTCGTCGGTCTGGTCCAGCCCGCGCGCATACAGGTTGCGGCCCAGCGCGAGAAACTGCGAGGCCACGAGGTTGCCCACGGCGTTGGTCTTGATCTGCGAGGCCAGGAGCTGGGTGAACACCCCCGACTGCGCCGTCTTGCGCATGGCATGCAGGTGGTGCTTGGCCGTCACATGGGTGATTTCGTGCGCCAGAATGCCGGCCAGTTCGGCCTCGTCGGCACAGCGGTCGATCAGCCCCTTGGTGACGAACACATAGCCGCCGGGCGCCGCGAAGGCGTTGTAGCCGGAGTCGTCGAGCACGATGAAGGTCCAGGGCAGGCCGGGGCGCTCGGACTGCAGGCTGATCCAGCGGCCGAGCTGGTTCACGTAGCGCTGTAACTGCATGTCGGGGTGCAGTGGTTTGCTGCCCAGCAGCACGGCGGCGAGCTGGCGGCCGATCTCGATCTCGCGCGGCTCGTCAATGGTTTCCACCGAGCGCGAGAGCAGGCTGAAGAGGTCGTCGCCCTGGTTGTTCTGGGCGCCGCCGCCCACCATGGCTCCCAGCAGGCCGCCGCCAGAGCTGGAGCCCGAGCCGCTGAGGGAGTTGAGCAGGTTCATCACGCCACCCTGGGCGTGGCCGTGCAGCGGAGCGAAGGCCAGGGCCGCGCAGATGGCGGCCGCCAGTCCGGTGCGTGAGAGCAGGGAGGGCATGCGCATGGCGGTGCTCCTTAGTTGAAGCTTTGGTTGTCGGGGGTGAACTCGCCGCTGCCTGACGGTGCGGTGGGGCGGGGCGGCTCGGGCAGGGGCTCGACGTTCTGTTTGCGCAGGGC
>JANJVX010000003.1 GCA_024709845.1 Burkholderiaceae bacterium | reverse complement strand
TGTAGCCGCGCTATTCCAGCGTCAGTGCCGCCAGCGCGGCCAGCGGCGCGGTCTCGGCGCGCAGCACGCGCATGCCCAGCGTCACGGGCGCGAAGCCGTGCGCCAGCGCCAGGTCTTCTTCCGCGCTGGTGAGCCCGCCCTCGGGGCCGGAGAGAAAGGTCAGCGCACCGTGGCCCGGCGCTGCCGCGCGCAGCGGCTGGGTGCCGGGGCGCAGCGAGAGCAGCAGGCGGCCGCTGCCCTGCGGCGCGGCGCGCAGCCTGTCTGCGAGACTGGCTGCCGGGTGAATCAACGGCACGCGGTTGCGTCCGCACTGCTCGCAGGCGGCCACGGCCACGGCTTGCCAGTGGGCGAGCTTTTTGTCGGCGCGCTCGCCCTTGAGCTTGAGCACGCTGCGTTCGGCCAGCAGCGGGGTGATGCTGGCCACGCCCAGTTCGGTGGCTTTTTCCACCAGCCAGTCCATGCGTTCGTTGGCGGTGATGCCCGCCAGCAGGTGCACGGCGCGCGGTGCCTCGCGCTCGGTGGCGTGGTGGGCACCCACCTGCACGCGCACCGTGCTGCGGCTCATGTGGGTGATGGCAGCGTCAAACTCGCCGCCGGGGCCGTCAGCGCCGCCGTGGAACAGCGTGATGGCTTCGCCCGGTTGCATGCGCAGCACCTGCACATGGCGCGCGGCACCGGCGGGCAGTTCGATCTCCACGCCAGGGGCCAGGTCAGCGGGGCAGTGAAAGCGCGGCATTCAATCCTTTTTTGATAGCTGCTTGCGCTTATGGGGTAAGCGCTGGAGGCCAATTTCGCTCAAATTTTGCGCGACTTACACCCGGCCAAAGGCATAGCCCATGGCGGCTTCGGTGCCTTCGATCTGGTCGACGAGCTTGCGCAGCGGGCCCAGCTCGCGGTAACGGTCGGCGGTGGTGCGGATGTAGTGCAGAAAGCGCGGCGTGTCCTGCAGGTATTTGGGCTTGCCGTCGCGCAGTGTCAGGCGGGCGAAGATGCCGGCCACCTTCAGGTGGCGCTGCAGGCCCATCCATTCGACGCTGCGGTAGAACTCGCCGAAATCCTGGCCCCAGCCGCTGGCGCTGGTCGCCCCCAGCAGGCCGGCCTTGCGCGCCTTTTCCCAGTAGCGCACGGTGATGTCGATGACGAACTCTTCGTCCCAGCTGATGAAGGCGTCGCGCAGCAGGCTGGCGATGTCGTAGGTGATGGGGCCATGGACCGCGTCCTGAAAGTCGAGCACGCCCAGCGGGCCGCCGGGCGTGGTGGGCGCCATCAGGTTGCGGGTCATGAAGTCGCGGTGCACGAACACGCTGGGCGCGGCCAGGTTGTGCGCCACGATGCGGTCGAAGGCGTGGCTGAGGACGGCCTGCTGCGCGGCGTCCAGCGTGGTGCCGCGGTGCCGGGCGATGTACCAGTCCGGGAACAGCGCCAGCTCGCGGCGCAGCAAGGCCTCGTCGTAGACAGGCAGCACGCCGGGGCGCGACGCCAGTTGCCACTGCAGCAGGGTGTCGGTGGCCTGCTGGTACCAGGCGAAGGCGTCTTGCGGGCGCTCGGGGTCGAGCTTTTCAATCAGCGTCTGCGCGCCCAGGTCGGACAGCAGCATGAAGCCCTGCGTTTCGTCCCAGGCCAGGATCTGCGGCACGTTCAGCCCGGCCGCCTGCATCAGCGCCTGCACCTGCACGAAGGGGCGGCAGTCTTCCTTGCCGGGCGGCGCGTCCATCACGATGCAGCTCTGGCCGGGCGTGGCGGTGTCGATGCGCAGGTAGCGGCGGAAGCTTGCGTCGGCGGACGCCGGGCGCAGGCTGGCGCTGAGCAGGCCGTGCGTGGCCGTCAGGGGGGCAAGCCAGGCGTCGAAGGCCGCGTGGCGTTCGGCGTCCGGCCAGGCAACGGTAGCGCCCGCCGTGGAGGGGAGCGACGGGGCGGGAGCAGGGGAAGTGGGGTGGCTCATGGATAATCGGATTCTACAAACCCGGCCTGTCTGGCACGGGTGGCTGGCGGGAGCTCCCTGGGCGCCGCGCGCGGCCTGTTGCCATGGACCGATGACACCCTTGCCCGATCTGCACCGCCCTTCTTTCCCGCCACATGCGCCGCGCCCTGCCGCGCGGCGCATGGCCGTGGCCTGGCGGATCGCTGGCGCGCTGTGCGGGCTGCCGCTGCCGGCACTTGCGCAGTCCGGTGCCTGGGATGCGCCCGCCGCGTTGCGGCCCACGCCCCTGCTGGGCGAGACCTTCCCCGAGGCCGTGCGTTCGCAGTTGCCGGTGTTCGTCTTTGGCGACCGCATCACCGGCCAGACCGATGTGCGCGCCGAGATCGAGGGCAATGCCGAACTGCGCCGGGGCGACACCGTGATCCGCGCCCAGCGCATGGAATACACCGTGCCCGACGATCTGGCCCGCGCCACCGGGCAGGTGCGCATCCACCGCGCGGGCAACGTGTACGATGGCGCGGCGCTGGAGTTGCGCGTCAACGCCTTCGAGGGGTTCTTCACCGATGCGCGCTACCAGTTGTTGCGCAACGGCGCGCATGGTGACGCCGTGCGGGTGGACTTCATCGACCGCGACCGCGCCGACGTGCACCACGCCACCTATACCACCTGCACGCGCGAGGAAGGCGCGGCCTGGCGGCCCGACTGGGTGTTGCGCGCCGACC
>JANJVX010000217.1 GCA_024709845.1 Burkholderiaceae bacterium | reverse complement strand
CCATGCAAATCGCCACCTGGAACGTCAACTCCCTCAGCGTGCGCCTGCCCCAGGTGCTGGACTGGCTGGCCCGCCAGCCCGTCGATGTGCTGTGCCTGCAGGAGCTGAAACTCACCGAGGACAAATTTCCATTCATGGAGCTGCGGGCCGCCGGCTACGAGGCCGTGGCCTTCGGGCAGAAGACCTACAACGGGGTGGCCATCCTGGCGCGCACGCCGCCGACCGCCGTGGTGCGCAACATTCCCGGCTTCGAGGACGAGCAGGCGCGCGTGATCGCCGCCACGGTGGAAACGCCACAAGGCCCGCTGCGCGTACTCAACGGCTATTTCGTCAACGGCCAGGCGCCGGGCACCGACAAGTTCGCCTACAAGCTGCGCTGGCTGCAGGCCCTGCACGACTGGGTGCGCACCGAACTGGCGGCGCACCCGCGCCTGGTGCTGCTGGGCGACTTCAACGTGGCGCCCGAGGACCGCGATTCCTACGACCCCGTGGGCCTGGCGGACACCATCCACCACACGCGCGAGGAACGCGCGCATTTCCAGGCGCTGCTGGGCCTGGGGCTGACGGACGCCTTCCGCATGTTCGAGCAGCCAGAGAAAAGCTACTCGTGGTGGGACTACCGCATGCTCGGCTTCCAGAAGAACCGGGGCCTGCGCATCGACCACATCCTGGTCAGCGAGGCGCTGCGCGGTGCCGTGGCAGCCTGCACCGTGGACCGCGCACCGCGCAAGAACCCGCAGCCGAGCGACCACGCTCCGGTGGTGCTCACACTGGCGGATTAGCTCCTGTTTCAATAGCTTCCAGCGCTTACCCCGTAAGCGCTAGAAGCCATTTTTGCCATCATCCGGCGCATCCAGACCCAGTTCCTGGATCTTGCGCGTGATGGTGTTGCGGCCAATGCCCAGGCGCTGCGCCGCCTCCATGCGGCGACCGTGCGTGGTGCCCAGCGCGGCGCGGATCAGGCGCGACTCGAAGCGGTGCATGAGCCGGTCCCACACCTCGCCCTGGCCGCTGGCCAGCAAGGCGTGCACTTCGCTGTCGAGCGCCTGTTCCCAGGCGCTGGCTTCGACCAGCGGCGCCGCCCCATTGGCGGCGGCAAGGGGGGCTGGCGCAGACACCGGCACGGTATCGGCCGCGGGCTGTGCCGGAAGATGGGCGGAATGCACGGGCGCTTCGGCAGGCCATGCGGGCGGCGCGCTGGGCGCGGCCACGGTGCTGCCGAGCAGGGGCGCCTCCAGCACCTCAGGCGGCAGATCCTGCACGGAGATGACCTGCGCGGGCGCCATGACGGTCAACCAGTGGCAGATATTCTCCAGTTGGCGCACGTTGCCCGGGAAGGCGAAACGCGACAGGCGGGCCAGTGCCGCATCGTCGATGCGCTTGGGCTCCACGCCGAGCTGGCGCGCGCTCACCTGCAGGAAGTGGCGCGTGAGCATGGGCACATCCTCGGCGCGCTCGCGCAGCGCAGGCAGGCGCAGACGGATGACATTGAGGCGGTGGAACAGGTCCTCGCGAAACACGCCGTCCTTGACGCGCTGCTCCAGGTTCTGGTGCGTGGCGGCGATCACGCGCACATGGGCCTTGACGGCCGCATGGCCGCCCACGCGGTAGAACTGGCCGTCCGACAGCACGCGCAGCAGCCGCGTCTGCAGGTCGAAGGGCATGTCGCCAATTTCGTCGAGGAACAGCGTGCCGCCCTCGGCCTGCTCGAAACGCCCGCGCCGCTGCGTCTGCGCGCCGGTGAAGGCGCCGCGCTCATGGCCGAACAGCTCGGACTCCAGCAGGTCCTTGGTGATGGCCGCCGTGTTGATGGCCACGAAGGGCCCGCCCGCCACGGGGGAATGCTTGTGCAGCGCGCGCGCCACCAGTTCCTTGCCCGAGCCCGATTCGCCCGTGATGAGCACGGTGACCTGGCTCTGGCTCAGGCGCCCAATGGCGCGGAACACGTCCTGCATGGCGGGCGCCTGGCCCAGCATCTCGGGCGCCACGTCCTGGCTGACCTGCACCACATCCTCGCGCTGGCTCTCCTGGACGGCGCGGCGGATGAGTTCCACGGCCTTGGGCAGGTCAAAGGGCTTGGGCAGGTACTCGAAGGCGCCGCGCTGGAAGGCCGAGACGGCGCTGTCGAGGTCGGAGTAGGCCGTCATGATGATGACCGGCAGCCCCGGCTGCAGGGCGTGGACTTTTTCCAGCAGCTGCAGGCCCGTGCCACCCGGCATGCGGATGTCGCTCACCAGCACCTGGGGACCCGGCAGTTCGGCATCTCCAGCGCCCAGTTGCGCCAGGGCATCGAGCACCTCGCGCGGGTTGGTGAAGCTGCGTGTGGGCAGGCTTTCTCGCGCCAGCGCCTTCTCGAGCACGAAGCGGATCGAGGGGTCGTCATCTACTATCCAGATCGGCTTCATGTCTGTTCAAACTTCCACTGGTTGCGTGACTGAAATCCTCAGGGCAGGGGAATCAGGATGCGGAAATCGGTACGCCCGGGAGCGCTCTCGCATTCGATCATCCCATGGTGCTGCTGAACAAAGGTTTGCGCCAGCGTCAGCCCCAGCCCCGAGCCGCCGTCGCGGCCCGACACCAGCGGGTAGAAGATTCTGTCCCGGATGGCATCGGGCACGCCCGGCCCGTTGTCGATCACATGCAATTCCAGTGCCAGCCTGTAGCGTTGGCGGCCAAAAGTCACCTGCCGCGCCACGCGCGTGCGCAGCGTGATGCAGGCGTCGCCTTGGGCGATGCGCTCGGTGAGAGCCTGCGCCGCGTTCTGGACAATATTGAGCAGCGCCTGAATGAGCTGGGCGCGGTCACCGCGGAACTCGGGGATGGAGGTGTCGTAGTCGCGCTGCACGCGCAGGCCGTGCGGATGTTCGACCAGGATGAGTGAGCGCACGCGCTCGCAGACCTCATGGATGTTGACGTCGCCCACCTGGTGCGGGTGGCGGTGCGGCGCCAGCAGCCGGTCCACCAGGCTTTGCAGGCGGTCGGCCTCGTGGACGATGACCTGGGTGTACTCGGCCAGTTCGGGGCTCTGCAGTTCCATCTCCAGCAACTGTGCGGCACCGCGAATGCCGCCGAGAGGGTTCTTGATTTCGTGCGCCAGATTGCGGATCAGCTCCTTGTGCGCCTGGGCTTGCTCCAGCAGACGCTCCTCGCGGTCCTGGCGCACCTGCTGCTCCAGCGGCCACAGCTCCACCAGCACCTCGCCCCGCGTATCTGTGGGCGCCACATTCACATGCACGGGCACCGGGTCCTGGTGCAGGCGCCGGAGGCTGGCTTCAAAGCGCAAGGCGGCAAAGTCATTGCTGCTGGTGCCCGCAAGCGCCGTCTGCAACAGGGCGGGATCGGTAAAGAACTGCGCGAAATCCGCCCCCTCCAGCGTGCGCCGCGACGTTCCGAGCTGCTGCTCCAGGGCGGCATTGGCATACAGCACCGAGCCATCAGAATGCAATACAGCCACCAGCAGCGACAACAGGTCCAGCGCCTGCAGGCGCTGCGGCCCGTAGGGTGCATGCTCAGCCATCACCGGGAACGATTACCGGGTGGGCAGGCGGGCCAACTCGCGCTTGATACCCGCGATGTCGCTTTCGCTGCGGGCCAGGCTGGCCTTGATCTCGGCCGTTCGCTCCATGTAGCGCTGGGGGTTGCGCAGATCGAGCGCGTTGCGCTCGGGAGCCCCGTTGTTGTACTCCTTGAGCAACTCGGCATGGCGCGCCTCGGCCTTGCGCAACTCAGACTCCAGGATGGCCCGTGCATCGGCATCACGTGCACGCTGGTCGTTAGGATCCACGCGCGGCGCCGACGAAGGAGAGACAGCCGCCTTGGGCGCAGCAGGCGCACTGCGTGCCCCCTCCACCACCGTGACGTTGCCCCCCTCCACCAATTTGCAGCCGCGCTCCTTGGCCTGTGTGGCGTTGTTGGTGTACTCGTTGCCACAGCGATAGATGCGGTCTTGCGCAAGGGCGGGTCCGGCCAGCAAGGCAAGGCAGATCAGTGCGGGGGACAGGGGGTGAATGGTTCGGTTCATACGGTTTCCTCGCACCGGACGTGCAGGGTTGCATGCGAGTATCGCCCAAACATGGCGGTTCTCCAATCCGGCTCTCCAGTGATGTGCAACGAATTGCCGTGTGATGTCCCACGGTATCCCAAGGTTCCCGCAAAGAAAAAGGCGGCCCGCAGGCCGCCTTGCTCTCACTGCGGCGAACGAGCGCCAGATTACAGCGAGTAGTACATGTCGTATTCAACCGGATGCACCGACATGCGAAAGCGGGTCACTTCCTGCATCTTCAGGTCGATGTAGGCGTCGAGCATGGCGTCCGAGAACACGCCACCCTTGGTCAGGAACGCGCGGTCGGCATCCAGGGCTTCGAGGGCCTGGTCCAGGCTGTGGCACACGGTGGGCACCAGCTTGTCTTCTTCCGGGGGCAGGTGGTAGAGGTCCTTGGTGGCGGCTTCGCCCGGATGGATCTTGTTTTCCACGCCGTCCAGACCCGCCATCAGCAGGGCCGCAAAACCCAGGTAGGGGTTCATCAGCGGATCGGGGAAGCGGGCCTCGACGCGGCGGGCCTTGGGGTTGGCCACGTAGGGGATGCGGATCGATGCCGAGCGGTTCTTGGCCGAGTAGGCCAGCTTCACCGGGGCCTCGAAGTGCGGCACCAGGCGCTTGTAGCTGTTGGTGCCGGGGTTGGTGATGGCGTTCAGCGCGCGAGCGTGCTTGATGATGCCGCCGATGTAGTACAGGGCGAAATCGCTCAGACCGGCATAGCCGTCACCGGCGAACAGGTTCTTGCCATCCTTCCAGACGGACTGGTGCACATGCATGCCGGAGCCGTTGTCGCCATGGTAGGGCTTGGGCATGAAGGTTGCCGTCTTGCCATACGCATTGGCCACGTTGTGAATCACGTACTTTTGCAGCTGGGTCCAGTCCGCGCGTTCCACCAGGGTGCTGAAGCGGGTGCCGATCTCATTTTGGCCTGCACCGGCCACCTCATGGTGGAACACTTCAACAGGAATGCCGAGCGATTCAAGGATGAGCGCCATCTCTGCACGCATGTCTTGCGTGCTATCGACAGGGGGAACCGGGAAATAGCCGCCCTTCACCGTAGGACGGTGACCGCGGTTGCCGCCTTCGAGCTTCGCACCGGTGTTCCAGGGCGCTTCATATTCCTCGATTTCATAGAACGTGTTGTTGGGCTCCGTGCTCCAACGCACACCGTCAAAAATGAAGAATTCAGGCTCCGGGCCGAAAAATGCGGTGTCGCCCAGACCCGACGCCTTCAGATAGGCTTCGGCACGCTTGGCAATTGAGCGCGGATCGCGGTCGTAGGCCTTTCCATCGCTGGGCTCGATCACGTCACAGGTCATGATCAGGGTCGTCTCTTCAAAGAAGGGATCGATGTTGGCCGAAGACGGGTCGGGAATCAGTTGCATGTCCGATGCTTCGATACCCTTCCAGCCAGCAATCGAGGAACCATCAAAAGCATGACCCGCGGAGAATTTGTCTTCATCAAAGTGCGAAACGGGCACCGTCGTGTGGTGCTGCTTGCCACGGGTATCGGTGAATCGGAAGTCGACAAATTTGACCTCGTTCTCTTTCACCATCTTCATCACGTCTGCAACGGTCTTGGCCATCAGGTTCTCCTGGGTAAAGCGCTGGTTGAAAATACTATGGGGGGTTTAAAGCAGTTTGCGTGCCAAGCCTGCCAAACCGTGGGTGAAGACCGGACCAAGCGGGCCTGACGAAATGATTGGCACCGCCTTGGTGCGATTAATCAGCCACACGCTCGAATCAGAGTTTGCGCACCATATCGGTGCCAACTCTTGCACCAAGTTCGTGCAAACCATTCAGCAACATGGTCCAAGCGGCAGGAACTTGTTCCGTTGGCCCTTTCACACCCAATTCAATGTGACGGCCATGTTGCGGATGGTCCACACTGGGCAAACTAAACACCTTGATCGCAGAATGCTCGCGCTCGATCTGCTGCATTAGCGGGGTCAGCAACGACTCCATAGTGTCGTAGACAATCACCGAGCGCTCCAGCCGAGGCGAGCGGTTGAAAAGATGGCTGTATTGCGTGTCAAGCACCCATTCAATCATGGGCCATGCCATAACGGGAAAACCCGGAACAAAGTACACCCCGCCGCCATTGCCTGCGGTGCAGCTAAAACCTGGAATTTTGTTGTACGGATTGGGAATCAGGGACGCGCCCAGGGGGAAAACTCCCATATTCAGGCGGTGCACGTTGTCTGGGCGCTCGGCGTCATACGCGACCCCTTGCTCCCGGGCCAGGTCTTGCATGCGTTCACGAATCAGCGCTTCTGCACCGGGATGGAGCGCAAGCGCACGGCCCAACGCACGCGCCGCACATTGGCGGGTGTGGTCGTCCGGTGTTGCACCAATACCCCCCGTTGAAAACACGACATCGCCCGAAGCAAAAACACGCTCCAGGGTACGGACAATACGGTCCGGGTCATCGCCGACATACTCGGCCCAAGTGAGCGCAAGGCCACGGGTACCCAGCAATTCGATTACTTTCGAAAAGTGTTTGTCGGCACGCTTTCCTGAAAGAATTTCATCTCCCACGATGATGAGACCGAACCTCGTGTTCATTTGTCACCTTGCCCAGAAAGAAGAGGTGGTGCCGCTCCAGTCAAAGCACTGTCAGAGGGAGCCTCAATCACCATGCCTGTCGACGGCGGTGGTTTATCAGCAGTCACTTCCGAGCGAAGGCGTTCGAGCGCCGTCAGACAGTAATGCGTAAACCACAGCGATGAGAAAGCAAAGACCAGCGTGTAGATCCATATGGCCAGAGGGATCATCACGAAAAACGCAGCGGCGAACAATATGCCCGATGCCCAAACAATTGCCGGTGCAGCACCAAGATACCCGCTGAGAATCCCTATTCCAAGCAAAGACATGCGGTGCCTACGGAAAATCTCTGCGCGTTCCGATCGGCTCGCATGATCCGCCAGCGCATCGAATGCCATCACTCGGTATGTCAACCACCCCCAGATGAGCGGAGGCAGGATCAGCACAAGCGGAGGAATGAGCCACAGTGGTACCGAAGCTACCAGAGCCGCGCACGCAACCACAGTAGAACCCAGCGACCACGCCACGCTTGCAATGAACGAACCGCCCTTCTTCCGCTCGAGCGAAGTAAATCGGCGCTGCGCCACCAATGACACCAGCGCAGGGGTCATCAGCAGGGCAACCAACAGCAGGGAGGCAATAGCGATAAGGGGAGTAATGCCCGCTACAACCAACAATGGTGCCACGTAGCCTTTAACATCGGTCAGGCCCAACCCGGCAAGCCATCCCCAGAAACTCGACAGGACACCCAGTGACTCAAGCCATAAATGCACGCCTTCTACTGCGGCATCCCAATAGAAATGGCTCAACCCGAGTGCCAATGCAGCCATCAATAGCAAAGGCAACAGCGATAGTGCGATGACCCTAGGGTGCATGCAGTACACCACTGAACGCCAGAAAGAGTCAAACAAGGAAGCCATGTCGACAAGCATACCCTGATCGGGACGGGCGCCTACCTGTGCATTAGACAGCCGACAAGTTTCCGGCTTGCAGGGCCACCAGATCCGCCTCCTCCAACCAGCACCACTGGCCCGGCGCAAGATCAGCGGGCAGCGAAAGCCCCCCAATTCGGGAACGATGCAACTCCTCGACCCGATTGCCAACAGCTGCCAGCATTCGCTTGACTTGATGGTACTTACCTTCGGTGAGCGTCAGATGCAAGCACCTTGTGTCGATCTGCTGGCACGCAGACGCCTTCACCGGCTTCGGATCATCGTCCAGCACAACGCCTGACAACAAGCGTCCGACCTGATCTGACGTGAGATCGTGCTTCACCACGACTTCATAAACTTTTGGAACATGCTTCTTCGGCGAACTCATTCGATGAATGAACTGGCCATCATCGCTGAGCAACAGCATGCCCGTCGTATCCTGATCAAGTCGGCCAACCGCCTGGACGCCCTGAACGGCACTCTTTGTCGGTCGTTGGCGCAGTGGCGCAGGCAACAGGGTGTAGATACTGGGATAGGTAGAAGGTTTTTGGGAGCATTCGGTACCCGCCGGCTTATGAAGCATTACATAAGCCTTTTCCTTGTATGGCCACTTCACGCCCTGGACACAGAATCGCAACCCTTTTGGTTCGAATTCAGCCGCAGCATCTAAGCACTGCTGAGCAGGAGTGTCCGGCTCATGGCCCAACACTTCGACCAATCCGTGCTGAACCAAGCCTGCACAAACACGTCGGCTTCCAAAACCCTGCGAATAAAGAATGTCCTGCAACTGCATTTTGTGTCACCACAACGAAAGATATCAATTCCAAACGCCAAAGCAGAAACGCCCCGCTCATTGCTGAGCGGGGCGTTACTGGGCTGTAAGAGCCTGACGATGACCTACTTTCACACGGGAACCCGCACTATCATCGGCGCAAAGTCGTTTCACTGTCCTGTTCGGGATGGGAAGGAGTGGTACCAACTTGCTATGGTCATCAGGCATAACTTGGTG
>JANJVX010000215.1 GCA_024709845.1 Burkholderiaceae bacterium | reverse complement strand
GGTGCCCGGCGCCTTCGGCGAGGCGGGCATCAAGCTCACGCCGCGCCACTATGCCTACCTCAAGATCAGCGAGGGCTGCAACCACCGCTGCACCTTCTGCATCATCCCCTCGATGCGCGGCGACCTGGTCTCGCGCCCGATCGGCGATGTGCTGAACGAAGCGCGGGCGCTGTTCGAGGGCGGCGTGAAGGAACTGCTCATCATCAGCCAGGACACCTCGGCCTACGGCGTGGATGTGAAGTACCGCACGGGTTTCTGGGACGGCAAGCCCGTCAAGACGCGCCTGCTGGAGCTGGTGCAGTCTCTGGGAGAAATGGCCGCGCCCTACGGTGCGTGGGTGCGCCTGCACTATGTGTACCCGTACCCGAGCGTGGACGAGATCATCCCGCTCATGGCGCAGGGCCTGGTGTTGCCCTATCTGGACGTGCCTTTCCAGCACAGCCACCCCGACGTGCTCAAACGCATGAAGCGCCCGGCCAGCGGCGAGAAGAACCTGGAGCGCATCCAGCGCTGGCGCGAGGCCTGCCCCGATATCGTCATCCGCAGCACCTTCATCGCCGGCTTCCCCGGCGAAACGGAAGAGGAGTTCCAGCACCTGCTCGACTTCCTGCGCGAGGCGCAGATCGACCGCGCGGGCTGTTTTGCCTACAGCGACGTGAATGGCGCCGAGGCCAACATGCTGCCCGGCATGCTGCCGCTGGAGGAGCGCGAGGCGCGCCGCGCGCGCTTCATGGCGGTGGCCGAAGACGTGTCGGTGGCCAAGCTGCAGCGCCGCATGGGTGCCACCATGCAGGTGCTGGTGGACCACGCCCCCGCCATGGGCCGCAAGGGCGGCGTGGGCCGCAGCTACGCTGATGCGCCCGAGATTGACGGCGCCGTGCAACTGCTGCCGCCCGAAAAAATCAGCAAGCAGATGAAGGTGGGCGAGTTCACCCGCGCGCGCATTGTGGGTGTGCAGGGCCACGACCTGGTGGCGCAGCCCATCTAAAAAGTGAGCAGCTAGCGCTTGGTTCTATTGGATTTCATGCTGTTTTCACAATGAAACCATTGATTAGTAAGCGCTAAAAGCTCATTTTTCAATAGCAATGACTGAGGCTGGTGTGGCACCAACCAGCGCCACGCCAGCAGGCACACCAAGAAAAAAGGCTTCCCGAGGGAAGCCTTTTTGCTGCGTGAGACATGCTTACACGCGCTTGCGGTATTCGCCGGTGCGGGTGTCGATCTCAATCTTGTCGCCTTGAGACACGAACAGCGGCACGGCCACTTCAAAACCGGTGGCGATCTTGGCAGGCTTGAGCACCTTGCCCGACGTGTCGCCCTTGACGGCGGGTTCCGTCCAGGTGATTTCGCGTTCGACGCTGGTGGGCAGTTCGACCGAGATGGCCTTGCCGTCGTAGAACACCACTTCCACGGCCATGCCGTCTTCGAGGTAGTTCAGCGAGTCACCCATGTTTTCGGCTTCCACTTCGTACTGGTTGTACTCGGTGTCCATGCACACGTACATGGGGTCGGCGAAGTAGGAGTAGGTGCACTCCTTCTTGTCCAGGATGACGTTGTCGATCTTGTCGTCGGCCTTGAACACCACTTCGGTGCCGAAGTTGCCGATCAGGCTCTTGAGCTTCATGCGCACGGTGGCGGCGCCGCGGCCGCCACGGGCGTATTCGGTCTTCAGGACGACCATGGGGTCCTTGCCGTGCATGATGACGTTGCCGGCGCGGATTTCTTGAGCGATTTTCATAGCAAGTTGCCTGGGTTGGGGCCGCTCAACGCGCGGGCTGGCAAACCTGCTGGTTTGCGCGCCGGTGCATGTTCCGCGGCGAAAGTGCGCAAGGGCTGGGCACCGGTGTGCCGCGCCTGTTTTGCGCAAAGCCTTGGATTTTACCGTTTTTCGTTCACAAACCCCAAAAGCTGCGTTGCGAGGTCGTCCTGCGCGAGCAGGCGCGCGCGCGCGGCCTGCACGCACGATGCCCATTGCGCCAATGTGGCCTTGTCGGGCAGCGCGATCGGGGCATCGTCCAAACCGTTCCAGGTGGCATGGAACTGGCGCAGCGAGGGCGGGGCCTGCAGCCATTCGAGAAACGCATGGAGCTTGCCATGGTGGGCGTTGTCGTGCTGGGGGTAGATGTGCCAGACCAGGGGGCGCCCCGCCCACAGCGCCCGGACCAGGGAGTCTTCACCGCGCACCAGGTTCAGGTCGCAGGCCCAGAGCATCTCGTCGAAAGTGCTCTGTGGGTGGTGCGGGAGATACGAAATTGATAGCTGTCCACGCTTGTCCAGCGGTGCTTTCGCCGCATTTTCTTCTGAAATTTTCTGGAGGGCGGCGCGTGTGGCCGCAGTGGCCCGGCCGGGGGTGACGAGCAGCCGGGTGGGTTGCCGCGTGCATTGCTGCAGGAGTGCGGGCAGGGCGGCTGGTTCGTAGCAGAACAACGAGATCCAGCATGCGCCTTCCGCTTCGGGGTGTCTGCCGCGGCGCCAGGCCATGGCGTCGAAACGCGCCTGCCGCTCCAGCAGCCCTGCTTCGCGCAGCAGACCGCCGGTGGCGGGGGTAAAGCCGGGGTAGAAAAACCATTTGACATCGCCCGTGGCAGCGCCGCCCTGCACTGGCGAAGGCAGGAGGTGGCAGCGCTCCACATAGCCCTCGGCCGACAGGTATTCGAGGTTGATCCACAGGTATTTTTCGCCTGTGGCGCTTGAAATATGTGCGCTATGAGCTATGAATTCAGGAGCAATCTCGCAGCCGAAGGCTTCCACCAGCACCTGTGTAGGTGCCTCGTGCGCGGCGGGCAGGCTGCCCCAGGCGCGCACCTGCACGCCGGGATGGCCCTGCGGCGCGAGCCAGGCCAGGGCCGAGGCGTCGTCCACCCACAGGCGCACCCGCTGGCTGCGTTCCGCCAGGTCGGCGGACAGGCGCCAGCACACGCCGATGTCGCCAAAGTTGTCGATCACGCGGCAGAAGATGTCCCATTGCAGCGGTGTGGGTGGGGTTTGCGAACGCATGGCCCGGATTGTCTGCGCACAATAGCGCCATGCAAGAAGTGCATTCCGAAGAACTGCTGGCGCAGGTGGCCGCGCTGCCACCCCTGCCGGGCGTGTACCGCTATTTCGACGCCGAGGGCGCGCTGCTCTACGTGGGCAAGGCGCGCAACCTCAAGAAGCGCGTCTCCAGCTACTTCTCCAGGCAGCATGGCGGCACGCGCATCGGCCACATGGTCGGAAAAATTGCGCGGCTGGAAACCACGGTGGTGCGCTCCGAGGCCGAGGCGCTGCTGCTGGAGAACAATCTCATCAAGTCGCAGAACCCCCGGTACAACATCCTGTTCCGCGACGACAAGAGCTACCCCTTCCTCAAGATCACCGGTGTGGCCGCAAAGGACGGCCAGGGCGAGG
>JANJVX010000170.1 GCA_024709845.1 Burkholderiaceae bacterium | reverse complement strand
CTCCAGTTCTATCCCCGCAACCCCGCCGCCCCCGTGGCGGAGGCTTGCAACGCCGACCCCATCGTGGGCAACCGCGTCGAGCTGCAGCTGCTCACCACGCTCAAGTGCAACCTCAAGTGCAGCTACTGCTCGCTGGGTGTGGGCGATGTGCTTGGCTCCCAGGTGCATGTCGAATACAGCATGGACCAGCTCGTGGCCTTTGCCGAGCGGCACCTGGTCGGCAAGGAGGTCTACGTCACCTTCTACGGTGGCGAGCCCACGCTCAACCGGCCCATGATGATCGAGGTGATGCAGCGCTTTCCGCACTGGCGCTTCCAGCTGCAGACCAATGGCACGCTGCTCGATGACCTGCCCGACTGGGTGCTGGCCAAGCTCTCGAACGTGCTCATCTCCATTGACGGTGGTGAGGCCACGACCGACGGCTACCGCGGCCGTGGCATCTACCGCCAGGTGCTCAAGAACCTGCGCCAGACGCGCGAGCAGATCGGCGGCAGCGTGACGGCGCGCGTCACCTGGGGCAACCCGGCCACCACCTTCGATGAACTCGACGGCCTGGTGGAGGACGACTCGCCGTTTGACTACCTCTACTGGCAGTTCGTGGCCGACGAGATGTACGAGGGTGATTCGGTGGAGCGCCGCAAGGCCGTGCTGGTGCAGCTCATCGACCGCTTCTTCGCCCGCACCGACAAGCTCTATCCGCTGATCCCGCTCATGGGCATGGTGCGCAACAAGGTGCTGCCGAACCGGGCCCAGGAGCTGTACGCGGGGCGCACGCAGTGCCGCGTGTCCTCGCACCTCATCAACGTCATGCCCAACGGCCAGATCTACCCCTGCCCGGACATGATGTACGTGCCCACCATGCTCATGGGCAGCGTGCAGGACAACTGGCTCAAACCCAGCCCGCTGCAGCAGGCGCCCAGCATGCCCTGCGGCAGCTGCGAGGCCTATGCGTGGTGCCGGGGCAACTGCATGAAGAACATGTACCTGGGCTACGTGAAGAACGACCTGCGCTACCGCGCCAACGTGGTCGAGCCCATCTGCGACCTGCTGCGCTTCATAGGCCGCGAGATCGACCGCCACGACCCGCAGGCCTGGTTCAGCAAGCTGAGCCTGCCGGTGCGCCGCCAGATCACGGACTGCGAGGTGTATGAGTACGTGGAGGTCATGCCGTGACAAGAAGCGGGAAGGCGTGCACGCCTTCCCGCTGTGGGGCAGGCTCAGCCCGCACCTTTCAGCAGGCGGGCAAGGTGCGGCCTGCGTTGAGCGCGTCCACCGTGCCCAGCAGCTTGGTCCAGTAGCTGGGCAGCGCGGTGGCGCTGCGGTTGGTGGTCTGGTCGGTGGCGAACACCAGACCGGTGTTCAGACGCGCCAGGTTGGCGTACTTCACGGTTTCCTGCATGGCCGTGCAGGTGTCGGCGCTGTGGGTCAGCATGGCCTGGGCGGTGTTGGCCTGGCTGTAGACCCAGGTGTTGGATGACTGCTGGGGATCCAGGGCCTGGTATCCCGCCGCCGAGCCTTCGAACGTGACCAGCGCATCTGCTGCGCCCGTGTAGGCCGGGTCGGGGAAGATGCCCGGATTGCCGATCACCACGAAGGCTGCATTCTTGCCCTTGATGTAGCTGTAGATGGTCTCGTAATGGGCCAGGCGGTTGATGCCCGAGGCCATTTCGTCGATGAAGAAGCCCTCAAGGCCGGGGTACAGCTCGATGTACTTGTCGATCGTCGTCTTGACGTCGGCCTCCGAGCGTGCGCCGTTGCCATACAGCGTGGACACATAGCCGATCACCTTGCGGTGGGTGCTCTTGAAGGCGGTGATGGCGGTGACGAGATCGGTGTTCGCGGTGGTCGTCGCGGTGAGCACGCCGTTGTTCGGATTGGCGATGGCCGTGATCTTCACGTTCGGGTAGCTGTTGCCGCCCGCCGTGAGACTGGTCCAGGGCGAGCTGGTGCCAGCGGCGAAATAGGCCGGCACCAGCAACTCCAGCGGCTGGTACGCCGGGCGGATGTAGAGCTTGAGGCTCTCGTTGGCGGTGTTGGCCGTGCTGGTAACCGTGGCGTTCACCACCACCGGGCCGGTGATGGTGCTCGTGAGGGTGGATGTAGCGGCTCCGCCAGATGTGGTGGGTGCCACGGGGGCGAGGCTGACCGAGGGGACCGTGGTGAGTGTGACCGGAGTGCCGTTGGCCGCAGGGTTGCCGTTGACCGTTACGGACACTTGCAGAGGCACGGAGGTGCCGGCATCGTGCACATTGTTGGTTGCCACGGGGCTGGAGAATGTGATGGCGATGGGCCCGGGCGGCACGGTGACCGGCGGATTGGTGGCTGGTTCCTTGTCCGTGGCGCCGCCGCAGCCTGTGAGCAGCGCGCTCAGCACCATCAGGGACGAGGCGATGTGGGTGTAGGGTCGGGCACTGCTGCGCATGCGGTCTCCAGGGTGAACGGTGATGGAAT
This sequence comes from Burkholderiaceae bacterium, assembly GCA_024709845.1. Taxonomy (GTDB): domain Bacteria; phylum Pseudomonadota; class Gammaproteobacteria; order Burkholderiales; family Burkholderiaceae_C; genus Simplicispira. Next base: position 2,514 of record JANJVX010000170.1, on the reverse strand, counting down.
AGGGGTTGATTGTCGATCCGGAGCGCTGGTGGCAAGCCCCGTTCTGGCTGGGAAAAGCCGTTTTTTTGTGCAGATCGGAGCCAACAGCCGAACGTACCATGGTGTGCATGCGAACGACGATCTTCCCCCTTGCTGCCATCGTGGCGGTGGCGCTGCTGGCGGGCTGCGGCACGCTCGACAAGCCGCGTGCCGACAACTATCCCGCCACCGGGCAGAAGAAGGCGCGCGCCGTGCACCATTGGGATGTGCTGGCGGGCGACGTGGCCGCGCGCGTGGCCGAAAAGATTGCCGCCTGGCCCGCAGGCGAGCACCCCATTCATGTCACCGTGGCGGATGGCTCCAGTTTCAACCAGGGCTTCCTCAAGCTGCTGCGCGTGCAGTTGCTGGATCGTGGCATTCCGCTGTCCACCGGTCCGGCCGCCGTGGAGCTGGAGGTACAGACGCAGGTGGTGCAGCATGAGGCGATGGTTTCGGGCATTCCACCGATTCCTCTGCCCCTGACCATCCTGGGCACGGGCGTGGGCGTGTGGCGTGACTGGCATGTGCATTACTCCAATCGCAACCTGCTGCCCGGTGTGGCCACGGCCCTGGGCGTGGGGGCCGGTCTGGCCCTCGATATGGTGCGCACCCATACCCAGGGCGCTGCGGCGGGCGGGCCCACGCACACGGAAGTGCTCATCACCACCGCACTCAAGACGCAGGACCGCTACCTCGCGGGTTCGGCGGACATGTACTACATCGAGCGCGAAGATGCCGTGCTGTACCAGCCGCCGCTGCCGTCGCCGCCTCCCACGCCGGTCAAGCAATGGAAGGTGGTGGCACCATGAGGCGCCGCACCGCCTTGACCGTGCTGCTGGCTGTTGGCGCCACGGCCCTCACGGGCTGCGCTGGCTATTACTACGGCGAGAACTACGGCCCCACGCTGGGCAGCATGGTGCGCGGCAGCCTGGTGCAGGCCAGCCACGGCGCCATCGATCGCCTGTTGCAGGAGGCCGTGCTGGACCCGCGCCATCCCGTGCTGGTGGGCACGCTGGTGAACGTGGACCGGCTCGGCGAATCCTCCCGCTTCGGGCGCATCGTGTCCGAGCAGATGGCCGGGCGCATGACGCAGCGTGGCATGCGCGTGGTCGAGCTCAAGCTGCGCGACAGCGTGGCCATGCGCAGCGAACTGGGCGAGCTGCTGCTGTCGCGCGAACTGCGCGAAGTGAGCCAAGCACACCATGCGCAGGCCGTGCTGGTGGGCACCTACGCGGTGTCTGCGCGCCAGGTGTACGTGAGCCTCAAGCTGGTGTTGCCCGAGGGCAATACCGTGGTGGCGGCGCACGACTATGCCGTGGCCCTGGACGAGGATGTGCGCAGCCTGCTCGCGGCACGCTGATTTTGCTATCGATTAAATAGCTGATGGCGCTTGATGAGAAAGCGCTGCAGCCTGATTTTGCTTGAATTCTTCATCGCGCGCGGCATGTGCACCGGGTGCTGCCCAGGCCAGCGGCCACCGCGCAAGGGCCACCCCGCTGCTACAGCACCATAGGGGGATGCACCTCTCTCTTCAGTGCAGCATCAGCGACCCCGCCGCCTTGCTCTTGCCCGCCCGCGCCGGCGGGTTGCACAGACCGCAGGTGTAGTGGCGGTTCTCGTACAGCTCGGTCACAAACTGGCCGCCGCACTGGCTGCACTTGGTGCGCGTGAGCATGCCCGCATCGACAAACTTCACCAGGCGCCAGGCCCGCGTGAACGACAGCAGCGGCTCGATCCCGGCGGTCTGCACCTGCTCGTTGTACAGGCGGTAGGCCTTGGTCAGCAGCTCCACCGCATCCAGGTCCACGCCCTTGGAGAGGTACTCGTAGATGTTCAGGAACAGCGAGCTGTGGATGTTCTCCTGCCAGGTCAGGAACCAGTCGGTCGAGAACGGCAACTGGCCCTTGGAAGGCGACTTGCCCGCGATCTCCTTGTACAGGCGGATCAGACGCTCATAGGACAGCGTCGTCTCCGATTCGAGCACCTGCATGCGCGCCCCCATCTGGATCAGCATGGCCGCGCGCTCGATCTGCTTCGATTCATTCAGCACGCTCTTGGCGGGGGCCTTGGCGGAAGACTTGGGAGCAGCGGCGGTGGCGGTCATGGTGGAGGCTTTCAGAAAACGGTGGAAGAGGGCAGGAGGAGGGAAGCGCTCAGAGCACCTCGGAGACGCGGCTGGCCATCAGGATGTTGGCGTGCAGCGCATTGGTGGCCTCGTTGCCCACCTTCTTGGAAACATTGTGGTTGGTCAGCAGACTCCAGACCAGGTTGTCATCCACGCGGAAGGAGCACAGCAGGGTGTTGCGCGAGGCCAGCTTCATGACCTGCGCGGCCGAAAGGGAGGCCAGGATGTCAGCGGCATCCTCGTTCAGACCCAGGCGGAACACGGCCTCGGCCTTGTCCTGGCGGATCAGCGTCTGGGCCAGCATCAGGTAGGTGAGATTGGCTTCGCGGATTTCGGCGAGGAGTTGTTCGTTGGTCATGGCGGCATCCTTA
>JANJVX010000163.1 GCA_024709845.1 Burkholderiaceae bacterium | reverse complement strand
ACGATCGGGCACGTTCCGATGTATTACTCACCCGTTCGCCACTCGTCAGCATCCGAAGACCTGTTACCGTTCGACTTGCATGTGTAAGGCATGCCGCCAGCGTTCAATCTGAGCCAGGATCAAACTCTTCAGTTCGATCTTAAAATTTAAAGCCTTTCGGCTATTACTCATAAAAACGGAATTGAAGTGAACTTCACTTCTATTTCCATGAGCGTTTCAGTCTTGCGACTTTTGTTCTTTCGAACTTGGTCACTCGCCTCAAACGCCCACGCTTATCGGCTGTATGTTTTTAACGTACACCGCAAAAAGTATTCCTCTTTTTGCAAACCCCGCTGCGATCAGCAGAGCCTCAAATTATAACAGGATTTTTTATTTCCCGTCAACACTGAAGGTCTTTATTTCTTCAGCATCTTCTCGCTTTCACCAAGCCGCCTTGCAGCAGTTCCGTTCAGCGAAGCCTTGCATTGTATACCGAATTTCTCGCCGATCTACAAAAAGACTGAAGATTTTTTTGCTTCGCTTCTTTCAACCCACCCAGTCAGGCTCTTCAACCCCCAACCAAGCTTGGCACAACGTTCAGAAAAGAACCTCTGTGCAGCGAAGCCCTCGACTATAGCACAGGTTTTCAAGAGCTGGCAACAAACCTCAAACTATCGACGCATCCACCGCCGTTTCCAGAGCATCTACAAACAGGGCCGCCACATCGCAGCCCGTCTGCTGCTGGATCTCCTGGAAGCAGGTGGGGCTGGTGACGTTGATCTCGGTGACATAGTCACCAATCACATCCACCCCGGCCAGCAGCAGCCCCCGGCTCTGCAGGATGGGCCCGAGGGCGTTGGCGATTTCCAGGTCCCGAGCCGTCAGCGCGCGGGCTACGCCTTTGCCGCCCGCCGCCAGGTTGCCGCGGACTTCGCTGCCTTGCGGGATACGCGCCAGGCAGTAGGGCACGGGCTTGCCGCCGATGATGAGGACGCGCTTGTCGCCCTCTGAGATCTCGGGCAGGAACTTCTGCACCATCAGGCTCTGCGCGCCGCCCCGGTTCAGCGTCTCGGTGATGCTACCCAGGTTCAGGCCATCGGGCCCGACGCGGAAGATGCCCATGCCGCCCATGCCATCGAGCGGCTTGAGGATGATGTCGCGGTGCTCGGCATGGAAGCGCTGGATGTCCCGCGCGTCGCGCGTGACCAGCGTGGGGCCGATGAACTGCGGGAACTCCATGATGGCCAGCTTCTCCGGGTGGTCACGCAGGGCCCGGGGCTTGTTGAAGACCCGGGCACCGTCGCGCTCGGCCTGCTCCAGCAGGTGCGTGGCGTAGAAATATTCGCTATCAAACGGCGGGTCCTTGCGCATGAGCACGGCGTCAAAACCGGCCAGCGCCACGGCGCGCTCCTGGCGCACGCTGAACCATCCGTCGGCGTGGCCAGTCAGCACGATGTCGCGCACATGGGCCGTCACCGGGCCGCCGCGCTCCCACATCACATCTTGGGGTTCGCACGCGGCGATGGTATGGCCGCGCCGCTGCGCCTCGCGCATCATGGAAAAGGTGGTGTCCTTGGTGGTTTTGAAGGACTCCAGCGGATCGGCGATGAACAACAGTTGCATGGTGTGAACTCAGATAGATAGGGACCGGGGGGTCGAATCAGTGCCGCCGGGCAGCGGGGCGTCTGGCGTACTGTTGCACAAACAGCGCCAGGCTGCCGGCCACCACGCCCCAGAAGGCCGAGCCCACGCCGGCGATCACCACGCCGCTGAGCGTGACGAGAAAGGTGATCAGGGCTGCCTCGCGGTGCCCTTCGTCTCGCAGCGCCACCGACAAGCCGTTGCCGATGGTGCCCAGCAACGCCAGCCCGGCGATGGCCACCACCAGCTCCTTGGGAAACGCCGTGAGCAGGCCCGTGACCACGGCGCCAAAGATGCCGATGACGATATAGATGGCACCACAGGACACGGCGGCCGTGTAGCGACGCTCCGGGTTCTCATGGGCTTCGGGCCCCATGCAGATGGCGGCGGTAATGGCGCTGAAATTCAGCGCAAAGGCTCCGAACGGCGCCAGCACCAGCGTGGCCAGCCCTGTGAGGGTGATCAGTCCGGACACCGGCATCTGGTAGCCCGTGGCGCGCATGACGGCCACGCCGGGCAGGTTCTGCGAGGCCATGGTGACGACGAACAACGGCAGCGCCAGGCTCACCAGGGCACTCCAGGTGAAGCTCGGCATGGTGAATTGCGGCATCGCCAGCTCGAAGGCGACGGCCGACCAGGCCATCTGCCCGCGCAGCGCCGCATACAGAATGGCCACGGCCAGCGTGCACACCACGGCGTAGCGCGGCAGGAGGCGGCGCGCCAACAGGTAGCAGCCCAGCATCAGCAGCACCAGCGGCAGCGCCGTCTGGGCGGCGGCGAAGGCCTGCAGGCCGAAGCGTGCCAGCACGCCGGCCAGCAGGGCCGAGGCGATCTCCATGGGAATGCGGCCCATGATGCGCTCGAACCAGCCCGTGACGCCCGCCACGGTGATGAGCGCCGCGCAGACCATGAAGGCGCCCACGGCCTCGGCCATGCTGAAGCCACCTGCCAGCCCCGCCGTGGCCAGCACCGCCGCGCCCGGTGTGGACCAGGCCACCATGACCGGCTTGCGCAGCCACAGCGAGGGCAGCAGCGAGCACAGCCCCATGCCCAGCCCCAGCGCCCACATCCACGACGTGATCTGCGCTGGCGTGGCCTGAAAGGCCTGCGCTGCCTGGAACACGATGGCCACCGAACTGGTGAAGCCCACCAGCACGGCCACGAAGCCCGCGGTGAAGGCGGAAAGGCTCAGGTCTTTGAAAAACTGCATGGGCGGATTCTGGCACTGGTGCGCTCCGGGCCACAGAGGCCGTGCGCAAGACCGCAACGCTATCGTAACAATAGCTGCTGGCGCTCAACCATAAAGGGCCAGGGGCCAAAATCGCTTGAAATCTGAAAATGCCGACTCGTACTCACAGTTCGATCTTCGAGCCCAGCTCCACCACGGCATTGTTGGGCAGGTGCAGAAAATCGGCAGCCGCACTGGCGTTGCGGTGCATCTGGGCAAACAGCTTTTCACGCCAGGGTGCCATGGCGCCGCCCATCGACGGGATGACCGTGTCGCGCGACAGGAAATAGCTCGTGGTCATGGGCTCGACATCGCAGCCGTGCCCCCGCAGCAACTGCAGGGCGTGCGGCACATCCGGGTCGTTCTTGAATCCGTAGTGGATCACCACCTGCCAGCAGCCGTGGCCCAGCGGCTCGATCTGCAGGCGGCGGTCCAGCCCGATCCAGGGCACCGCGTGGTTGTGCACGGTCACGAACAGGTTCTGGGCATGCAGTACCTTGTTGTGCTTGAGGTTGTGCAGCAGGGCATTGGGGACCACGCCGGTCTCGGCGCTCAGGAACACGGCCGTGCCGTCCACCCGCGTGGGCGGGCTGATGAAGACGGCCTCCAGGAAAGCGCCCAGGTCGATGGCGTCGGAGCGTAGCTTGTCGTTGAGCAGGGAGCGCCCCCGCTTCCAGGTCATCATCAGGGTGAAGACCGCCCCACCGATCAGCAGCGGGAACCACCCGCCCTGGAACAGCTTGAGCAGGTTGGAGCTGAAGAACGCCAAATCGATGGCAAAGAAGCAACCCGTGGCCCCCAGACACAGCGCCAGCGGATAGCGCCAGCCATAGCGCAGCACAAAGAAGGTCAGCACCGTGGTGATCAGCATGTCCAGCGTGACCGCGATGCCATAAGCGGCCGCCAGATTGCCGGACGAGCGGAACATGACCACCGCGAGCACGATGGCCACGAACAGCCCCCAGTTGACGAAGGGGATGTAGATCTGTCCGGTGTCGCGCACGCTGGTGTGCTGGATATTCAGGCGCGGCAGGTAACCGAGCTGGATCACCTGCTTGGTCACGCTGAAGGCGCCCGTGATCAGGGCCTGTGACGCGATCACCGTCGCCAGGGTCGCCAGACCCACCAGGGGCAGAAGCGCCCACGCGGGCGCCATCATGTAAAACGGGTTCTTCACCGCCTCCGGGTTGGCGAGCAGCAGCGCCCCCTGACCAAAGTAGTTCAGCACCAGCGACGGCATGACCACGGCGAACCAGGCCATGCGGATGGGCCGCTTGCCAAAATGCCCCAAATCGGCATACAGCGCCTCGGCCCCGGTGACGCACAGCACCACGGCCCCCAGGATGATGAAACTCGTGCCCGGATGGTGCGCGATGAAGCCCACCGCATGGTGCGGGCTCAGGGCCCAGAGGATCTCCGGATGGTCCGCGATGTGCGCGACCCCGAGCGCCGCGATGGCCAGCATCCAGACCAGCGTGACCGGCCCGAAGAACCGGCCGATGCCGCCGGTGCCGCGCTTTTGCACGGCAAACAGGCCGAACAGCACCAGCAAGGTGAGCGGAATGACGCCTTGCCGGAAATGGGGCGAAACCACCTCCAGCCCCTCCACCGCCGACAGCACCGAGATGGCGGGGGTGATGACCCCGTCGCCATAGAACAGCGCGGTGCCGAACATTCCCACGGCGAGCAGCGCACCACGCAGGCGCGGCTTGTCCTTGACCGCCTCCGAGGCCAGCGCCAGCATGGCCACCAGACCGCCCTCGCCATTGTTGTCGGCGCGCAGCACCAGCACCACGTACTTGAGCGAGACGATGACCGTCAGGGTCCAGAACAGGATGGACAGGATGCCGTAGATGTTGGCCTGCGTGAAAGGCACATGGCCCGAGCCAAACACCTCCTTGAGGGCATACAGCACGCTGGTGCCGATATCGCCATAAACGACACCGATGGCCGCCAGGGTGAGCGCGGCCGAAGAAGATTTGGAGGGGTGCACTGCCGGGCCCTGGCGGGCGGTTCGCTCCCGTCCGTCAGGATTTCAGAGTCCTGAGAGGGCATATTCTGCGCCCGCGCCACACCCGCCGCTTCGCAGGGCGCTTGCCCCGGAGAGAAGAACCCCCTTTTTTGTTGCATTGCAGCAACTCACCGGGGCCAAGCGCGGTCAGTCGTAGGTTTCCGCGTCGGGATTGGTGGCTTCGAGCTCGTAGCTGGCCGCCAGCATGGCCAGGCGGGCAATCACGCCATACATATAGAAGCGATTGGGCGCACTGGCCCCCGGACGCACCCCGAGCTGGGGAAGATGGTGGCCTTGCTCAAACGCCAGGGGCACGAAATCAGACCCCGGAGCGTTCAGATTTTCGTCCACCCCGCGCTCGGCATGGACGCGGTAGAAGCCCCCCACCACATACCGGTCCATCATGTAGACCACGGGCTCGGCCACCGCATTGTTCATGCGCTCCTGGGTCAACACACCCTCCTGGATGATGACGTCGTGCACCGACTGGCCATCCTTCGCGACAGCCATCTTGTTCTTTGTCTTGCGATTGAGCGCCTGCAAGTCCTTGGCGTCGTGCACCGTCATGATGCCCATGCCATAGGTGCCGTTGTCGGCCTTGACCACCACGAACGGCTTCTCATGAATGCCGTATTCCTTGTACTTGCGCCGGATCTTGGCCAGCAGCGCGTCGACCTGGGTCTGCACGCAATCGAGCCCCGTTTCCTCGGAAAAATCCACCGTCCCGCATTTGCCGAACATCGGATTGATGAGCCAGGGGTCGATGCCCAGCAGCTTGCCGAAGCGCTTGGACACCTCCTCGTAACTGCGGAAATGGTTGCTCTTGCGGCGTACCGTCCAGCCCGCGTGCAGCGGCGGCAGCAGGTACTGCTCGTGCAGGTCTTCCAGAATGCCGGGGGCGCCGGCCGAGAGATCGTTGTTGAGCAGGATGGTGCAGGGGTCGAAGTTCTTGAGCCCGATGCGCCCGCGCGTGCGCACCACCGGCTCGAGCATGATGGAGTCGCCGCCCGGCAGCTCGACCACGGTGTTCTTCTTCACGTCGGCACTGATGGAGCCCACGCGCACGTTCAGCCCGGCCATGTTGAAAATGCGCTGCAACTGCACCAGGTTGCTCAGGTAATGGCTGTTGCGCGTGTGGTTCTCGGGAATGATGAGCAGGTTGCGCGCCTCGGGGCAGATATTCTCGATCGCGGCCATGGGGGCCTGCCCCGCCCGCGGCAGCATCGCGGGCGTGTGTTTGTTCCAGCCGCCGGGAAACAGGTTGGTATCGACCGGCGCGAGCTTGAACCCGGCGTTGCGGATGTCCACCGAGGTGTAGAACGGCGGCGTGTGCTCCATCCATTCCAGCCGGAACCACCGCTCGGTGGCCGGCATGGAGTCGATGATGCGCTGTTCAAG
>JANJVX010000116.1 GCA_024709845.1 Burkholderiaceae bacterium | reverse complement strand
GGCCTGGTGGCGCGCGCGCTCAAATTCGTGCGCTGCGTGGATCAGCGCCTTGGACGGGATGCAGCCGATGTTCAGGCAGGTGCCGCCCAGGCTCTCACCCTCGACCAGCACGGTGGGAACGCCGAGCTGGCCAGCGCGGATGGCAGCCACATAGCCGCCGGGACCGCCGCCGATGACCAGCAGCTTGGTGGTGATTTCCTTCATCGTCTTACTCCACGAACAGCAGGGCCGGGGTTTCGAGCAGCGCGCGCATGGCCTGGATGAATTGCGCCGCGTCCATGCCGTCGACTACGCGGTGGTCGAACGAGGACGAGAGGTTCATGAGCTGGCGCGCCACCACCTGGCCGTTGCGGAACATGGGCCGCAGGGCCATGCGGTTGACGCCGACGATGGCCACCTCGGGGTGGTTGATGACCGGCGTGCTGGCGATGCCGACCAAGGCGCCCAGGCTGGTGAGGGTGATGGTCGATCCTGTCAGCTCCTCGCGCGGTGCCTTGCCGCTGCGCGCGCCTTCGGCCACGCGCGCGATGCCCGCCGCGCAGGCCCACAGGTCCAGCGCCTCGGCATGGCGCAGCACCGGCACCATGAGGCCGCCGTCGGTCTGCGTGGCCACGCCCAGGTGCACGGCCGCGTGGCGCGTGACCACGCCGGCCTCGTCGTCGAAGCGGGCGTTGATCTGCGGAAAATCACGCAGCGCCAGCACCATGGCCCGCGCCAGGAAGGGCAGCAGCGTGAGCTTGCCGCGCGTGGCGCCGTGGAGCTTGTTGAGCTGCTGGCGCAAGGCCTCCAGCTCGGTCACGTCCACCTCTTCCACATAGCTGAAATGCGGGATGCGGCGCTTGGCCTCCTGCATCTTCTGCGCGATCTTGCGGCGCAGGCCGATGACGGGGATCTGCTCCTCGCCATGGCGCTCCACATAGGGCGAAGCGGCCTGCCCCGGCGCCTGGCCGCCACCGGCCAGATAGGCGTCGAGGTCGTCGTGCAGGATGCGGCCGGCCGGGCCGCTGCCATGCACGTAGCGCAGCTCCACGCCCAGGTCCAGCGCACGGCGGCGCACCGCTGGCGAGGCCAGCGGTCGCTCGTCCGCAGTGCGCGGCACCACGGCGGCGCGGGGCGCCGCCGTGGGCCGCGCGGCCGCAGGTGCCACAACGGGGGTGGGCGCTGCAGGCGCCTCGGATGCTACTGAAACAGGAGCTGCTGGCGCTTGTTGGACGGGCGCTGGAGCCGAATTTTGCTTCAAATTGCCTTCGCCCTCGACCTCCAGCCGCACCAGCTCGGAGCCCACGGCGATGGACTGGCCCACGGCGCTGCCCAGCGCCAGCACCTTGCCCGCCACGGGCGAAGGAATCTCCACCGTGGCCTTGTCGGTCATCACGTCGGCGATGGGCTGGTCCTCGGCCACCACATCGCCGGGCTGGACATGCCAGGCCACCAGTTCCACTTCGGCAATGCCCTCGCCAATGTCGGGCACCCGGATTGCGTAAATACCCATGGTCATGCCTCCACTGCGCGCTTGAGGGCCGCGCCCACGCGCGCCGGTCCCGGGAAATAGGCCCATTCTTGGGCGTGCGGATAGGGGGTGTCCCAGCCGGTCACGCGCTCGATGGGGGCCTCCAGGTGGTAGAAGCATTCCTTCTGCACCAGCGCCGTGAGTTCGGCGCCAAAGCCGCTGGTGCCCGTGGCCTCGTGCACCACGACGCAGCGGCCGGTTTTCTTGACGGAGTTGACGATGGTCTCCAGGTCCAGCGGCCAGATGGAGCGCAGGTCGATGATCTCGGCATCGATGCCCGCCTCGCGCGCGGCCGCCTCGCTGACCCAGACCATGGTGCCGTAGGTCAGCACCGTGACGGCGCTGCCGGGGCGGAACACCGCGGCCTTGTCCAGCGGCACGTGGAAGTACCCCTCGGGCACCTTGCCCAGCTCGTGCCGGGACCAGGGCACGACCGGCTTGTCGTGGTGGCCGTCGAACGGCCCGTTGTACAGGCGCTTGGGCTCCAGGAAGATGACCGGGTCCTCGCACTCGATGGAGGCGATGAGCAGGCCCTTGGCGTCGTACGGGTTGCTCGGCATCACCGTGCGCAGGCCGCAGACGTGGGTGAAGAACGCCTCGGGGCTCTGGCTGTGCGTCTGCCCGCCGTAGATGCCGCCGCCGCAGGGCATGCGGATCACCATGGGGGCGGTGAAGTCGCCCGCCGAGCGGTGGCGCAGGCGCGCGGCCTCCGACACGATCTGGTCGGTGGCGGGGTAGACGTAGTCGGCGAACTGGATCTCCACCACGGGCTTGAGGCCGTAGGCCGCCATGCCGATCGCCGTGCCCACGATGCCCGACTCGGAGATCGGCGCGTCGAAGCAGCGCGTCTTGCCGTACTTGGCCTGCAGGCCCTCGGTCACGCGGAACACGCCGCCGAAATAGCCTACGTCCTCGCCGTAGACGACGACGTTGTCGTCACGCCCCATCATCACGTCCAGGCCCGAGCGCAGCGCTTGGATCATGGTCATGGGGACGCCG
>JANJVX010000279.1 GCA_024709845.1 Burkholderiaceae bacterium | reverse complement strand
CACTGTGGCGGCGCGCACGGCGGTGTTCACGGCCGCCGTGGCGTGGTCGCCCACGTTCAGCGTGCCCGCCGTAAGCGTGCCGTGGTGGCCATACACGTCGGCCTTGATCTTGAGCGTGTCGCCCACCGCGAAACGTGCCGACCCGCTGGTGATGACACCTTCATCACCCACCTGGCCGCCGCTCTCGGCGTAGAAGGGGGTTGTGTCGAGCACCACGACACCGTTTTGACCTTCCTTCAGAGCTGCAACGCTCGTCCCGTCTACGTAGATAGCTACGATTTTTGCAGCAGATTCGAGCTTTTCGTAGCCCACGAACGCGTTGCCTGCGCCCGTGTAGTCCAGCGCCTTGTCCATCTTGAACTTTCCGGCGGCGCGGGCCTGGGCCTTCTGCCTTTCCATGGCAGATGCAAACCCTGCTTCATCCACCTGAACATCGCGCTCACGGCACACGTCGTTGGTCAGGTCGAGCGGGAAGCCATAGGTGTCGTGCAGCTTGAAAGCCACATCGCCCGGCAGCACCGTGGCGCCATCGCCCAGGGCGGCGTCGAGGATCTCCATGCCGTTGGCCAGCGTCTCGAAGAAGCGTTCTTCCTCGACCTTGAGCACCTCGGTGATGCGCTGCTCCTGCGCACGGATCGAGGGGTAGGCATCGCCCATCAGGCGCGCCAGGTCGGCCACGAGCTTGTGGAAGAACGGCGTTTTCTGGCCCAGCTTGTAGCCGTGGCGGATGGCCCGGCGCACGATGCGACGCTGCACATAGCCGCGCCCTTCGTTGCTCGGGATCACACCGTCGCTCACCAGGAAGGCGGTGGCGCGAATGTGGTCGGCGATCACGCGCAGGCTCTTGTTGTTGAGGTCGGACGTGCCGGTTTCACGGGCGGCGGCCTTGATGAGCTGGTCGAACAGGTCGATTTCGTAGTTGCTGTGCACGTGCTGCAGGATGGCCGCGAGGCGCTCCAGGCCCATGCCGGTGTCCACGCAGGGCGCGGGCAGCGGCGTCACGGAACCGTCTTCCGCCATGTTGAACTGCATGAACACGTTGTTCCAGATCTCGATGAAGCGGTCGCCGTCTTCGTCGGGGCTGCCCGGGGGGCCGCCGGGGATGTGGTCGCCGTGGTCGTAGAAGATTTCGGAGCACGGGCCGCAGGGGCCGGTGTCGGCCATCATCCAGAAGTTGTCGGACTTGTAGCGGCCGCCCTTGTTGTCGCCGATGCGGATCACGCGCTCGGGCGGCAGGCCGATTTCCTTGGTCCAGATGTCGTAGGCCTCGTCGTCCTCTTCATACACCGTCGCCAGCAGTCGGTCGGCCGGCAGCTTGTAGACCTCGGTCAGCAGTTCCCAGGCCCACTTGAGCGATTCGCGCTTGAAGTAGTCGCCAAACGACCAGTTGCCCAGCATCTCGAAGAAGGTGTGGTGGCGGGCGGTGTAGCCCACGTTCTCCAGATCGTTGTGCTTGCCTCCAGCGCGCAGGCAGGCCTGCACCGAGGCCGCGCGCACATAGGGGCGCTTGTCGGTGCCCAGGAACACATCCTTGAACTGCACCATGCCCGAGTTGGTGAACATCAGCGTCGGGTCGTTGCCCGGCACCAGGGGGCTGGACGCCACCACGGTGTGGCCCTTGGAGGCAAAAAAGTCCAGAAAGGTCTTGCGGATGTCGGCAACGGAGAAACTGGGTGTCATGGCTTTCTTCTCGAAAGGGAGGTGCAGGAGCGGGCCTATGCTGCAAAAACAGGCGAACCGATGATTTTAGGGCCTGTTCAGCCACCCGTCTGGGAGCGCAGAAAAGCGAAAACGGCCTCGTCCTGGCAATGCGCCACATTGAAACGCAGCCAGGGGCTGGGCTGCAGGTCGAGCATGAACAGGTGGCCGGGCCCGAGCAGGATGTCCTGTTCGGCGGCCTTGTAGGCCAGTTCGCTGGAATTTTCGATGGCCGGGTGGCGCGCCCATTGCAGCATGCCCGCCTTGGGCTCGACAAACAGCTCGAAGCCCAGGTCCAGCAGGCTCGACGCCACACGCTGCTGAGCCACCGCCAGCCGGTCGCGCAAGGCCTTGGTGTGCTTGCGCCAGCGGCCATCGAGCAAGGCGCCATAGGCCAGGCGCTCGGTGAACTCCGACGAGGTCAGGCCCGAGATCATCTTGAGCCGCCCCAGCTCCTCCAGCAGATCGGGGTGCGCGGCCAGGTAGCCGACACGGATGTTGGGCGAGATGGTCTTGGAGAAGCTGCTGATGTAGACCACGCGGCGCAACTGGTCCAGGCTGGCCAGCGTGGGGCGCGGTTCGGGATCGAGATCGACGTAAATGTCGTTCTCCACCACCACGAAGTCGTACTTCTCGGCCAGTTGCAGCAGGCGGTACAAATGCGCCACCTGGGCCGTCGAGCCCGTGGGGCTTTGCAGCCGGGGCTGGGTGAAGAACACCTTGGGGCGGTGCTCCTGGATGCGCGCTTCAAGCACCTCCAGGTCGTAGCCCGTGGCCGTGCGCGGCGCACCCACAAGGCGCGCGCCCAGAAAGCGCAGCGAAGACAACAGATTGGCATAACCCGGTTCGTCCACCAGCACGGCATCGCCCGCGCGCACCAGCTGGCGCGCGACGAGGTCCATCGCCTGGCTCGACCCCTGGGTCAGGAGCACCTGCTCGGCCGTGGCCACGACCTCATGTTCGGCCAGCAGGTCGCGCACCAGCTGGCGCAGCGGCAGGTAGCCCTTGGGCTCGCCGTAGCCGCCCAGGTCCACCTCTTCGGCGGCCAGCGCGCGCAGACCCCGGCGCACCCCTTCGGAGAAAAGCCACTCACCCGGCAGCCAGCCGCAACCCGGCTTGAGGCGCAGCGCACGGTTCTCGAAGATGCGCTGCATGTACCACATGGAGTCGAAGCTGTACTGGCCCGCAGGCCCGGGCGCCTCCAGTGCAGTGTCTGCCCGCCTGCGCACGAAAAAGCCCGAGTGCGGGCGCGAGACAAAGTAGCCCTGCGCCACCAGGCGGTCATAGGCATCGACCACCGTGTACACGCTCACGCCATGGGCGTGGGCGAACTGCCGTATCGAGGGCAGCTTGGTTCCGGCACGCAAGGTGCCGTCTTCGACGAGCTGCCGGAAGCCCTCCACAACCTGGAGAACCAGCGGCGTCGACGCTTGGGGATTCAAAGAGAACATGGGGTACCAGACTTTGCGCCTGCAACCGAGGGTTTGTCTGTACAGGCCGCCCGGACAGCACAGTGCATTCCTGCTTGCAAGGTATCTGTATATGTTAGCCGCGCGGGGGCGCTCCTACAGTGGCGCCAGGAACGAAAGACCTCTGCCATCGCACCCGAAGGACCCCCATGCAACGCGACCCCCATCTGAACAACGCCGCCCTTTTTGCCCGCCGCGAGGCCGCCATCCCGCGCGGCGTCGGCCACTCCCACCAGATCTTCATCGAGCGCGGCGAGAATGCCGAGGTCTGGGACGTCGAAGGCCGCCGCTACATTGACTTTGCAGGCGGCATCGCGGTGCTCAACACCGGCCACCGCCATCCCGCCATCATTCAGGCCGTCAAGGACCAGCTCGACCGCTACACCCACACCTGCTTCCAGGTGCTGGCCTATGAGCCCTACGTGGAGCTCGCCGAGCGCCTGAACGCCAAGGCCCCGGGCAACTTCGCCAAGAAAACGCTGTTCCTGACCACCGGTGCCGAAGCCGTGGAGAACGCCGTGAAGATCGCCCGCGCCCACACCGGCCGCTCTGGCGTGATCGCCTTCACCGGCGGCTACCACGGCCGCACCATGATGACCATGGGCATGACCGGCAAGGTCGTGCCCTACAAGGCCGGCTTCGGCCCCTTCCCGGCCGAAATTTTCCACGCGCGCTTCCCCACCGAACTGCATGGCGTGAGCGTGCAGGACGCCATCGATTCGCTGGAGGGCATCTTCAAGAACGACATCGAGCCCAGCCGCGTGGCGGCCATCATCATCGAGCCGGTGCAAGGTGAAGGAGGCTTCAACATCGCGCCGCCCGCCCTGCTGCAGCACCTGCGCGCCGTTTGCGACCAGCACGGCATCCTGCTGATCGCCGACGAAGTGCAGACCGGCGCAGGCCGCACCGGCAAATGGTTCGCCATCGAACACAGCGGCGTGGCCCCCGACCTCATCACCATGGCCAAGTCCATGGCGGGCGGCTTCCCGATCTCCGCCGTGGTCGGCCGTGCCGACGTGATGGACGCCGCCGCCCCTGGCGGCCTGGGCGGCACCTATGCCGGCAGCCCCCTGGCCTGCGCCGCCGCGCTGGCCGTGCTGGATGTGTTCGAGAAGGAAAACCTGCTGCAGCGCGCCGAGGACGTGGGCCTGCGCCTGGTAGCAGGCCTGCAGGCCCTGGCGCAAAAGCACCGCTGCGTGGCGCAAGTGCGCGCCCTGGGCGCCATGGTGGCCATGGAGCTGTGCCAGGACGGCAACCCGCACAAACCCGACGCCGCCCTGGCCAAGGCCCTGTCGGCCGAGGCCGCCAAGCGCGGGCTGATCCTGCTGACCTGCGGCACCTACGGCAACGTGATCCGCATCCTGGTGCCCCTGACGGCCAGCGACGCGCTGCTGGACGAAGGCCTGGCGATCATCGGTGCATCCCTGGAGGCGGCCAGCGCTGCATGACCACGACGGCATGCCCCTTGAAAGGCCACGGCACGGCGCTGGATCGCCAGCGCCCGGACGGGGCCTTTCCGACGGGGCACCGCCGCGCATGCGCATTGGGGGCGTCATTTCATGTACCCGGCATTGCACTAATGTGCCGCGCCGGAAACCCCTGTCAGCTACCGAATAAATAGCATCAAAGCCAATATCAGCAAACCACTCCATGGAACCACCCCTAAACAAGGGTTTCTATGTAGAGGCTTGCTGTACTGCACAGTGCACACCCCGCAAGGGCTTTCTGTATATGTCTGCATCGACTTGAACGTCCTACAGTTCACCCCAACGCATCCACAACCTGACACCAGCCCATGACTGCAAGCAACGCACTCGTAACGTTCCGAGGGGTGAAAAAGACCTACGACGGCACCAGCCTGGTGGTGCGCGACCTGAACCTGGACATCCAGCGCGGTGAATTCCTCTCGCTGCTGGGCCCCTCGGGTTCGGGCAAGACCACCACGCTGATGATGCTCGCCGGGTTTGAATCCCCCACGGCGGGCGAAATCAGCCTGGACGGCGTGCCCATCACCCGCACGCCGCCGCACAAGCGCAATTTCGGCATGGTGTTCCAGAACTACGCCCTGTTCCCGCACATGACGGTGGCCGAGAACATCGCCTACCCGCTGCATGTGCGCAAGCTGCCCCAGGCCGAGCGCGAAGCCAAGGTCAAACGGGCGCTGGAGATGGTGCAGATGGACACCATGGGCATGCGCTACCCGGCACAGATGTCGGGCGGGCAACAGCAACGCGTGGCCCTGGCGCGCGCCCTGGTGTTCGACCCGCAGCTCGTGCTGATGGACGAACCGCTGGGCGCCCTCGACAAGCAGTTGCGCGAGCACATGCAGCTGGAACTGAAGGCGCTGCACCGCCGCCTGGGCGTGACCTTTGTCTATGTGACGCACGACCAGTCCGAGGCGCTCACCATGTCCGACCGCGTGGCAGTGTTCAACGACGGCCGCATCCAGCAGATCGACCGCGTGGACCGTCTGTATGAGACGCCCACCAACCGCTTCGTCGCCAACTTCGTCGGCGACAACGCCGTGCTCGAAGCCAAGGTGCACGCCACCGACGGCGACGAGTGCGAGGTGGAGCTGAGGGACGGCATGCGCCTGCGCGGCCTCAACGTCAACCGCGCCACCGTGGGCGACGCCGTGCAGTGCAGCGTGCGCCCCGAGCGCATCCAGCTGGCCGATGGCGCAGATCACAACACCCTGCGCGGCACCGTGATGGACGTGATCTATTTCGGCGACCACTTGCGCCTGCGCTGCAAGATGGCCAGCGAGGCCGAGGTGATGGTCAAGCTCTCGCTCAACCATGCCGCCGTCCCCACGCCGGGCCACACCGTCCACCTGCACGCACCGGCGCAGCACATGCGCGTGTACCTCTGATTTCTGCCCGTCTTTTTTTTTCACACCCAACCCCGAGGAGACAACCATGAACCACAAGAAGCTTTTCAAGCCCCTGCTGCTGGCTGCCGCCGCTGCCCTGGCGCTGCCCGCGCTGGCACAGCAGTCCATCACCGTCGTCAACTTCGGCGGTGCCAACGGCGCCGCGCAGAAGAAGGCTTATTTCGATGCCTACGAGAAATCCACCGGCGGCAAGATCACCCCGGTGGAATACAACGGCGAGCAGGCCCGCATCAAGGCCATGGTCGAGGCCAAGAAGGTGACCTGGGACGTGGTCGAGGTCGAAGGTCCGGACATCAGCCGCGGCTGCGACGAGGGCCTGTTCGAGCGCATGGACTGGAGCAAGCTCGGAGCCAAGTCCGACTTCCTGCCCGCCGCCGTGCATGAATGCGGCGTCGGCACCTTCGTCTGGTCCACCGTGCTGGCCTACAACGGCGACAAGCTCAAGACCGCCCCCACCGGTTGGGCCGATTTCTGGGACGTGAAGAAATTCCCCGGCAAGCGCGGCATGCGCAAGGGCGCGCGCTACAACCTCGAATTCGCGCTCATGGCCGACGGCGTGAAGGCCGCCGACGTGTACAAGGTGCTGGCCTCCAAGGACGGCGCCGACCGCGCCTTCAAGAAGCTGGCCGAGCTCAAGCCCCACATCCAGTGGTGGGAAGCCGGCGCGCTGCCCCCGCAGTTCCTGGTGGCCGGTGACGTGGCCATGACCACCGCCTTCAGCGGCCGCATCGACGCCGCACAGCGCGAGGGCCAGAACCTCCAGATCACCTGGACCGGCGGCATCTACGACCTGGACTTCTGGGTCATGCCCAAGGGCGTGGCCAACAAGGAAGCGGCCATGAAGTTCATCGCCCTGGCCAGCAGCGCCGACGCCCAGGCCGAGTACGCACGCAACATCTCCTACGGCCCGACCAACACCAAGGCCATGGCCAAGCTCGACGCCAAGACCCAGGCCCTGCTGCCCACCTCGCCCGCCAACAGCAAGGATGCGCTGCGCTTCGACGTGGCCTTCTGGGCCGACCAGGGCGAGGCCCTGGAAAAGCGCTTTGCCGCCTGGGCAGCGCAGTAAGCCCCGGCCAGCACCCACCCGCAGGAAGGCCCCCGCATGAGCACCGCCACCATGGCCATCCCCCAGGACCAGGAAGCGCCCCCCGATCTGGGGCGCCAGTTGCGCATCGCCGAGCGCAGGCGGCGCCTGCGCTCCATGGCGCTGACCCTGCCCTTGCTGGCGTTCTTGCTGGTGGTGTTCATGGTGCCCCTGGCGGGCCTGCTGATCCGCGCCGTGGAGAACCCCGAGGTGGCCAACACCCTGGTACATACCGGCCCGGCGCTGCAAGACTGGGACCGCCAGAGCGCCCCGCCCGACGCCGCCTACGCGGCGCTGGTGCGGGACCTCTCGGCGCTGCAGGAAACCGCGCAGGCCGGAGCGCTGGCGCGGCGCCTCAACAGCGAGATCAGCGGCGCACGCTCGCTCATCATGGGCACCTACCGTGCCCTGCCACTGGGCACGGGCCTGACCGACGCCCAGACCCGTGAGCAGATGCTGGCGCTCGACGCCCGCTGGGGCGAACTGCCGTACTGGCAGGCCATCGCCAAGAACGCCTCGCGCTGGACGCCCGACTACCTGCTGGCGGCCGTGGACCTGCAGCGCACGCCCGAGGGGCGCATCACCCAGGTGCCCGCCGAGGCGGCCGCCTTCCGCGACATCCTGGTACGCACCTTCGAGATGAGCGCCACGGTGACGCTGCTGGCCATCCTCATCGGCTACCCCCTGTCCTACTGGCTCAGCACCTTGAGCGAGCGGCGCGCCAACCTGATGATGATCCTGGTGCTGGTGCCGTTCTGGACTTCGGTGCTGGTGCGCATCGCTGCCTGGATCGTGCTGCTGCAAAGCAACGGCCTGGTCAACCGCTTCCTGATCTCCATCGGCCTGACCGACACCCCCGTGCCGCTGCTGTTCAACCGGCTCGGCGTGGTCATCGCCATGGTG
>JANJVX010000243.1 GCA_024709845.1 Burkholderiaceae bacterium | reverse complement strand
AACAGTAGCAGCCTACCTCACCCGCTGTCTGTTCAGCATGTTTGCCGAAGACGTGGAACTGCTGCCCAAAGGCGCCTTTCTGGGCCTGTTGCAAACCCACCGCAACGACCCCGCCACGCTGCAGCAGATGCTGCGCATCCTGTGGGCCGACATGGATCGGGGCGGCTTCAGCGCCGCACTGGCCAAGCCCGTGCTGCACTTCAACGGCAAGCTCTTCAAAGGCACAGGCGAAGACGGCTACAGCCTGCTGCTCACCCCCGAGCAGGTCGATTTGCTGATTGCCGCCGCCCAATGCAACTGGCGCGAGGTGGAGCCCGCCATCTTCGGTACCCTGCTCGAACGCGCTCTCAACCCCACCGAGCGCCATGCCCTGGGCGCCCACTACACGCCCCGCGCCTATGTGGAGCGCCTGGTGCTGCCCACCGTGATCGAGCCCCTGCGCGCAGCCTGGTCCGACGCCCAGGCTTCAGCGCTCGTGTTGGCGCACGAGGCCGCAACGCTGCAAGGCAAGGCCGCAGAGGCCAAACTGGCCGAGGCCCGCGCCGAGGTCAAAAAATTCCACCACCAGCTGTGCACCACCCGCGTGCTCGACCCAGCCTGCGTCAGCGCCAACTTTTTGTACGTGACGCTGGAACACCTCAAGCGCCTGGAGGGCGAAGTCGTCAACCAGCTGGAAGCACTCGGCCACACGCAAGACCAGCTCGGCTTTGAAGGCGAAACGGTGACGCTGCAGCAACTGCGCGGCATCGAGCTGAACGAACGCGCCGCCGCCCTGGCCGAACTGGTGCTGTGGATTGGCTACCTGCAATGGCACATCCGCACCCGGGGCGCCGCCAGCGTGGCCGAACCCGTGGTGCACAACTACGGCAACATCGAATGCCGCGACGCCGTGCTGGCCTGGGACGCGCAGGAAGTGGCTTACGACACCCACGGCCAATTGCTCAGCCGCTGGGACGGCCGCACCTTCAAAACCCACCCTGTGACGGGCGCACAGGTGCCCGACGAAGCCGCCCAGGTGCCGCAATGGCGCTACGTGGGCGCCCGGCAGGCACAGTGGCCGCAGGCGGATTTCATTGTGGGGAATCCGCCGTTCATTGGAAACAAGCGAATGCGCGATGCGCTAGGCGACGGCTACGTGCAAGCGCTGCGCGGCGCCTGGCCCGAGATTCCTGAGAGCGCGGACTTTGTGATGTTCTGGTGGCACCACGCCGCCGCGCAGGTGGCCGCTGGTCACACCCGGCGCATGGGCCTGATCACCACCAACAGCCTGACCATGGTGTTCAACCGCCGCGTGGTGCAAGCCGCTTTGGACAAGGGCACGCACCTGGAAATGGCGATTGCCGACCACCCGTGGGTGGACAGCGGGAACGGCGCCGCCGTGCGGATTGCCATGACCGTGCTGGCAGCAGGCAGCAACGAAGGGCAACTGCTCACCGTGACAAACGAGCAGCCCGGTGAACACGGCGAAGCAACCGTGACGCTGACCCAAACCACTGGACTGATGCATGCAGATTTGACAGTGGGCGCCGATATCGCCAACTTGAAAACATTGCAAGGCAATAAAGGATTGGCTTGCCCCGGGGTTCAGCTATCAGGGCAAGGGTTCATCCTCACACCGATAGAAGCAGAAACGATGCGCTCGGCAGGCAGCGCTGCGTTGGTCAAGCGCTATTTCACCGGCAGAGACCTCATGCAATCCATGCGTGAGCAGTATGTGATCGACACCTTTGGTTTTGATGGCGTCACCCTCCGCGACCAACACCCCAGCGTCTATCAATGGCTGTTCGACCGAGTCAAGCCGGATAGGGACCTCAATCCGCGCGAATCCTATCGGCTTCAATGGTGGAGACATGCCGAGACGCGCTCGAAATTTCGCGCTGCACTTGAAGGTCTCACGGGGTTCATCGTCACTTCACGCACCGCACGACACCGAATTTTTCAACTCACGGAAGCCACGTCACTCCCCGAAACCAAAGTATTGATCGTCGCATTAGCTGATGCTTTTGCGCTGGGAGTCCTTCAATCGTCAACACACGTCACCTTTGCCAATCAGACCGGTGGCTGGCTGGGCGTCGGAAACGACTCCACCTACAACCACAGCGATTGCTTTGAAAAATTCCCCTTCCCCGACGAAGACACCGGCCTGACCCCGCAACTCCGCGAACGCATCGCCCACCTCGCCGAGCAGATCGACCAGCACCGCAAGCGCGTGCTGGCGCCCGAATCCGGCAACACCGGCCTCACCCTCACCGGCATTTACAACGTGCTGGCGGCCCTGCGCGAAGGCCGCGCACTCACCGCCAAAGAGAAAATCCAGCATGCCCAGGGCCTGGTGGGCGTGCTGCGCGAGCTGCACGACGAACTGGACGCTGCCGTGCTGGCAGCCTACGGCTTGAGCGCCACGGCCAGCACCGACGACATCCTGGCCCACCTGGTGCAGCTCAACACCCAGCGCGCCCTTGAGGAAGCCCAGGGCCGCGTGCGCTGGCTGCGGCCCGCGTTTCAAAACCCGCAAAATTCAGTGCAAAAACAGGAGCTGCTTGCGCAAGAGGAACAAGCGCCAGAGGCCGATTTTGATAGTGACAAATCGCTATCAAAACAAGAGCAAACCAAACCCGCCCAGCACCCCTGGCCCCCCCAGCTCCCCGAACAGGTGCGCGCCGTGGCCGCTGCGCTGGCCGCCAGCCCCGTGCCGCTCAGCCTGAGCGCCCTCGAAGCCCGCTTCAAAGGCCGTGGCCCCTGGAAGAAGGGCCTGCCCACCCTGCTGCAAACGCTGGAAGCCCTGGGCCGTGCGCAGGCGGTGCAGACGCAGGACGGTATGGCCTGGCGGGGTTGATGCACCGGTTGCCTGTACCCTGCCCTGCCGATTCGCCGCCATGTCCCCCCTGACCGTCCTCAAAATCGGCGCCGCCCTGATTGCGGCGTTTTTTGCCGTCGAGGCGGTGCGCACTCGCGTGTCCGAGCCCGCGCTGCAAGGCCCCACCCTGGCGCAGCAGGTGCAAAGCCAGAGCCCGCAGCAGACGCCCGCCACCGAGGCGGCGTTTGCCTTCAAGGGCTTCACGCTGCGGCCGCTGGCGCGGCTGACGGTGCAGGCCAAGGTGCTGCGGCGCGAGGATTACTACCTGGGCATGGAGGCCGACCTCTCACCGCTCGACCTGGCCCTGGGCTGGCAGCGCATGGCCGACCCGGCGGTGTTCGAGCGCCTGAACATCTCGCAGGGGCGGCGCTGGTACTTCTATTCGTGGCGCGACCAGCCGCCCATTCCGGTGCCGGAGATCGTGGCGTCGTCGGCCAACATGCACCTGATTCCTGCCAACGCTGCCGTGGAACGCGCACTGCGAAAGGTGCGCGGGGGCGAGTTCGTCCGCTTGCGCGGCCTGCTGGTAGAGGCTACGCACCCCAGCGGATGGCGCTGGACGAGTTCGCTCTCGCGCACGGATTCCGGGGCTGATTCGTGCGAACTGTTGTATGTGGAGGCGGTGCAAGTCGAGTGACCTGTATCAAACCCAGATCAAATAGTCACTGTTCCTGGATCGGATCGGCCTGTTGCGGCCAAAAACGCCTTGGTGCCCGGAAACGCCCGTGTTACAAAAAGTTGCCTGCAGGGCAAGGTTGGTGGGGCAGTGGTCTTGCAGGGCCGGTGGACGCATTTCAATACGCCCCGCTGAAAGGTCTTGCATGGACAGGTCTCTTCTTTCTGGCGCGCGGGTTGCGCCCTGGCTGCGGCGTGCGGGGCTGCTGGCCGCCAGCACCCTGGCCCTGACGGGTTGCATGGGCTCGGACGACCCGCAGCCGCCCGCAGACATGCACATTCCGGCCAGCGCCCGGGTGCAGGATCTCATCCCCGACCCAGCGGCGCCACGCAGCCTTCAGTTCACGCATTCGCGGCACTATGCGCTGCGCGCTTCGTCCACAGCCGCCCTGCTCACTTCGGTGCCCACGGTGCGCATGGAGGCACTGGCCACGACGCTCAAAGGCACGGCCGACGCACCCGTGTGGTCGTTCGGCCTGGGGCGCGATGACCTGGCAGTGAAGCTGGGCGACAACACCATCGCGCAGGCCGAAGCCGGGCTGGCCGCCTACTACAGCCGCCTGCTGGGCCAGACCGATACCCAGAATGCGCTGCGCACCATGGTGCAGAGCTACCCCCAGTGGGCGGCGGTGGACACCCGCAGCGCCAGCAGTCTGCAGGGGCTGCGCATTGATGCCATTTCGTTGTCCAGCGGCGAGCGCTCGGACGAGGATGGTGACGGCAGCCACGAATTGGCACAGACACTGGTGACAGTGGCCATGACACTGCCCGCCCAGCGGCTGACCACACCCGGCAACCCGCTGCCCGGCTGCTCGCGCCTGCTGGCCGACACGGATGGCGTGGCAAGCTACGTGGCTCAGTCCAACGCGGTGTTCGTGCCGCCCGGCGCGGCCCAATGGAACTATCAGATCAGCCTGACGGCACATTTTTATGTGGACAACCTGGCGTTGCTGCACACGGCAGCCGTGGAGCCGGGCAAGGGGTACCTGACGCAGGCGCAGGTGGCTGCAGCGGCCGACAACCTGGCCTTGTTCAGCCAGTTGATCGGCAACATCCAGACGCTGGACATTCCCTCCTCTGACCTGATGGTTTCATTTGTGCCCGCACCTGAGCTGGCGCAACAGACGCTCGGGCTTGTTTCTGGCATGGCGCGCGCGGCCAGCGATGCCGACTGCCTGCGCGACGTGGACGCCTGGGAAGCCGCACCCAGCATGCTGCACGCCGGGCTGACGCCCGCGCACTTGCAGGGCTTGGCACCAGCCGACGTCATGCTGCAAACCTACAGCGCCGCCATGGATGCCGCCGACGGCGTGACCGGAGAATATGGCACCACCTGCCTGCACAACAGCGCGGGCCAGGTGCTGCAGGTGGGCGACTCGTTGGCCTGCGCGACGTCCTCGGGGGCCTTGGAACTGGTGCCCCTGGCCAGCACCGCCCCCGGAGTGCCGCAAGGCTTTTCCGTGGTCACGCCGTACCAGCGCATCGCCCTGCGTGCCGCCGCGGGTGGCCAGTGCAGTGCCAGCGCCGAGAACCTGGGACAGGGGCTGGACCATGTGCGGATTGGCAACTTTTACTGGAACTGCACCAACAGCAAGTACGCGGCCTGCACGGGCAGATTCGGGCGTGGCAGCCGTGTGTGCATGAGCGAATGGATCATCCACAACCAGGTGGGCGACTACTGGAACATCCACTGGACGCAAAACGCCTGGAAGTCCACCAAGCAGCGGATCATCAAGACCAGCGCCTATGTCATACGCGCCGCCATGTCCTACTACGTGGGCGGACGCTCATGGGTGGGCCCGATGCTGGAAATGCTGACTTATGCCGGCGACGTGATTGACAAGGCGTCGAGCACCAAGATTGCGGGCTACAGCGTGATCGGCATCAAGGCCGTTGGCGGCGTGATCAAAGAGGTGGCGACCAACTTCAAGGACTTCGGAAAGGATGTGAAGAACGCCGGTATTGGTTTTGCATTCGACATGGCGGTGGACATGTTTGCCCAGATCGTGGAAGTGGAGGTCACGGGCTGGCAGGACTACTCGGATGGATCCCACTGCGTGTGCAATTTTCAGTTCAGCCACCCAAACTACTGCAATTGAGAAATGCCCAACCGGGGAGCCAAATTTGATAGCAGGAAGCGGCCATTGCATGGGTCTTCCGGCGATTTTTGGCTCCAACTGTGATGCGATGGGTCGGGTGCACCCATCCCGCACAAGGTATCGAGTTGTTTCGCCAGCCCGCGCCAGCCGCCGGGCTGGCGTTTTTTTGGCTACCCTGCGCCCATGGCAGCCGCCCCACCCTCGGCAGGTGGCGCCCTTTCAGCCCCCCGGAAAGAGACACCCATGGCAAAAATCCTGGAAGTGAAATACGAAAACAAGGCCGATGCGACGGTGTTCGAGGTGCCTTACGAGAGCCAGGCCGACCTGTGCTGGCATGAGGTCCACTACCCCCAGCAGGCCGAGGGCGACGCGCTGTGGTGCTTCGTGCACTATGAAGAACAGGCCAGTTTCCGGATCTTCCGGGTGAAGCACGAGAAACAGGCGGCGCTCAAGATCTTCAAGGTGCCCTTCGCGAACAAGGCGGGCTGGCGCGACACCAGCCACGCGTTGCGCGGAAAACTGGGCTGATCAGCCGCCCACGCAGGTTTGCACCTGCTCGCCCAGGCCGGTGCCGCCCAGGCGCACCCCATCGCCGGGCTTCAGAAACCAGGGCGCGGGCATCTGCCCCAGGCCCACGCCCGCCGGGGTACCCGTCAGCACAATGTCACCGGGCTCCAGCGTCATGAACTGGCTGATGTAGGCCAGCACCGTGGGCACACCGAAGATGAAGTTGCGCGTGCTGCCGTTCTGCACGCGCTGGCCGTTCACCTCCAGCCACAGGTCGATGGCATGCGGGTCGGGCACTTCGTCGGCCGTGACCAGCCACGGGCCGATGGGCGCGAAGCTGTCGTAGCTCTTGCCCTTGTCCCACTGGCCGCCGCGCTCGATCTGGTACGACCGCTCGGACACATCGTTGGCCAGCACGTAACCCGCCACATGCCCCAATGCATCGGCTTCCTTCACATGGCGCGCGCGTGTACCGATGACGATGCCCAGCTCCACTTCCCAGTCGGTCTTGAGCGCGCCAGGCGGGATGTGCAGCGGGTCGTTCGGGCCGCTCAGCGCGGTGACGGCCTTCATGAACAGCACGGGCTCAGCGGGCGGCTGCATGCCCGCTTCAAGCGCGTGGTCGCGGTAGTTCAGGCCCACACAGACGATCTTGCCCACGCCACCCACGGGGCAGCCCAGGCGCGGCTGGCCATCGATCGCGGGCAGGCGCGCGGCGTCGATGGCGGCCCATGCCGCCAGGGTGCGGGGGGCCAGCTGCGCGGGGCCGATGTCGGCCAGCAGCATGGAGAGGTCGCGCAGCACGCCCTGGGCATCGATGAGGCCCGGGCGCTCGGCCCCTGGGTGGCCGTAGCGGATGAGTTTCATGTTGGAAATTCCTGCGAACAAGGAAGGGAGCGCCCGCACGGCAGGCGGGTGGCCGCAAGCGTACCATTGGCGCACATAGCATTCAATCGTGATTGCTATTATTAAAATAGCTTGCGGCGCTTTATTTATAAGCGCAAAAGCCGTTTTTCATTCAAATTCATGGCCCCCGATCACCCGCTTTCCGATGTCCGCCCCCGGCCCCGCAATCCGGCCGACCTGTTCTGGTCCTTCACCTGGCTGGCCCTGCAGGGCTTTGGCGGCGTGGTGGCCGTGGTGCAGCGCGAGCTGGTGGAGAAGAAGCGCTGGATGACGAACGAGGAGTTCCTGGAAGACTGGGCCGTGGCCCAGGTGATGCCGGGGCCCAACGTGGTGAATCTCTCCATCATGATCGGCGACCGGCATTTCGGCCTGCGCGGCGCCTTCGCGGCGCTGGCGGGCATGCTGTCGTTTCCGCTGGCCATCGCGCTGCTGGTGGCGCTGGTCTATGCGCAATGGGCCAGCCACCCGGCCATGGCGGGCGCGCTGCGCGGCATGGGCGCCGTGGCGGCCGGTCTGATCGGCGGCATGGGCCTGAAGCTGGCGGTGGCACTGCGCACGCACCCGCTGGGGCCTGCGCTGTGCGCGGTGATCGCTGCCGTGTCGTTCAGCGCCATCGTCTGGCTGCGCGTGCCGCTGTACGGCCTGCTGCTGGTGGTGGGCGGCGCTGCCTGCGTGCTGACCTGGCGAAAGCTTGCGCCATGACGCACGCCATCACCCTGCAGCCGCTGGACTGGCTGCACCTGTTCCTGTATTACCTCTCGATCTCTCTGCTGGCCGTGGGCGGCGCCATTGCCACGGCGCCCGACATGCACCGCTTCCTGGTGGACCGCAACGCCTGGCTGACCGAGATGCAGTTCAACGCCAGCATCGCCATTGCCCAGGCCGCGCCCGGCCCCAACGTGCTGTTCATCGCATTGCTGGGCTGGCATGTGGGGCTCAATGCGGGCGGCCCGGGAGCCATGGGCTGGGCCTACGGGCTGCTGGGCGCGGCGCTGTGCATGCTGGGCATCATGCTGCCCAGCGCCACGCTGACCTGGCTGGCCACGCGCTGGGCCCACCGCAACCGCGAGCGGCGAGCAGTGCGCGCCTTCAAGCAGGGCATGGCGCCACTGGTCATCGGCCTGCTGATGGCGGCCACCTGGGTGCTGGGCCGCGCCCAGGGCCAGCCCGCCACCGACGCGCCGCTGTGGCTGCTGACAGCCGCCGTGATGCTGCTGGTGTGGCGCACCAAACTGCACCTGCTATGGATGCTGGGCGCGGGCGCGCTGCTGGGGATGCTGGGCTGGGTGTGAGGGGCTGGGCGGCATGCCCTGAATGGATTTCGCGGAACACTCCTCACGCAGACGATCCACAGGGGAGCAGCGCGCATTGATCCAGCGCAGTCCCCGGGCGGTTTTTGCCACACCGCCGTGTCAAACCGCGTATGCTTTTCTCAAAGAAGAACATTCGGTAACACTCTTGCCTAGCCGAATGCGCGACGGAGACACGCGATGGAAACCCCGGCAACCATTCTGGTGGTGGACGACTCCCCCGAGAACCTGCAGGTGATCTCGGCCGTACTGAAAGAGCACTACAAGGTCAAGGTCGCCATCAATGGCGAGCGGGCCTTGGCCCTGGCCACGGCGGCCGATCCGCCCGACCTGATTCTGCTGGACGTGATGATGCCCGGCATGGATGGCTACGAGGTGTGCAGCCGCCTCAAGGCCCAACCGGCAACGGCCCGCATTCCGGTGCTGTTCGTCTCATCGCGCGACGAGGAAGAGGACGAGGCGCGGGGCCTGTCCATGGGCGCCATCGACTACATCGTCAAGCCCATCCGCCCCTCCATCGTGCAGGCCCGGGTGCGCAACCACATTGAACTCAAGCGCAGCCGCGACCTGCTGGAGCGGCTGACCACGCAGGACCACCTGACCGGCATCAGCAACCGGCGCCGGTTCGACGATTTTCTGGCCGTGGAATGGCGCCGAGCGGCGCGCGAGCAGACGCCCATCTCTCTCATCTCCATCGACATCGACCACTTCAAGGCCTACAACGACCACTACGGCCACCCCCAGGGCGACCAGTGCCTGATCCAGGTAGCCCGGGCCTTGGCCGCCAGCGTGACGCGGCCCACCGACCTGGTGGCGCGTTGCGGCGGTGAGGAGTTTGCTGCGGTGCTGCCCGCCACCGGCAGCGCGGGTGCCACCCTTCTCGCAGAGCAGATGCGCGCGGGGGTGCTGGCTCAGGGGCTGGAGCACGCGCACTCGGCCACGCACAGCCATGCCACCATCAGCCTGGGCGTGGCCACTCTCGTGCCACAGGCCGACGAGAGCCCGCAGGCACTGGTGGACCTGGCCGATGCCGCCCTGTACGAGGCCAAGAGCGCCGGACGCAACCGCTTCGTGGCCCGGCAGCGCTGAGACGATGTGAACGCTACGCTGGGTCTACGCGGATCAAGTCCAGCGCGGCTTCAAAATCAAATCCCTGCATCGCCGATTCGATCGCCTGGTGCTGCCCGGGGTAGGCGGCGGCCAGCAACCCCCTGTTGTCACCGATCAAGTCCAGTGAGCCCGAATCGCCCGCTGTCAGCAAGTCAAGCAGTTGCTGCCTGAATGCAGCCACCCGCCCGGGGTCCAGTGCCGCCACCGCATCCCGGGATTCATCGGCGGGCACCACCAGGGTTTCCAGTCCGGCAAGCACCGGAGCCAGTTCGGCAACCACCTGTTCCACCAGGGCATCGATGCGCGGCGCGGGTTCTCCGGCCCGGCAGGCGCGCTCCAGCTCTGCCGCAGCCGCCTGCACGCCCCGCGCGCCCACGCTGCCTGCCACCGACTTGAGCGTGTGCGCCACCCGTTCGGGCGCCGAAGCGTCACCCTGGGCCTGGGCCGCACGGAACGTCTCCACGAACCGCACCTGCCCGGCATGGAACTTGGACAGCACCGAGCGGTACAGCTTCTCGTTGTGCATGGTGGTGGTCAGCCCGGCATGGGTGTCGATCCCTGGCAGCGGCGGCAACGCGACCAAGGCAGGCGCGGGCGGCTGCACCGCCACCGCCACGGGGGCGGCCTGCGGCGCATGGACCTGCCGGGCGGGCGCGCCCTGCCCTGCCCAGCGCGCGATGGTGCAGAACATGCTGCCCACATCCAGCGGCTTGGCGATGTAGTCGTTCATGCCGATGGCCAGCGCCCGCTCGCGGTCGCCCGCCATGGCGTTGGCGGTCATGGCGATGATGGGCAGCGTCTGCAACGATGAATGGGCACGGATGAGCTGCGTGGCCTCGTAGCCGTCCATCACGGGCATCTGGCAGTCCATCAGCACACAGTCAAAGCGGGCATCACGCTCCAGCAGGTCCAGCGCCTCGCGGCCATTGGTGGCCAGCACCACGTCCACGCCTGCATGGCGCAGCAACTCCAGGGCCAGCTCCTGGTTGATTTCGTTGTCCTCCACCAGCAGCAGGCGTTTGCCCGCCAGCTGATGCATGGCATTCTGGCTGTCCTGCGCCATGAGCGCGGTGCGGTTTTCCGTCAACCCCTTGCGGTCGATGGCACAGCCAATGGCATCCAGAAGCTGGCTGGCCATGACCGGCTTGGTCAGCACCGACTTGAGCGCCACGCCCTGGCGCTCGGCCGCGCCCAGGGCCTCCTCGCGGCCGTAGGCGGTAACCATGATGGTGGCCGGCACATGGTGCTGCTGTGTCTCATGCATGTGGCGCAGGGTTTCGATGCCGTCCATGAGAGGCATCTTCCAGTCAATCAGCACCAGGTCATACGGCTGCTGCCGCTGCTGCGCCGCAGCAATGGAGGCCAGCGCCTCCTGGCCACCGCTGGCGGTGTCGACCTGCAGCCCCAGGCTTAGGGCAATGCGGGCCGTGATTTCGCGCGCGCAGGCGTTGTCGTCCACCACCAGGACGCGCATCTCCTGCAGAGCCTCGCGGCCCAGGCGGTGGGGAGCCGTGGCCTTGTCCTGCAGGCCCAGCCGCGCCGTGAAGTGAAACACCGAGCCCTTGCCGGGTGTGCTCTCAACCCAGATGCGCCCATGCATCTGCTCGACCAGCGCCTTGGAGATGGCCAGGCCGAGCCCGGTGCCGCCGTAGCGGCGGGTGGTGGAGCTGTCGGCCTGACTGAAGGGCTGGAAGAGCTTGTCGCATTGCTCGGGGGTCATGCCGATGCCGGTGTCGCGCACCCAGAAGTGCAGTTCAACGCCCTGGGCGTCCTCGGCAGCTTTCTCGATGCCGATGACCACCTCGCCCCGCTCGGTGAACTTCACCGCGTTGTTGCCCAGGTTCACCAGAATCTGGCCCAGACGCAGCGGGTCGCCCACCAGTTCGCCGGGAATGTCGGGCGGCACGCTGAAGAGCAGCTCCAGGCCCTTGTCCTCGGTCTTGAGGCCGATCAGGTTGGAGAGGTGGTCCATCACCTCATCGAGCTGAAACCCGGTCTGCTCCAGCACCATCTTGCCGGCCTCGACCTTGGAGAAGTCGAGGATGTCGTTGATGATGCCCAGCAGGCTGACCGCCGAGCGGTGCGCCTTCTCCACATAGTTGCGCTGCTTGGGGGCGAGCTGCGTTTGCAGCGCCAGGTGGGACATGCCGATGATGGCGTTCATGGGCGTGCGGATCTCGTGGCTCATGTTGGCCAGGAATTCGCTCTTGGCCTGGGCGGCCTCCTCGGCCACGCGCCGCGCCTCGGCCATGGCGCGCTCGGTGGCCTTGCGCTCGGCAATATCCTCAAACACCCAGATGGTGACCTTGCGGTGGTCGGCCGCGTGGATGGCGCGCCCCGACACCTGGGCCACGAAATTGCCCCGGTCCTTGCGCGCGAAGTCCCACTCCACATTCACGTCCTTGCCAGTGCCCAGCAGCGGGCCGACCATGGCGCCGAATTCCGCGTATTTTTCAGGGGAGTGGTAGATGACGCTGCCGGGTTTTCCGATCAGTTCTTCGGGTTGGTAACCCAGGAACTCCCCCATGCGCCGGTTGACCCGCAGGATCACCCCGTCGGCGGTGTAGATGATGCCGTTGGGGGCGTTGTCGAAGATCATCTGCTGCTCGGCCAGCAGGTTGCGGTTGTAGGCCTCGCTGGCGCGCAGGCTGGCCTCGGCGGCCTTTTGCTCGGTGATGTCCTGGTTGATGCCCCCCAGCCTGCGCGGGCAGCCATCCGGCCCGCGCAGGGCGGCGTGGCCGATGTCGAGAATCCAGCGCCAGTTGCCATCGGCGGTGCGCATGCGGAAGGTTTCGGTGTGGTCTGGCGCCTCGTTGTGCAAAAAGGCTCGCAGACGCTCCTGCACCCGCTCCCGATCATCGGGATGGATCAGATCCACCCAGCAGGCCATGTGGTTCGGGTAACGCGCCAGCAGTGCTTCCTTGTCGTAGCCCAGCATTTCGGCCCATATATCGTTGACAGCGACATCGACAATCTGGCGGCCGTCATCGATGGTGCAGTCGTACATGCCCAGGTTAGCACCGCGCAAGGCCAGATTCAGTCGCTCTTCGCTGCGCGCAACGCGCTGCTCGACAATCTGGCGCTCGGTGATGTCGTACAGCCAGGAGACGAGGTAGCGGCCATCGGAAAAATCGAGCAATATGGACGACAGCAGCACCGTGATGGGCGTACCGTCGGTGCGCACAAAATCGGCCTGGTAGCCTTTGACCGATCCATCGCGTCGCAGCAAGGCCATGAAGCGTTCGCGGTCGGCCGGATTGCGCCAGGATCGGCTGGCATGGTGCGTGGGCAGATCTTCGGGCTGTACGCCCAGCATCTCGGCATGCTGGCGGTTGGCAAACACCAGGCGCCCCTCCTCGGTGCCGATGATCACGCCCACCGGGCTGTTCTCCAGGATGCGGCGCAGGCGCTCTTCATTCTCCTGGCGGTCGCGCTCCAGCTTCTTGCGTTCGGTGATGTCTTCATACACCCACACGGCGGAGCGCTCGAAGCCCGGAATATTGATGCCCTGCCCCGACACCATGGCGACGAAGAGCGTGCCGTCTTCGCGCACGAACTCCCACTCGGTCCGCACCTCCTTGCCGGCTGCCAGCAGCGGCGCGGCTTTTTCAGCAAATGCGCGGTAGCTTTGCTCGGTGCGGAACAGCTTTTGCGAAGCCGGGTAGCCGATGGTGTCCACCAGCCGTATGCCCAGGTTCTCGCACAGCCGCTTGTTGGCGCGCAGGATGATGCCGTCGGCCGTGTAGCAGATGCCGTTGGGCGCGTTCTCGAAGATCGCCTGCTGCTCTTCGAGCAGTTTGCGGATTTCGGCCTGCTGGCGGTCGATCTCCATGCGCGCGCGGCGCTTTTCGGACACATCGTCCACCGTGAAGCGCAGCAGAATGCGCCCGCCGCAGTCGAAGGCCATGAGGTTGACCTCGGCATCGAAGATTTCGCCATTGGCCCGGCGCGCGCGCCACAGAAAATTGGCGATGCCGTGTTCGAAAATGGTGCGCGTGATCTCTTCGCCCGCGGTCTGGGTATCGGTGCCGTCGTATTGCACCGGGGCCGAAAAATCCAGTGGCATCTTGCCCAGCACCTCGTCGCGCGAGGAGAAGCCATAGATGCGCACGGCAGCCTGGTTGCAGTCGATGATGCCGATGGCCGGATCGATGATGACGATGGGTACCGGCGCGTCCTGGTACACGCGCTTGTTGTAGGCCGCGCTGCGGGCCAGTGTGGCCCGCGCTTCCGTGAGCGCCTGGGCGCTGGCGGCCAGTTCGGCCTTCAGCGCCTGCTGGGCCTGCTCCATCCGCGCAAGCTCTTGCCGCAAAGCGGCCTCCGTCCCGGGGGTTTGCTCCATGGCCTCTCCTGTTGCATGGTGCCGCCGCGCAGGCGAGAGTCCGTCTCGCCCGGCCGCAGGGTGCAAGCAGTACAGCAGCCCACTGGCGAGGCGTCAACGCGGCAAACCAGCATCCGGGGGGGCGATACCGGCTCTGTTTGAGCT
The DNA here is from genome assembly GCA_024709845.1 of Burkholderiaceae bacterium. Lineage (GTDB taxonomy): Bacteria > Pseudomonadota > Gammaproteobacteria > Burkholderiales > Burkholderiaceae_C > Simplicispira. Next base: position 20,717 of record JANJVX010000243.1, on the reverse strand, counting down.
ATCGCAAGCAGGCGACGGCGACGGAGGCCCGTTTTCAACCGCACCGAGCGATGCGGGGCACTTCAGCTCAGGCGGCGCCCGTTCTCGGCATAGATGGCCAGATAGATGGAGCTGGAGCCCACGTAAGGCGCCTTGTTGCCGAAGCCGACGCTGAAGTCGCCAAACGACAGCGAGCGAATGCCCGCCAGTCCGGCGCGCAGCCGCTCGCGCGTCAGGTCTTTGCCCGCATTGCGCAGGCCTTCGATCATGACCTGGGCATTGATCCAGCCTTCCAGGCTGCTGCCGCTGGTCAAGAACTCGGGCTTGGCACCGGTGGACTTCATCGTGCTCTGGAAGCGGCGCACCATCATCGACTTGCTGGATGTCGCATCGGGGAACACCTGCACCGCCGCCATGCCACGGGTTCCTTCGCCCAGCTTGGGCAGTTCCGAGACAAAAATGGTGACCGACAGCCCCGCCAGCGGCACGCTCTTGGCCCGGGCACGAAAAGGCAGCACGAAAGCCGTGTTGGCCACGCCCGTGGTGGCCAGCAGCACGGCGCCAGGGCCGTCGGCAAACACCTTCTCGGCCACCTCCTCGCCGTTCCTGCCGTCCACCGCCAGCGCATAGGCACCAGCGCGTTCGACCTGCGCTTCATCCAGCGCCGAGGACATATAGCCCAGCACCTCCTTGCCGAACGGGTTGTCGAGGTAGACGATGGCAATGCGGCGCAGGCCCATGGCCACCATCTGCTGCACCAGTCGGCGTGCCTCGTCGGCGTAGCTGGGCCGCACGAAAAAGATGTTGCGCTGCTGCGGGCTGCGCACCGATGGAGCTCCCGTGATCGGGCCGACGGTCGGAATCCCCTTGCCCTCGATGAGAGGCAGGATGGCCGCCGTGTTGGCCGTGCCCAGGGGCGATATCAGGGCAAACACCGACTGCGAATCCACCATCCCGGTCACGTTCTGGAGGGTGTTGGCAGGCACATAGCCGTCGTCCTTGATGTCGAGCAGGATTTCCCGGCCATGAATACCCCCCTGGCGATTGACCTCGGCAAAGGCGGCCTGCATGCCTGCCACCTGCTCGACCCCCGCTGCCCCCAGGGGCCCCGACAGCGCGATGGAGCAGCCCAGCGTAAGCTGCCGCGCGGGCAGCTCGATGTCTGCCGCGCGGGTGGTGTGGGCCCAGGCAGGAAGCCCGGTGGCGGCCAGTGCCTGGGTGGCACGCAAGAGAAAATGACGACGGCTCATGGTGTGGATACGCCTGAAGTACGAAGGTGGCGCAGGCTATCGGCAAATGCCATGTTCACGCTGTCAGCTTCGTGACAGCTTCGACGTTTTCGCCATCCGAAAGCCCCCCGACGGCCCGGTGAACACATGACACGGGTCAAGACATTTCCCTTTCATGCAAAACCTGGCGATTGGTACAACAATGGATGCTGTACCGATCCTTCCGTTTGCACTGCCCATTCCATGAAACTGCACACATTCGCGCTCGCCTGCGCTCTCATTGCACCCGCCGCCTGGGCCGCCGAGCCCACCGCCGAATCCCTGGTCAGCAGCCGCTGCGCCACCTGCCATGGCGCGGAGGGACATGCCACCTCGCCCATCTTCCCGTCGCTGGCGGGGCAGAACCGCGAGTACCTGGTCAAGCAGATGCAGGATTTCAAGTCCAAGAAGCGTGTCAGCGAAACCATGGCCCCGCAGGTGGCCGATCTGTCCGACGAGGCCATCGCGGCGCTCGCCGACTTCTTCGCCGCCAGGAAGGCCCGCACCCACCGCGTTTCCGACGCGGATCTGGTGCCCGTGGGCCGCTACATCTACACCAAGGGCAACAGCTGGTCCGGTGTGCCGGCGTGCACCACCTGCCATGGTGAAAACGCGGCCGGTTCCACCAACCTGCCGCGCCTGGCCGGGCAAAACTCGCGCTACCTGCTGGCACAGCTCAAGGACTTCAACCAGCGCATCCGCAACAACGACAACGAGGCCATGCACCTCGTGGCCTCACGCCTGACCGAGCTGGAAGCCAAGGCCGTGGCCGACTACCTGTCGCAGCTGCCCTGATCAGGCCCCCAACAGCGCAGGCAGCACCTGCGCCGCGCCACCGCGCAGCACGGCGTGGGCCACGTCGTCGAGTTCGCTCGGCGCGGTATTGACCACCACCACCCGTGCACCGGCGGCGCGTGCGCTGTGCGCCAGCCCCGCCGCAGGATATACCGCCCCGGCCGTACCCACCACCAGCATCAGCCCGCACGCACGGGCGGCCTGCTGCGCGGCGTCGAACACGGCCAGGGGCAATGGCTCGCCAAACCACACCACACCGGGCCGCAGCATGTTGCCGCAGCGCGGGCAATGCGGCGGCTGGCCCGCCTCCACCGTATCGGGGTGGCAACACGCACGCGGCAGGTCGAGAAAGCGGTCTTCCATCAGGTCGCCATGCAGGCACAGCACATCGGTGCTGCCCGCGCGCTGGTGCAGGCCATCGACGTTCTGGGTGATGAGGGTCAGGCGCCCCGGGTGCCGCAGGGCAAATTCGGCCAGCGCCCGGTGTCCGTCATTGGGCTGCACGCCCGCCAGCATCTGGCGGCGGTGCTGGTACCAGCCCCAGACGCGTGCGGGGTGGGCGCGAAAGCCCTCCTCCGTGGCCATGTCCTCGGCGCGGAATTGCGCCCAGTAGCCGGTCTGGGCATCTCGAAAGGTGGGCACGCCCGATTCGGCGCTGATGCCGGCCCCGGTGAGCACGGCGACGTGCTGCGCCGCGCGCAGCCAGCCACGCACAGTCTCCAGCGCAACGGTGTCCATGCTCAACTGCGCTGGCGCAGGGCCTCATAGAGGCAGATGCCGCTGGCCACGGACACATTCAGACTCTCGACCGCACCCTTCATGGGGATGCCGACGAGCTCGTCGCAGGTCTTGCGCGTGAGCTGGCGCATGCCATCGCCCTCGGCGCCCAGCACCAGTGCCACGGGGCCTTTCAGGTCCACCTGGTAGATGGTCTTGGGTGCATCGTCGCTGGTGCCGATGATCCAGATGTTGCGCTCCTTCAGCTCATTGAGCGTGCGCGCCAGGTTGGTCACCATGAAATACGGCATGGTCTCGGCGGCGCCGCTGGCCACCTTGGCCACGGTGGCGTTGATGCCCGAGGCATGGTCCTTGGGGGCGATCACGGCATGGGCGCCCGCACCATCGGCCACGCGCAGGCAGGCGCCGAGGTTGTGCGGATCGGTCACGCCGTCGAGCACCAGCAGCAGGGGTTGCTCCACGCCGTCGGCTTCGAGTTGTTCCAGCAGTTCGTCTAGCGAGGTCACCTGGGCCACCGGCTCCACGCGCGCGGCCACGCCCTGGTGGCCGTGGCTGCCGGCCAGCTTGGCGATGCGCAGGCTGTCAGCCTCGATCAGGCGGGCGCCCGCCTCCCTGGCGCGGTCCAGGAACTGGCGCATGCGTGCGTCGCGGCGCGTGGCCTCGTAATAGATTTCGATGATGGATTGCGGCGCCGTCTTGAGGCGCACGCCCACGGCATGGAAGCCGAAAAGGACTTTGGGGCTGGACATGGAGCGATTATCCGCTGCACCCGAACACTATTGATTCAATAGCTGCAAGCGCTTTTCCATATTGCCCTGGAGGCATAAAACACTTAGATCCCTGCAACGCGCCCGGCCTCGATGGTGATCAGGCGTTCACAGCGCTGAGCAATGCCCCGATCGTGCGTGACCAGCACGAGCGTGGTGCCCTGCTCACGGTTGAGGTCGAACATGAGCTGCATGATGGTCTCGCCCGTGGCGAAATCCAGGCTGCCCGTGGGTTCGTCGGCCAGCAGCACGGCCGGCTTGACCACGAAGGCGCGGGCGAGCGCCACGCGCTGCTGCTCGCCGCCCGAGAGCACCTTGGGGTAATGCCCCAGGCGCTGGCCCAGACCCACGTGCTCCAGCATCTCGGCGGCGCGTTTGCGGGCATCGCGCTGGCTGGCCAGCTCCAGCGGCAGCATCACGTTCTCCAGCGCCGTGAGGTTGCCCATGAGCTGAAAGCTCTGGAACACGAAACCGACCTTCTGCGCGCGCAGCGCCGCGCGCTCGTCCTCGCTCAGGGCAAACAGGTCCTGCCCATCCAGGCGCACCGTGCCCCGCGTCGGTGTGTCCAGCCCGGCGATGATGGACAGCAGCGTGCTCTTGCCCGAGCCCGAGGCGCCCACAATGGCCACGGTTTCCCTCGGCGCCAGCTGGAAATCAATGTCGCGCAGAATGTCGAGCGTACCGGTCGAGTCGGTCACCGACTTGAAGACATGCTCCACGGCAATAATCGGCGACACGGGCGAGGGAGGGGTTTCGGACATGAAAGGTTTTTGTTTGTGATGACAGATCGGTTTCGGCGCCACTTTATCCTGACCGCGGCAGCGAGCGCGCTCGCGGGGCTTTGCAGCCTTCCGGCCCTGGCGCAACCCAAGGCGCCCCGCTCCATTCTGGTGCTCGGCGATTCCCTGAGCGCCGAATACGGCCTGCCACGCGGCACTGGCTGGGTTGCACTGCTGGAAAAGCGCCTGGAATCCGAGAAACTGAACGCCACCGTGGTCAACGCCAGCGTGAGCGGCGACACCACCTCGGGTGGCCGCGCCCGTCTGCCCGCGCTGCTGGCCCAGCACAAACCCAGCGTGGTGGTGATCGAGCTGGGCGGCAACGACGCTCTGCGGGGCCTGCCCCTCCAGAACACCGAGGACAATCTCTCCAGCATGGTGCAATCCGCGCAAAAAGCGGGCGCCCAGGTGCTGCTGGTGGGCATGCAGGTGCCCCCGAACTATGGAAGCGACTACGCGCGGCGCTTTGCCGGGGTTTTCGAGACCGTGGCACGGCAGCACAAGACGGCCGTGGTGCCGTTCTTTCTGGAGGGGGTGGCCAATGGGCCCGATGCGGCACGGCTGTTCCAGCCCGACCGCATCCATCCGGCCGCGCAGGCGCACCCGATCATGCTGGACAACGTCTGGCCTTCGCTGCGCAAGCTGCTGCGCTGAAGCCCCGGCTCAGGCTGGCTGGGCCGCGTCTCCGGGGCCACTGGCGGGTCCTGCGGGTCCGGAACCCTCTTCTGCCACCAAGCGGTCTGGAGCCTCGGCAGTGGCGCCATGGCGTGCATTGGACGCCTTGGCCCGCAGCTTTTCTTCCTTCTTCTGCTTTTTGGCAAGTTCGCGCTGGCGCTTTTCGTATCCGTAGTTGGGAGTGGCCAAGGTGTGTGCTTTCTAGAGTTGAGACCCACTGTAACAGCTTGGCCCGGCGCGGGCGTCAGACGCCGGGGGGTTCTGGCGGCTTGACGGCCGCACGATAGGCATGCCAGCTGGCATGCCCCAGCAAAGGCCCCACCAGCAGCAGCCCCGCTCCGTAGGCCCAGAGCGACAGCCCCACCAGCACGGTGATCATGCCGCCCCACAGCACCATCACGGCGGTGTTGTCCAGCACCACGCGCATGCTGGTGATGCCTGCGGTGAGCGCATCGGTGTCACGGTCAAGAATCATGGGAATGGAGACGACGCTGGAGGAAAACACCAGCGACGCAAAGACCCCGCCCACCAGGATGTAGACCACAACAAAGCTCCAGTTCTGCGGGTTGAAGATGGCCTGCATTACCCCCGTGGTTGACGGCATGCCGGTGTTGAAGAAAACCGCGAACACGACCAGCGACGCCCGGCCCCAGAGCAGCTCCAGCACCACCAAAACCAGCACCAGCATGCCCATGCTGCCCAGATGCTTGTCCCAGCAGGTGATGGACTGCCCCAGATCAGGCACCAGACCCGCCTCGCGTCTGCGGCTTGTGTCGTACAGGCCCATCGCAAGAAACGGACCGACCAGCAGGCAGCCGCTGGCCAGGGACATGACGTACTCCGGGCGCGCGCGAAACACCCAGCCCAGCACCAGCGCCATGGCCCAGAAACAGGCGCCATAGAAAAGGGAGATTCCCGCAGAGGCGCGCATGTCATCCCATCCCAGGCGCAGCCAGCGCCAGGGATCGGTCCAGCGCAGCGGCTGCAGGACGATGGACGGCGAGGGGGTGGGCGAGGCGGTGGTGGTGTTCATAAGGCCTTGGGTTTTGGCCCAATGTATGCCCCACCAACACCCTTTGATTTATCTCAACAAATACCCAACTTTTTTTATCGGGTTATAGCGAGACGCAGGGGGTCATTCCAGGAGAAAAGCCTGCCGCATGGCCTGGAACAGATCCGACTGCAGGTCCTGGACGGCCTCCAGACCGATGGAAAAGCGCACGACCGTACCCGGACGCAGGTGCGGCGCAGGTCGGCTGCGCATGCCGCGCAGATCGTAGGGCACCACCAGGCTCATCGGTCCGCCCCAGCTGTAGCCGATCTTGAAGAGGCGCAGACCATCGCAGAACGCATCCACCTGCGCCTGGGTGTGGCGCGGGTCGATAACGATGCTGAACAGACCCGCTGCCGCACCCTGCCCCGCGTTGGCCGGGCCGCACAGCGCGCTCCAGTGCGCATGGCCGGGCGAGCCGGGCAGCGCCGGGTGCAGCACCTGCACCACCGGGGCCTGCTGCCCCATCCACAGCGCCAGACTGCGCGCAGCCTGGTCGTGGGCACGGTAGCGCAAACCGATGCTGGGCAGGGCGCGCAGCACCGCCTCAGCGTCGTTGGCCCCCACGCCCAGGCCCAGGTGCATGTGCAACAGCTTGATCTTCATGTGCAGCACAGGGTCACGCGTGATGACACTGCCCATGAGCACGTCGCCACCGCCGCTGGGGTATTTGGTCAGGGCGTGGATGGACACATCGACACCCAGGCTGCCGTCGCCGCTCAGGTCGAAGGGCGCGAACGCCAGACCCGCGCCCCAGGTGTTGTCCAGTGCGGTGGTCACGCCACGCTCGCGGCAGATGCGCACCAGTGCAGGCAGATCGGGAAACTCCAGCGTCACCGAACCCGGGGCTTCGAGCCACACAAGGCGCGTGGCAGGCGTGATGCGCGCCGCCAGGTCGGCCGGGTCGAGCGCGTCGTAGAGCACGGTGCGGATGCCGAACTGCGCCAGGGTGGACTCGCTCATGGACTTGTTGGGGCCGTAGGCATTGTCGGGCACCAGCACCTCGTCGCCCGACTTCAGCAGGGCCAGCGACACGTTGCCGATGGCCGCCAGGCCGCTGGGTACCAGCACGCACTGCAGGCCGCCCTCCAGCGCGCACAGGCGCTCCTCAAGAATGAAGGTGGTGGGCGTGCCGTGCAGGCCATAGGTGTAGCCGCTCTTGTCCTTCCATTCGCGTGTGCGCATCGCCGCGACACTCGGGAAGATGACGGTGGACGCCTTGAACACACCCGGCTGCGGGGCCTTGAAGCCCTGCGGTGGCTCGTAATCGTGGTGGACGATGCGGGTGGACAGATCCAGGGCTTGTTCGGTGGACTTCATGCCGCCATCCTAACGCGCACCTGTGCGAGGAAACCGCTCCAGCCTGCGTGCGCGCGACAATGGCGGCCATGTTTCCTGCTTCCCTTGTACGCTGGTTCCCGTTCCTTGGCTGGCCCCGCCCGGATGCCGCGCTGTTGCGGGGCGAGTTCTGGGCTGGCATGACGGTCGGTCTGATGCTGGTGCCCCAGGGCATGGCCTACGCGGCACTGGCGGGAATGCCGCTGGTGACCGGGATCTATGCGTCGCTGCTGCCCGCTCTGGTGGCCGTTTTGTGGGGATCGTCGCCACGGCTGAGCGTGGGCCCCACGGCGCTGACCAGCCTGCTCATCGGCGCATCACTCACCGGTCTGGCCGCGCCAGGCAGCGCGCAATGGGTGGCGCTGGCCGCCTGGATGGCGCTGCTCACCGGTGCGCTGCAACTGCTGCTGGGCCTGGTGCGCTTTGGCTGGCTGCTCAACCTCGTCACCTCCCCCGTGCTCAGCGGCTTCACGCAGGCCGCGGCCTTGCTGATCCTGGCATCCCAGCTGCCCGCCCTCACGGGCCTGCAGGTACCGCTGGCCGAACTTGCCGCCAGCCCGGGGCTGCGGCACTTCGACCTCCTGGGCGCGGGCATGGGCCTGGGCAGCATCGCCGCACTGGTGCTTGCCAAGCGCTTCTGGCCCGGTTTTCCGGCCGTCATCGCCGTGATGAGCGTTGCCGCTCTGGCGAGCCAGGCCCTGGGCTACGCTGCCGGTGGCGGCGCCGTGGTGGGCGCAGTGCCCGTGGGACTGCCCCAGCCTTACTGGCCCGGCGCGCTGCCCTGGTCTACGCTGGGCGCACTCATCATGCCGGTGCTGGTCGTCACGCTGGTGAGTTTTCTGGAAACGGCATCGAGCGCCAAGGTCGAGCACCAGAGCGGCGGCACGCGCTGGAACGAAAACCAGGACCTGATGGCCCAGGGCCTGGCCAAGATCAGTTCGGGACTGTGCGGAAGTTTTGCCACCAGTGCCTCCTTCTCGCGGTCAGCCGTCAACCTGTATGCCGGCGCGCGCACCGGCTGGGCCACGCTGTTTTCCTGCGCCCTGGTCCTGATGGCCCTGCTGTGGCTCACCCCGGCCTTGCACCATGTACCCCAGTCGGTACTGGCGGCCGTGGTGGTGACAGCCATCACCGGCCTGATCAAACCCGCCCTGCTGGCACAGCTCTGGCGCATCTCGCGTGTCGAGGCCACGATTGGCGCCCTGACCTTCGTTGTCACGCTGGCGGCGACTCCCAATCTCTACTGGGGTGTCCTGGCCGGATTGGTGGTGAACCTGAGCCATTTTCTCTACCAGCGCCTGCACCCTCGCATCATCGAGGTCGGCCTGCACCCCGACGGCAGCCTGCGCGACCGCCACCTGTGGCATCTTCCCCCGCTGGCCCCGCACCTTCTGGCCCTGCGCATGGATGCCGAACTCGACTTTGCCTCGGCCAGCGCACTGGAACGCACCCTTGCCGAGCGCATGGCCAGCCACCCCGGCCTGGCCCATGTCTGCCTGTTCGCCCAGCCCATCAACCGCATCGACGTCACCGGCGTGGAAACCTTTGCCCGCCTGCAGGCCCTGGCCCTCCGCCAGGGCTGCGTCTTGCACATCAGCGGCCTCAAGCTCCCCGTGCAGCAGGCCCTGGAACGCGCCCAGGTGCTTGTGCCAGGCCCGCACCTGCGCACCTACCGTACCGACGCCGAAGCTTTGGGCGCGCTGCAGCAGATCGCAGAAACCTCCTGAGAACGCAAACACGTTCCGAGGGACTGTACGGGAGTTACACTTCGGAACCCGACCTTTTTCATCCGTGCCGCATACCGCATCTCCTCCTCTCGTTGATCTGCGCGACCTTCGCCTGGACACAGCCATCTCGCTGGTCGGCCTTGAGGGAACCGCGCCGCAGATTCAAACAGCCGCCACGCCAGCGCTGTACCTGCAGCGGCTGATTGACGGCCTGTGCGATCTCTCTCTCAAAGATCCCCTGACCGGACTGGCCAACCGGCGGCATTTTCAGGCGGTACTTGAGCGCGAGATTGACCGTGTGACCCGTTCAGGCGAAGCCGCCCTGCTGCTGATGCTCGACATCGACCGCTTCAAGCAGGTCAACGACACCTACGGACATCTGGCGGGAGACAGGGTGCTCCAGGCCGTCGCCCGCACTCTGAGCGACTGCGTGCGCCCCATGGACACCCTCGCCCGGTATGGCGGGGAAGAGTTTGCCGTGGTGCTGCCGGCCTGCCACGCCGCCTTCGGCAAGGCCGTGGCCGAGCGCATCCGGCGCACGGTGGCCGCCACGCCCATACGCATCGACAGCACCACTGAACTGGACATCACCATCAGCATTGGCGGCGCCTTCGCGCTGCAATGGATCCGTTCCACCACATTGCTCTGGACGGACCGTGCCGACCACCAGCTCTACCGGGCAAAATCGGAAGGCCGTAACCGTGTGTGCATCGAGGAACAGCCCGACAGCACCGTTACCGCCGAAGAAAAGGGGCTGCTTTTTGGCCCCCTCTACACACCCTCGGGCTGGGGCGATCTGACCGCCATGAACCTCAACGACAGCGCCCACTGAAAGCAACGAGATGAGCGACGCGCCGTCCCCCTCCACCCCTACCTCCACCGCAGCCCCTGCATCCGCCTCCCAGGGCGCGCGCATCATTGCCGTGACCAGCGGCAAGGGCGGCGTCGGCAAGACCTTTGTCTCCGCCAACCTGGCAGCCGCCCTGACCCGCCGGGGCCAGCGCGTGCTGGTGCTCGACGCCGACCTGGGCCTGGCCAACCTGGACGTGGTGCTGAACCTGCACCCCAAGATCACGCTCCACGACGTTTTCACCGGCAAATCCAGCCTGGACGATGCGGTGATCGCCGCCCCCGGCGGCTTCTCGGTCGTTCTGGCAGGCTCGGGCATGGTCGAATACTCGCGCCTGACACCCGAGGTGCGCAACCAGTTCCTGAACGTCATCCAGACCCTGGCTCCACGCTTCGATGTGATCCTGCTCGACACCGGTGCCGGCATCTCCGATGTGGTGCTGTTTTCCGTTTCTCTGGCATCCGAGGTGCTGATCGTGGCCACGCCCGAGCCCACCTCGCTCACCGACGCCTACGCCGCCATCAAGGTGCTTGCCATGCAGCAAAAGCGCCAGCATGTGCGCATGGTGGTCAACCAGGCCGCCCGTCCGGGCGACGGCCGGGCCATCACCAGCCAGCTGCAGCAGGTGCTGGAGCGCTTCGTCGCCACCGACTCCGGCCGCCCGCTGCGCCTGATTCACATGGGCGACATCCCGGCCGACCTGGCCGTGCGTGACGCCGTGATGCGTCGGCAACTGCTGTTGCTGAACACGCCCGGATGCCCGGCGGCACTGGCCATTTCACAGCTGGCCGGCAAGATTGAAGAAACGCTGCTCAGCCGCGCAGGCTGACACAAACGCGAACGAATCCGCAGCACCCCGGCAGGCCGGGTTCAATCGCACCTTCTCAGAACGTGTTTACGTGCTCAGGGTTGAAGGTCAAACACCAGCACCTCGGCGGCTTCGCCCTGGGCCAGAACCAGACGCGACTCCTGCGCCACCAGAGCGGCATCCCCGGCCGCCAGTTGCTGACCATTCACCTGCAACGAACCCCGGACCAGATGCACATAGTATTTGCGCTGCGGGTCCAGTGCCATTTCCTGGGTCTCGCCAGCGTCGAACAGGCCCGCGTACATGTACGCATCGGCATGGATGCTGACCGACCCCTGGCCGCCATCGGGAGACGCCACCAGCCGCAGCCGGCCCCGCTTTTCTGCCTCGGGAAAAGCTTTCTGCTCGTAGCCCGGTGCCACGCCCTGCCGGTCCGGGAGAATCCAGATTTGCAGAAAATGCGTGGTCTGGCCTTGCGCATGGTTGAACTCGCTGTGCATCACGCCGGTGCCCGCGCTCATGCGCTGCACCTCGCCGGGCGGGATGCCGACCACATTGCCCATGCTGTCCTTGTGGGCCAGCTCACCCGACAGCACATAGCTGATGATCTCCATGTCGCGGTGGCCATGCGTGCCGAAACCCGTACCCGGAGCGATACGGTCCTCGTTGATCACGCGCAGATTGCCAAACCCCATGTGGCGGGGGTCGTGGTAGCCCGCGAAAGAAAAACTGTGAAACGACTGCAGCCAGCCATGGTCGGCATAACCCCGGTCCTGTGATTTGCGTACTGTCAGCATGGTGTGCTCCTTTCAAGATCCCACTGTAGAACCCGCCAGCGCTTCCGTGGGGCAATCGGATTGATGGAACAATTCAAAATATCTGAATCCACATCGAGCCGCCATGCACAACACGCGCGATGCACTGACCCCCGAGAATCTCACCATGCTGCAGGTGATCGCCGAGGCGGGCAGCTTCGCGGCCGCCGCGCGGCAACTGGGACTGGTGCCCAGCGCCTTGACCTACCGCGTGCGCCAGATCGAGGATGCACTGGATGTGCTGCTGTTTGACCGCAGCGCGCGCCAGGCGCGCCCCACCGAAGCCGGTGCCGAACTGCTGCGCGAAGGCGCGCGGCTCCTGTGCGATGTCGACGCCGTGGCCCACCGCGTGCAGCGCGTTGCCACGGGCTGGGAGCCACAGCTGACCCTCTCCGTCGAGGGTGTGGTGTCACCCCACACCATGCTGGAGCTGGTGGAAGCCTTTTATGCGCTTGCACCCCCCACGCGCCTGAAGCTGCGCAACGGCATCATGAGTGGCACGCTCGAGGCCCTGACCTCGGGCCGCGCCGACCTGGCCATCGGTGTCTCAGTGGCCGGCAGCAATGTCGCCGGTCTGCAGCAGGCGCCGCTGGGCGACCTGCTGTTCATCTACGTGGTGGCCCCCCACCACCCGCTGGCCAGCGCGCCCGAGCCCATTACCGACGCCACGCTGCTGGAGCACCGCGCCGTGGCCGTGGCCGATTCGGCCCAACGCGGCGGCCTGACCATGGGCCTTCTCGGCGGCCAGGACGTCCTGACCGTGGACACCATGCAGGCCAAGGTGCAGGTGCAACTGCGCGGCCTGGGCGGCGGCTTCCTGCCCGAGCCCATGGTGCGCCCCTACCTGGAGGCCGGTCATCTGATCGAACGCAAAGTGGCCCGCCCCGAGCGCAGCGTCCGCATGCACTACGCCTGGGGAGGTCCGGGGTTCACCGCGCCCGGCCGGGCACTGCAGTGGTGGCTGGGCCAGCTGCAGAGCCCGGCAACACGCCGCGCCCTGCTGGAAAATCACCACCACTTTTGATACGCAAGGGGGCGCCAGGCGTGTAGAGTGCACGCATAGCCCCATCTTCTCTACTGGCCTTCCGCCCGAAAGACCCGCACATGCCTCCACGCCAACCTGCCCGTGCCACCCGCCCCCGAAGCCAGCGCGCCACGACGGCGCCCCGCAGCATCGCCGTGATCGGCGCCGGCATGGCCGGCGTGGCCTGCGCCCGCACCCTCATGCAAGCCGGGCACCAGGTCACCGTCTTCGAGAAGACCGAACATCCCGGCGGCCGGACCACCACGCTGCAAACGCCTTTTGGCGGCTTTGACACCGGCGCGCAGTACTTCACGGTGCGTGACGCGCGCTTCACCCAGGCGCTGGCCACCGTGCCCGGCATGTGCCGCCCCTGGAGCGCCAACACCGTGCGCGTGCTCGACGCGGCGGGCCGCGTGGTTGCCGCCAGCCCGGCACCCAATGACCCGCACTGGGTCGCCCGCCCTGGCATGGGCAGCCTGGTGGATGCCTGGGCCCAGCCCCTGCAGCAGGCGGGCAGCCTGCACACCGGAACCCATGTGCTGCGCATTGAACCCGACCGGCTGGCCCCCCAGCGCTGGCAGTTGTGCACCCAGTCGGCAGAGGGCGGGCAGCATGTTTTCGCCGGTTTCGATACCGTGCTGCTGGCCCTGCCCGCGGCCCCCGCCAAAGCCCTGCTCGACAACAGCGGCGTGGGCGCCAGCCTCGCACAGTCCATGGCCGGCGTGACCATGGCCCCCTGCTGGACCCTGATGCTCGCCTTCCCCCAGGCGGTGCGCCCGGGTCTGACCACGCTGGGCCCGCAATGGAATGCCGCCCGCAGCACGCACCACCGCATTGCGTGGCTGGCACGCGAGTCGTCCAAGCCCGGACGCAGCGTCATCGAGCGCTGGACCGTGCAGGCCAGCCCGGCCTGGTCGGCCGAACACCTGGAAGACGACGCCGAGCGCGTGCAGGCCAAGATGGTCAAGGCCTTCTCCGAGGTCACAGGCATCCGCGCCGAGCCCGCGCACGCCGATGTGCGCCGCTGGCGCCATGCACAAACCACCCGCGCCCTGGGCCGCAGCCACCTGTGGGACGCCCGGAGCAGCATCGGTGCCTGCGGCGACTGGTGCCTGGGCCACCGTCTTGAGGACGCCTTCATTTCCGGACTGGAACTGGCACTTACCGTGGCATGACGGGCTACACCGGCCGGTTCGCCCCCTCTCCCACCGGCCCCCTGCATGCTGGATCGCTGGTCGCGGCCCTTGCGAGTTGGCTGGACGCCCGCGCCTGGAACAGCGGGCGCGGCGGCCGCTGGCTGGTACGCATCGAGGACGTGGACACTCCGCGCTGCAATGCCGGGGCGGGCGAACACATCCTCGGCCAACTGGCCGCCTGCGGCATGCTCCCGGACGAGCCGCCGCTGTGGCAGTCACGGCGCGGCCCGCTGTACCAGCAGGCCCTGGACGATCTGGCCGCGCGCCAATTGGCCTACCCCTGCGCCTGCTCACGCAAGGACATCGAGGCCGCCCTGGCGGCTGTGGGCCATGTGCGCCAGCGCCACACCGAGCTGCCATACCCCGGAACCTGCCGCACCGGACTGCGGGGGCGGCCCGCACGCGCCTGGCGATTCGCCACCAGGGATTACACAGAAAAATTCCTTCAAGCGCCCACAGATAAAGCGCAACAAGCTATTTTTTCAATAGCAAACAACACGCTTTCCTGGCACGACCGCCGCCTGGGCCTGCAGGAACAGAACGTGGTGGACAGCGTGGGGGACTTCGTTCTGCGCCGAGCCGATGGCCTGTGGGCCTACCAGCTTGCCGTGGTGGTGGACGACGGCGCACAGGGCGTCACCCATGTAGTCCGGGGGGAAGACCTCGCCGACAATACCCCGCGCCAGATTCTGTTGCAGCGGGCGCTGGGCTTGCCCACGCCACAGTACCTGCACGCCCCCCTGGTGCGCGGGGCCGACGGCGAAAAGCTCTCCAAGCAGCATGGCGCAGCCCCCCTGGCGCTCGACGTGCCCGTGCAAGCCCTGCAAGCCGCCGCTCAGGTGCTCGGGCTGCCCAAACTGGTGCATCCTCACAACACACCGCTCCATGAGGCCCTCGCACAATGGGTCCGTGCATGGATGCATCTCTACAATCAGACATCGTGACCGAATTGCCTCCCAACGCCTCCGCCCCCGGCGCCGCTACTGCTGAACCCGCTGCCACCTTGCCCACCTCGGTCGGCAAGGCGCCTGACGGCGTCGCCCACCCCAAGACCATCAAGAGCTTCGTGCGCCGCGCCGGCCGCACCACCACGGGCCAGGCCAAGGCCTTCGAAGACCTGGGGCCGCGCTTCATCGTGCCCTACGCCCCCGCCCCGCTGGATGCCTTGTCCGTGTTTGGCCGGAGCGCACCCCTGGTACTGGAAATCGGCTTCGGCATGGGCGAGGCCACGGCCCACATCGCCCGCATGCGGCCACAGGACAATTTTCTGTGCTGCGAGGTGCATGAGCCCGGCGTGGGCGCATTGCTCAAGCGCATCGGCGAACAGGGCCAGACCAACATCCGCATCCTGCAGCACGACGCCGTCGAAGTCATCGACCACATGCTGCCACCCGGCAGCCTGGACGGCGTGCATATTTTTTTCCCCGACCCCTGGCACAAGAAGAAGCACAACAAACGCCGCCTGATCCAGCCGCCACTCGTGGCCAAGCTGGCCGCGCGGCTCAAGCCCGGCGGCTACATCCACTGCGCCACCGACTGGCAGCCCTACGCCGAGCAAATGCTGCAGGTGCTCCGTGCCGAACCCTTGCTGGCCAATACGGCCGAAGGTTTTGCACCGCAGCCCGATTACCGGCCACTCACCAAGTTCGAAAACCGGGGCCTCAAGCTCGGCCACGGGGTGTGGGACCTGGTCTTCAAGCGCCGCGCATCCTCCTGACCACTGCACCCTCATGAAGCCCATCCTGCAGAACCTGGTAGAAATGACCGGCCACCGCGATCATTTGCGGCTGGAGGTTTCGGTGCTCTCGACACTGCAGTCTCTCAGCAGCATCGTGCAGGTCCGCGCCCTGGAGGTTTTTTCCAGGGACGAGGCTCTGTGCGTGCGGCCACGCACCTGGATGGAAAACGGCCAGTGGCACAGCGCGGAAACCGACACGGCCAGCGATCCCGCGAGCCAGTCCATCGACCAGATCCCCGCGCTGCAGACCTGCATTCAGGGGCGCAGCCCGCATGCCATCGCCACCCTGGGCAAGGGCCGGTACTGCATGTGGCTGCCGCTGTGGATGCATGACAAGGTCACTTCGTGCCTGGAGATCGTCCAGTCACGCCCCTTCTCGGCGCAGAAGATCGACGTGATCACCCACGTCTTCCATGTCTACAAGAACTACCAGAGCCTGCTCGACTACAGCGAGCGCGACGCCCTCACCGGCCTGTTCAACCGCAAGACCTTCGACGAGCAGTTTTCACGTTTCACCTCCCCCGAGCAAAACGAGCGCCCGCAGCCCCTTGCAACCGGACTGGACGAAGGCGAAAGCGCCGGTGATGCCGCCCATCAGTGGCTGGCTGTGGTGGATATCGACCACTTCAAGCAGGTCAATGACCGCTTCGGCCACCTCTACGGTGACGAGGTGCTGATCCTCGTGGCCAACATCCTGCGCTCCTCGTTCCGCAGCCACGACAAAATCTTCCGGTTTGGCGGCGAAGAGTTCGTGGTGTTGCTGCGCTCGACCAGTCTGTCCACCGCGCACAAGGTGTTCAACCGCTTCCGCAAGAACGTGGAAGACTATTACTTTCCCCAGGTCGGACAGGTCACGGTCAGCGTGGGCTTCGTGTCCACCGCCCACGGCTCGCCAGTCGAAATCCTGGGCCAAGCCGACCAGGCGCTCTATTTCGCCAAGGAAAATGGCCGCAACCAGGTGCGCTACTACGACGACCTGGTTGCCGAAGGCCACCTGCAGGCCAAGGTCAGCAACGACGACGTTGAACTCTTCTGACGGGCTGGCCGGTTCCGGGCAGGCGTTCCACGGTCAGCCCAGCGTCTTTTCGAGCGCCTCCAGGTCCACTTCATCACGTTGCAGCGGCGAGAGAAAACGCTCGGCATAGTCGCGCCACACGCCGCTGTGCAGGAAGAAGCGGAAGACCTCCAGGTCGATGTGCTTCTGCCGTGCCATGGCAGCCATGATGGACAACGACTCCGACAGCGTCTTCGCCGGTTTGTAGGGCCGGTCAGCAGCGGTGAGTGCCTCGAAAATATCTGCCAATGCCATCACCCGGTCGGCCAGCGTGAGCTGCGTCCCCACCAGGCCGCGCGGGTAGCCCGTGCCATCCATTTTTTCGTGGTGCGTGCCCGCGATGTCCGGCACACGGGCCAGGTGCTGCGGAAACGGCAGGCTGCTGAGCATGATGATGGTCTGGACGATGTGCTCATTGATCTTGAACCGGTCTTCCTCGGTGAGCGTGCCGCGCCGGACTGACAGATTGTGCAACTCGCCCAGATGGGCAGCCTGCGCGGGCAGCGCCATGTCGAAGCCCCACCGGTTGGCCGGGTTGCCCCGCTCCACGGGCGGACGGCGTTCACCCCAGGGAACGATGTGGTCCGGCCGGTCGGCCAGCAATGGCTCGGCCACGGGCAGTGCGCCTGCACCGGAGGCGCCAAGCCTGTCCAGTTCGGCCGCCGACAGGCCCAGCCGATGGTCGAAGTGGCGCAGCCAGGTCTGCCCGCCGATGGCGGCCAGACGCGCCACATCGGCATCTGCCATGGCTTCACCGCCCACATTGCAGCGCGCGACGAAGGCAAACTCTTCCTGCAGGCGGGCATGCTGCGCCTGCAGGTGGCTCTCGAGGTCTGCCGCATCCAGCCCGGCCAGCCGCTGCTGCCAGTAGTTGATCTGAGCATCCCGCCACAGCACCTCAAAGCGCATGCGCACCTCATGGATGCGGTTGTAGAGCGTCTCCAGCTTCGTGGCCTTGTCGATCACATGCTCGGGGCTGGTCACCTTGCCGCAGTCATGCAGCCAGGCCCCCAGACGGAACTCCTCGCGCTCTGCCTCGGACATCCGGACAGCGGCAAAGGGCCCCTCGCGGGCATCGCACAGGCTCTGCATCAGCATTTCCGCCAGCTGCGGCACGCGCTCACAATGGCCGCCGGTGTAAGGGCTCTTTGCATCGATGGCATCGGCCAGCAGGCGAATCATGGCGTCGAACAGGCGCTTTTGCCCCTCGATGAGATTGCGCGTTTCGATCGCCACCGACAGCGTGCCGGAAAGCTTTTCCACAAAAATGCGGAAATTGGCGTCGTCCTGCCGGTAGTCCGCCACGTAGCGCAGGGACAGCACGCCCAGGGGCTGTCCGTCGCGGGTGCGCAACTGCACACGCAGCGCGCGCTGAGGTAGCGCATCCCCCTGAGAGTCCAGGTCCTCATCCAGTGCGCTGGCTGGATTGATGAAATGCGCCATGGCCAGGTGCTCTGGGTAATGCCAGTGGTCATCTGGGTCTTTGCAGTAGCGTGCAATGCGTTCCAGGCCCGCGCCGTTCTGGGCAGCCAGGTACACCGCACCACTGCTGCAGTGGGTGGTTTGCACCAGTTCATACAGCACGCTCGACAGCATCAGGTCAAGCCGCGACTCCGCGCTGATGTGGTGCGTGATGTCCAGAAACTTGGCGATGGTTTCCGACATGCTGTCCATCACCTGCCCCAGATCGCGCATCTCGCGCACATAGGACCGGGGGCGCTGGAAGCGCCGGAAATCAAAACGCGTCAATGCCTCGGCCTGGGCGGCCAGGATAGACAGACTTTGCCCCACGCGCCGCCCAGCCAGCGCACCGAGGAATACCATGAACAGGATGCTGCTGGCCGCAACCCAGGCCTGGTGCCGCAGGCTCTTGTCGATGCCCGAAAGCAGTTCGTTCGTAGGGATGGCCATGAGGATGTTCAGATCGCGCCAGCGCAGAGACTGCAGCGGCTGCACCTGGCCGAGCCACTCCCGGCCGTGGACCGAGAAGCGCCGAGACTCTCCCGGCTGAATGTCGAGCCGGTGCACCTCGGACAGACTGGGGATGCCCAGGCTGTCGAGCATGCGCAGATTCAGGCTGGGGCCACCACCATCGGACTCCAGCACCCGGGACATGTCGGGATAGGCCAGCACGCGCAGATCCCGGTCCACCACCACGATCTCGGTGTCGGGAATGAGGCGCAGGGATTCGATCTCACGCCCCAGGTCGGGCAGCGCCACGTCCAGCCCGAGGATGGCACGCCCATCCTCGCTCGGCTGGCTCAGCGTGACGCCGACCTCGCGCGTCGTGAAAAACAGGTAGGGAGCGGTCAGGATCTGCCCGTTCTGCTCCTGCGCTTCCTGGTACCAGGGCCGGGTGCGCGGGTCATAGCGGTAGTCCGGGCGCACCGACGAAGACAGCAGCTGCAACTGTGCGCCATAGAAGCCCCAACGCCCCACCAGCGCCGCGCTGCCCCGCTCCCTGGACATCGACTGCACCAGAAATGCCGCCGTGGCGGGTGCGCCCAGGCGCTGGCGTATCACCGGGTCACGCAGCGGCCGCACCAGCAGAAACTGCCCGTCTGGATAACCGATGAAAACCGCAGACAGAAGCGCTTTCTGCTCCAGCACCCGGGCCAACACCGGCAGCCGACGCATGCGCGCGGGCAACGACGTCGCTGCGGTGATCGGATCGAAGGCCAGCTGCCGGATGATGGCATCGGCCGGGTCGACGATGCGGCGCACCCGCTCGCTGATGATGAGGCCGATGCGCTGTGCGCTGTCCTCGGAGGCCGCAAAAATGGCCTCGCGGGCCGTGGTGCTCGCCTGGTAGGCCAGCAGGCCCGACAGGAACAGCATCGCCGCGACCACCAGCGCACTGATCAACAGCCCGGAAGGGACTGAAACCCGGTGCCACCAGTGCACGCGGCTCCCCCCCGGAGGCCAGCGGTGTGCTGCCTCAGTCTCTGTCCCGGGGGCGCCGCGCATGGTGTCCATGCGCCCACTGTAGGGGAAAAGGCGCTACCGCAGTGCGCCGCTGTTGCCCCGGAGCGTCAGAGTTTCTGCGCGACCCAGCCTGCCACGGATGCCAGGGCTTCTGGCAGCCTGGACGCATCGGTGCCACCAGCCATGGCCATGTCAGGCTTGCCGCCGCCCTTGCCGCCCACCTGGCCGGCCACAAAGTTGACCAGCTCGCCGGCCTTGACCTTGCCAATGGAATCCTGCGTCACGCCCGCTGCCAGCTGCACCTTGTCGCCGTCCACGGCCGCCAGCACGATGGCGGCGGTCTTCAGCTTGTCCTTGAGCTTGTCCATGGTTTCGCGCAATGCCTTGGCATCGGCACCATCGAGTCGGGCGGCCAACACCTTCAGGCCCTTGACCTCCACGGCCTGCGCCAGGAGTTCATCGCCCTGTGCCGAAGCCAGGCGGCCCTTGAGCGCCGCCATCTCCTTTTCCAGATCGCGCAACTGCTCCAGCAAGGCCCCCACGCGCGCAGGCACATCGCTGGGCACGACCCGCAGCGTACCCGCCACGCCCCCGAGCGTGGCCTCCATGTCCTGCACGTAGTTCAGGGCGTTCATGCCCGTCACGGCCTCGATGCGGCGCACACCGGCGGCCACGCCACCTTCAGCGACGATGGAAAACAGGCCAATGTCGCCCGTGCGCTGCACATGGGTTCCGCCGCACAGTTCACGGCTGGTGCCGATGTCGAGCACACGCACGGTCTCGCCGTATTTTTCGCCAAACAGCATCATGGCACCGGTCTTCTGGGCCGATTCGATGTCCATCACGCGCGCCTGGGTGGCCGCATTGGCGAGGATTTCGTCATTCACGCGGCGCTCGATCTCGCGGATCTCCGCGTCCGTCACCGGTGCGTTGTGCGCGAAGTCAAAGCGTGTGCGCTCGGCATTGACCAGGCTGCCCTTCTGCTGCACATGGCTGCCCAGCACCTCGCGCAAGGCCTTGTGCATGAGGTGAGTGGCCGAGTGGTTGCGCACTGTGGCGGCGCGCACGGCGGTGTTCACGGCCGCCGTGGCGTGGTCGCCCACGTTCAGCGTGCCCGCCGTAAGCGTGCCGTGGTGGCCATACACGTCGGCCTTGATCTTGAGCGTGTCGCCCACCGCGAAACGTGCCGA
>JANJVX010000210.1 GCA_024709845.1 Burkholderiaceae bacterium | reverse complement strand
CATGCCGCCAGGGTGGTGGCGGGCCGGATGAATGTCAAAGCCATGTCTCTGTCTCCTGAATTTTTGGGCAAAACCTGTCCTGCCCCCGTGTACCCGGGGGTTCGTGCATCAATTCACTGGAAAAAGAGGGGCGGCCGCCCCCGCGGGATGAACCCCGGTGCCGCAGGCACCGGGCCTCGCAAACCCTGCTTACCGCTTGTTGCGGATGGGGACGTTCATTTCTTCAGGCTTGATCTCGCGCACCAGCTCGGGCACGCCCCATGCGAAGGCCGGGTCCACCTTGATCTTGAAGTGGTACATGCTCTGCATGGCCTGGTGGTCTTCCTTGCGGAAGGTCATCTTGCCCTTGGGCGTATCGAAGCTCATGCCCTCCATGGTCTTGATGAGCTTGTTGGTGTTGGTGTCGCCGTTCGTGGCCTTGAGCGCCGTGACCAGCGCCATGGCCGACGAGAAGCCGCCTGCGGTGAAGAAATCCGGTGGAGTCTTGAACTGCGTGTAGTGCGCGGCCACCAGCGCCTCGTTCACCGGGTTCTTGGGGATGCCGAAGTAGTAGTACGTCGCGCCTTCCATGCCGGGGAAGTTCTTGTAGCTGGCCATGGCGGGGAGGATGTTGCCGCCCGTGGCGATCTCGATGCCGTAGCGCTTCAAGTCCAGGTCGGCGATCTTGAACGGGTTGCCCGCACCCGCCCAGATGATGAAGATGATCTTGCGGCCCGGCTGGTCCTTGAGCTTGTCGATCAGGCGCTGCGCACCGGCGGTGAAGTCCGTCGTCGTCGTGGGCAGGTACTCTTCGTGCACCAGCTTGGCGTTCTTCAGCGCGTCCTTGAAGGCTTTCACGCCGTCACGGCCGAAGGCATAGTCCTGCGCCAGCGTGGCCACCGTCACGCCGGCCTTGTCGATGGCCACGGCATTGGAGATGGCGTCCTGGCTGCTGTTGCGGCCGGTGCGGAAGATGTATTTGTTCCACTTGTCGCCGGTGATGGCATCGGCCACGGCGGGCTCGACCAGCAGGATTTTCTTGTACTCCTCGGCCACCGGCAGCAGTGCCAGTGCCACGCCCGAGCTGGTGGGGCCGACGGCAATGTCGGCCTTGTCGTCCGAGTAGGCCGCCGCCAGCAGGCTCTTGCCCAGGTCGGGCTTGCCCTGGTCGTCCTTCTCGATCACGACCAGCTTCTTGCCGCCCACCATCATGGTGCCGCCGGTGGCGTAGTCCAGACCCATCATCAGGCCGGTCTGCGTCTGCTTGCCGTAGGCCTCCAGCGGCCCGGTCTTGCTGTAGACGTGGGCAATGCGGATTTCTCCTGTCTGGCCAAAGGCCGGTGCAGCCAGGGTGGTGGCCAGGGCGGCCAGGGCGATCAAGGTGCGTCGTTGCATGGAAATGCCTCCTGTTGTGATGCCTGCATAGTGCACAGTTCGTGCCAATCTGCAACCCATTGATTTATAAAAGATTTTTATTTTCTTTTACCAGAATGACCAATTATTGAACACAATAATTGTTTGATTTTCAGGCAATTGTCTGTGTTTTTATCAGGGTAAACACGGTCTGGTTACCTGCGATTGCGAATGGGCAAATCCATCTCGTGCGGCTTGATTTCGCGCACCAGGTACAGGTCGGCCATGGTGCCTGGCCGGGCGCCCGGCGCGACACGGAAGTGGTACATGCTCTGCAGCGCCTGGTGGTCTTCGCGCCGGAAGGTCATGCTGCCCTTGGGGGTGTCGAAGCTCATGCCTTCCATGGTCTTGATGAGCTTGTTGGTGTTGGTGTCGCCGTTCGTAGCCTTGAGCGCCGTGACCAGCGCCATGGCCGAGCTGAATCCGCCCGCCGTGAAGAAATCCGGCGGTGACTTGTGCTTGAGGTAATGGTGGGTCACCAGCCACAGGTTGGCCTGGTTCCTGGAAAAGCCGAAGTAGTAGTAGGTGGCGCCCTCCATGCCCGGGAACTGGTTGTAGGCCACCATGGCGGGCAGGATGTTGCCGCCCGTGGCGATCTCGATGCCGTGGCGCTTGAGGTCCAGGTCGGCGATCTTGAACGGGTTGCCCGCGCCCGCCCAGACGATCCAGAGGACCTTGCGGCCCGGCTGGTCCTTCAGTCGCTCGATCAGGCGCTGGGCCGCCGCAGTGAAGTCGGTCGTGGCCGCAGGCAGGTATTCCTCGTGCACCAGCCGCGCCTTCCTGACGGCATCCTTGAAGGCCTTCACGCCGTCGCGGCCGAAGGCATTGTCCTGCGCCAGCGTGGCGATGGTCACGCCCTCGCGGTCCACGGCCACGGCGTTGGAGATGGCGTCCTGGCTGCTGTTGCGGCCCGTGCGGAAGATGTACTTGTTCCATTTCTCGCCCGTGATGGAATCGGCCACGGCGGGCTCGACCAGCAGGATCTTCTTGTACTCCTCGGCCACCGGCAGCAGTGCCAGTGCCACGCCCGAGCTGGTGGGGCCGACGGCAATGTCGGCCTTGTCGTCCGAGTAGGCCGACGCCAGCAGGTTCTTGCCCAGGTCGGGCTTGCCCTGGTCGTCCTTCTCGATCACGACCAGCTTCTTGCCGCCCACCACCATGGTGCCGCCGGTGGCGTATTCCAGGCCCATCATCAGGCCGGTCTGCGTCTGCTTGCCGTAGGCCTCCAGCGGCCCGGTCTTGCTGTAGACATGGGCGATGCGGATCTCGCCTGGTTGTCCGAAGGCGGAAAACGAGAAGGCGGCGGCCAGTGCGGCCAGCCCGGCCAGGGTGCGTCTTTGCATGCGTTGTCTCCGGAAGTTGTGAGCAGATGTTGCAGTTAGCGTGCCAACACCACTCCCCTGCGGGCGCAGAGCTTCGGAGGAGCCGCATGGGGCTCTTTTGTCTGGATTTCAGTCAGCTTGCGTGACTGATCTGCGAACAGTTGCCTGGTTTTTAATCAGGGTTTTCCAGCCTGCCGTAAAGCGTTGCGCGCGAGATGCCAAGCTGCCGCGCGGTGGCGAGCTTGTTGCCCCCGTGGGCCGCCATGGCGGCGGCGATGGCGCGCCGCTCCAGTTCGGCCACCTGCACGGCCAGGGGCCGCAGCAGGCCATCCTGGCCGGAGGCTGCGCCGCCCGTGGCGGCCACCTCGGGCACTGGCGCGGCCGGCTCCACACCGGCCTCGCGCAGGATCATGCGCAACTGCTCGGCGTCGATGGACTGCGAATCACTGCGCATGGCGGCCTGCTCCAGCACGTTTCGCAGCTCGCGGATGTTGCCGCGCCAGGGCTGGCCGGCCAGCAGCGCCAGCGCGTCGGGCAGCAGCTCGGGCGGTGCCGTGCCGTTGCGCAGGGCCAGGTCTTCGCCCAGCACTTCGACCAGCGCGGGGATGTCGCCCGGGCGCTCGCGCAGCGGCGGCACGCGCACCGGCAGCACATGCAGGCGGTAGAACAGGTCTTCGCGAAAGCGCCCCTCACGCACCAGCGCGGACAGGTCGCGCGAGGTGGCGGCGACCACGCGCACATCGAAGGGAACGAGCTGGTTGCTGCCCAGCGGCTCGATCTCGCCCTCCTGCAGCGCGCGCAGCAGCTTGGCCTGCAGGCTGGCGGGCATGTCACCGATTTCGTCCAGGAAAAGCGTGCCGCCGTCGGCGAGCTTGAACTTGCCGTCGCGCCCCTTGCGGTCGGCGCCGGTGTAGGCCCCGGGGGCGACGCCGAAGAACTCGGCCTCCAGCAGCGTGTCGGGCACGGCGGCGATGTTCACGCCCACGAAGGGGCCGCTGGCGCGGTTCGACGCCGCATGGATGGCATGGGCCAGCAGCTCCTTGCCGGTGCCCGTCTCACCCAGCAGCAGCACCGGGCTGGCCGACTGCGCCGCGCGCCGCGCCTGGCGCTTGACCTCTGTGGCGGCCGGGCTGGAGCCGACGAAGCTGGCAAAGGTGTACTTGGTGCGCCGGTCCCCCGTACCCGCGCCACGCAGCTGCTGGCTGCGCTGCGCCGCCAGCTCGCGGCGAGCATCATCCAGGTCGCGCTGCAGCAGCGCGAACTTGCTGATGAGCGGCTGCAGCGTGGTCTCGGGGTGGTCGAACAACACGATGCCGATGGCTCCGATGACCTTGCCCGCGTCATCGCGCAGCGGGATGCGGCTGACCACGAAGGTACCGGCCTTGTTGGTGAGCAGATCAATGAGCACGGGCTGGCCGGTCTCCAGCACGCGGCGCATACCGGTGTTCGGAATGACCTCCTCCACCGTATGGCCGACGAACTGGTCCACAGAGCTCAGGCCCAGGTCGGGCAAAAACCGCTGGTAGCCCTCGTTCACCCAGACAATGCGCCCGCGCAGGTCCACCAGAAACATACCCTGGCTGACGCTGGAGAAAAGCTGAAACATCGAACGCGCCGCCAATTCCAGGATGCCCTGGGCATCCAGCGGCAACGCAGGGATCGGATCGGTGGGCTCGTGCATGGGCCGTGATGGTAGCGCGCAGGCCCCGGCGCCGCACGGCACAATGCCCCCATGAATACCCTGGAGTCCATGCGCATCGACAAGTGGCTGTGGTGCGCCCGCTTCTACAAGACACGCAGCCTGGCAGCCGAGGAAATCGGCAAGGGCCGCGTCACCATCAACGGCCAGGCCATCAAGGCTTCACGCGAAGTGCGCCCCGGCGACACCGTGGCTTTGCGCCAAGGCCAGGTGCCGCGCACCGTGGTGGTTCGGGCACTGAGCAACATGCGCGGCCCGGCCCCCGTGGCCCAGCAGCTCTACGAGGAAACCGCCGAGAGCATCGCCGCGCGCGAGAAGGCCCAGGAGTTGCGCCGCCTGGCGCCCGAGCCTGCCGCCGCCTTGCAGGAAGGCCGCCCCACCAAGCGCGACCGCCGCGACATCGACCGCGCACGCGACTGGGGCAGCCGCTGGAGCGTCTCCATCGACGATTGAAGGCCTGTGAACAGATCACTCGCCCCCTCTTGACTACCCCAACCACCCAGCTTGCCGTAGTCAATGTCCGCCGCAGCCCGGGCCAGGGCTGCGCTTTGCGTCTCGATCGGCGGCATTGTGGCGGCCCACTCGGCCACGCCGGATTCATTCACGCCTTGTGAGTCTCTCGTCCCGCCGCCAGAACGTCACTCCCCCGGGTCCGGACGACCATGGCGTCCAGCGCCGCCGGCAAACCGTGCAGCACCATTGCGCCCCTCCCGCGCCACGATGGGGACACCCTGTGCCCCTTCCCTGCACAGGGCCTGCGCCAACGGCAGATCCCATTGCGCGTAGGCACTCGCCCGGTCTGCAAGCATGCAGGCCTGGGGAAACGCCGCGATCTGGCGTGCCAGTTGCTGGGCGGCCGCCAGGGCCGCTCCCGGCGCCACCACGCGGTTGACCAGCCCCATGGCCAGTGCCTCGGCAGCAGCCACCTCGCGGCCCGTGAGGATCAGATCCAGCGCCCGGCCCATACCCACGATGCGCGGCAGGCGGACCGTGCCGCCATCGATCAGCGGCACGCCCCAGCGGCGGCAGAAAACACCCAGCACGGCGTCCTCGGCCGCCACGCGCAGGTCGGCCTGCAATGCCAGCTCCAGCCCGCCAGCCACGGCATAGCCCTCGATGGCCGCGATCAGCGGCTTGGACAGCACCAGGCGCGTGGGCCCCATCGGCCCGCTGCCCAGGCCCTGTGGATCGAGTTCATTGCAGCGCACAGGATCAGCGATGGCACCCAGATCGGCGCCGGCGCAGAAATGTCCGCGCGCGCCCGTGAGCACTGCCACCTTCAGGTGCTCGCTGCGTTCAAAGCGCAGGTAAAGGTCACGCAGCACCTCGGCCGTGGGCCGGTCCACTGCGTTGCGGCACGCGGGCCGGTCGATGGTGATGGTGCAGACGGCGTCGCCTTCACTCCAGTGCACGGTGTCCATGGATCCCCTCCGAGTTCAGAGGCACCATGCTAGCGCCGGAAAACAAAAAAGCGCCCATGGGGCGCTTTTTGCTTGTCTGGCGGAAACGGAGGGATTCGAACCCTCGATGAGGCTCTACACCCCATACTCCCTTAGCAGGGGAGCACCTTCGGCCACTCGGTCACGTTTCCAGTCAATCCCGCTATTATGCCTCAGATTGAGGCCCTTTTCACTCGGCGGGCTTGTCCAGGTCGAAGGCGGTGTGCAGGGCGCGCACGGCCAGTTCGAGGTACTTCTCGTCGATGACGACGGAGGTCTTGATCTCGGAGGTGGAGATCATCTGGATGTTGATGCCTTCCTCGCTCAGGACGCGGAACATGGTGCTGGCCACGCCCACATGGCTGCGCATGCCGATGCCGACGATGCTGACCTTGCAGATCTTGGCATCGCCCACCACGTCCTGGGCGCCCAGCGCGGGCAGGACCTTGTCCTTGAGCAGCTCGATGGTGCGCGCATAGTCGTTGCGGTGCACGGTGAAGCTGAAGTCGGTCTTGCCGTCCTTGCTCAGGTTCTGGATGATGACGTCAACCTCGATATTGGCGTCGGCCACGGGGCCGAGGATGCGGTAGGCAATGCCGGGGGTGTCGGGCACGCCGAGCACGGAAATCTTGGCTTCATCGCGGTTGAAGGCGATGCCGGATACGACGGCTTGTTCCATTTTTTCGTCTTCCTCAAAAGTGATCAGCGTGCCGGACTTGGCTTCTTCGTTGATGTCGATGTCCCAGGGCGTGAAGCTCGAGAGCACGCGCATGGGCACCTTGTACTTGCCGGCGAATTCGACCGAGCGGATCTGCAGCACCTTGCTGCCGAGGCTGGCCATTTCCAGCATTTCCTCGAAGCTCACCGTGGTCAGGCGGCGGGCGGCGGGCGCCACGCGCGGGTCGGTGGTGTAGACACCATCGACGTCGGTGTAGATCAGGCATTCGTCGGCCTTCATCGCGGCGGCCACGGCCACGGCGGAGGTATCGGAGCCGCCACGGCCCAGCGTGGTGATGTGGCCCTGCTCGTCGATGCCCTGGAAGCCGGTGACGATGACCACCTTGCCGGCGGCCAGGTCGCCGCGCACGCGCTGGTCGTCAATGGATTCGATGCGCGCCTTGGTGTAGCTGCTGTCGGTGCGGATCGGCACCTGCCAGCCGGCGTAGCTGACGGACTCCATGCCCTCGGCCTGGAGCGCGATGGCCAGCAGCGCCGACGATGCCTGCTCGCCCGTGGCGGCCAGCATGTCGAGTTCCCGGTTGTAGGCGGACGATGCGCGCGACGGGGCCAGCTCCTTGGCCAGGGCCAGCAGGCGGTTGGTCTCGCCGCTCATGGCGCTGGGCACCACGACCATCTGGTGGCCGGCACGCGCCCACTTGGCCACGCGCTTGGCGACGTTGCGGATGCGCTCGGGCGAACCCATCGAGGTGCCG
>JANJVX010000205.1 GCA_024709845.1 Burkholderiaceae bacterium | reverse complement strand
GCTGCCGCAGGTCATCGCCCGGGTGCGCGCCATGCTCGACCTCGACGCCGACCCGGCCGCCATCAACGCCGTGCTGCACGGCGCCTTCCCGGCTGGCGACGGCCTGCGCGTGCCCGGCGCCTTCGACGGTTTCGAGCTGGCGGTGCGCGCCGTGCTGGGCCAGCAGATCACGGTGGCGGCGGCACGCACCCTGGGCCAGCGGCTGGTGGGGCATTTTGGCGAGCCCATCGCCACGCCCTGGCCCGAACTGCACCGCCTGTTCCCGGCGCCCGCCGTGCTGGCGCGTGCCGAGGGCGAGGCGCTGGGGCAATTGGGCATCGTGCGCCAGCGCCAGGCCGCCATCGTGGCGCTGGCGCGGGCGGTGGACAGCGGCCAGCTCGCCCTGCACCCCGGCGCCGACGTGGCGGCCACCACGGCGGCGCTGTGCCAGTTGCCCGGCATTGGCGACTGGACGGCGCAGTACATCGCCCTGCGCGCGCTGCGCTGGCCCGATGCCTTTCCGGCCGGTGACGTGGCGCTGCACAAGGCGCTGGGCGTGCAGGGCCAGAAGCACCCGGCCCGCGGCGCCACCGAGGTGGCCGACGCCTGGCGCCCCTGGCGCGGCTATGCCGTGCTGCGGGCATGGGCAGCGGGCAGCATCCACATCAGCGACGCTTCACTATCAAAAGCGTAGCTGATAGCGCACGACCTGCCTGCGCAAAACCCCGATTTCGCTTCTAATGGAGCATTCACCATGCAATTCCACCCCTCCACCGTGCAAAGCCATACCGCCACCCCGCTGGGGACGGTGCGGCTCGCCGCATCGCCCGCCGGCCTGTGCGGCCTGTGGTTCGACGGCCAGCGCCACCTGCCGGCCCAACTCGACGGCCCGGACGCCTGGGCACAGGCACCAGACCACCCCGTGCTGTGCCAGGCCGCCGAACAGTTGCAGCAGTACCTGCTTGGGAAGCGCCAGCATTTCGACCTGCCGCTCGACCTGGGCGGCGGCACCGCGTTCCAGCAGGCCGTGTGGCAGGCGCTCTTGCGCATTCCGCCGGGCCGCACGACGAGCTACGGCGCCCTGGGCCGCGAAATTGGCCGGCCCGCCGCCGTGCGCGCCGTGGGCGCCGCCGTGGGGCGCAACCCCCTGAGCGTAGTCGTGCCCTGCCACCGCGTACTGGGGGGCGACGGCAGCCTGACGGGCTATGCCGGTGGGCTGGAACGCAAGGCGGCCCTGCTGCGCCTGGAAAGCGCCCTTCCCCCTGACACCAAGGTTCCTGCATGAGCGCCACGCCAACGACCAAGCCAGTTTCCGCCTGGATCGGCGAATTCATCCTGCTCTCCGCCCTGTGGGGCGCCTCGTTCCTGTTCATGCGCATGGGCGCCTCGGAGTTCGGCCCGCTTCCCACGGCCGGGTTGCGCGTGCTGCTGGCCACGGTGTTCCTGTGGCCCATCCTGCTTCACCAGGGCCAGTGGCCGGCCTTGCGCCAGCACTGGAAACCGGCACTGCTGTCCGGGCTGGTGAATTCGGCGATTCCGTTCGCGCTGTATTCCTGGGCGGTGCTGCACATCACCACGGGGCTGGCCTCCATCCTCAACGCCACGGTGCCGCTGTTCGGCGCGCTGGTGGCCTGGGTGTGGCTAGGCGACCGCATCAACCGCCTGCGCTGGCTGGGCCTGGGCATCGGCTTCGTGGGCGTGGCGCTGCTGGCCTGGCGCGCGCCGGGGGGCGCGGGCATCAAGTCGGACCATGCGCCCTGGGCCATCCTGGCCTGCCTGGGCGCCACCACCTGCTATGCCCTTGCGGCCAGCTTCGCCCGGCGCTACCTGGTGGGGGCGCCGCCGCTGGCCACAGCCACGGGCAGCCAGCTCGGCGCTGCATTGGGGCTGTTCGTGCCCATGGTCTGGTTCTGGCCTGCCGTCCTGCCGGGGCCGCGCGCCTGGGCCGCCATCATCGCCATCGCCATCCTGTGCACGGGCATCGCCTACATCCTGTATTTCCGGCTCATTGCCCATGCCGGGCCGAGCCGGGCGCTGGCCGTGACCTTCATGGCACCGGTGTTCGCGGTGTTCTATGGCGTGGTGTTCCTGAACGAGGCCATCACGCCGTGGATGGTGGGCTGCGCCGTGGTCATCGTGGGGGGAACTTTGTTGTCAACAGGGCTAATCAGGACGCGTGCAACTTCTGCCCAGGGAGCCAAATCGCTCTAAACTTGGCGCATGTCTGCCGTGCCCCCCAGCTCTCCATCCGCCCCACGTCCTGCGGCAGACCCTGGTGCTACCCAAACGGCGCAGGCACAACCCACCTACGCCGCCGTCACCGATGCGCTGCAGGCCACGCAGGCGCAGATCGGCGCCATTTACGAGGCCCTGCCCGACCCGGCGGGAATCACGCGGGTATCGGATGGCCGGTACCTGGAGGTCAACCCGGCGTTCTGCCGCATGCTTCAGCGCCCGCGCGCAGAGATCGTCGGGCGCACATCCACCGAACTGGGGGTCTGGGCCAACCCCGAGGAGCGCACCCGGCTGATCGACGCTCTGCAGCGCGATGGCAAGGTCGACCATCTGTCCATGGTGGCGCATGGGGCGAAGGGTGCGATTCCGGGGCAGATGTCCGCCCGCCCCATCCAGTTCGACGGTGAGGCCTGTCTGATCTTCGTGTTCCGGGACACCACCCACGAGCAGCGCACCCACGCCGAGTTGCTGGCCAAGAACGCTGCACTGGACCAGGCCGGCCGCATGGCCCGGCTGGGTGCCTGGGAGGATGCGCGCGGCAAGGGGCTGGTCTACTGGTCCGACGTCTGCTACGACATCCATGGACTGCCCCGCAATGCCCCGCTGCCACGCGACTACATCGAGACCTACGTAGCGCCCCCATGGCGCGAGCCGATGCGCGAGAAGATCCGCCAGTGCATTCGCCAGCGCACGGAATGGAGCATGGACGTCGAGATCGTTCGCACCGATGGCCGCTGCATCTGGTGCCGCTGGCGGGGGGAGCCGGTGGTGGAGAACGGCCGTGTCATGCGCATCGTGGGCGTGATGCAGGACATCGACGACACCAAGCGAGCCGAAGAACGGCTGCGCCAGTCCGAAGAGCGCTTTTCGCGCATTTTCCATCTCATGCCCTACCCCATGGGCATGACGCTCCGCGAGGACGGCACCTACATCGATGTCAATCCGGCCTGGGAGAAGATGTTCGGTTTCACGCATGCGCAAGCGGTGGGCAGCACGGCCATCAAGCTGGGCATCATGACGACGGAGACGCGGGCGAGCATGATCGAGGCCATCCAGGCCACGGACCTGCTGCAGTCCTACGAGATCACCACCACCACGCGCAGCGGCGAAACGCTGACGGTGCTGCAGTCCATGCGGGCCACCGAGCTCGATGGCCAGTCGTGCTGGCTGTTCGCCCTGCACGACATCACCGACCGCAAGCGCAGTGAGGAGCAGGTGCGCGAACGCGAGGCCCTGCTTTCTCTCACCCTTTCCGCTGCTTCTCTGGGCCTGTGGGACTGGAACCTGCACAGCGGCATGATCACCGGCGACCACCGCTGGATGGCCATGCGCGGCCTGCAGGCCGGGCGCGGCGCCCCCCCGGCCATCTCCTGGACCGAATCCCTCGGACCTGAGGATGTGCTGCGCATGACCACTGAAGTCACGCGGCACGCCACCCACCCCGAAACACCGTTCGATGCCACCTGCTGCATCGCACGCCCGCACGAAAAAGACCGCTGGCTGCGCAACCTGGGCAAGATCGTCAGCGTTGACAGCACCGGCCAGCCCCTGCGCATGCTGGGCGTTTCGATTGACGTGACCGGCCAGCGCGAACAGGAACTGTTGCTGCGCAGGCTGGCCCATTACGACACCCTGACCGGCCTGCCCAACCGCGTGATGCTGGCCCGCCGCCTTGCCGAAGGCATGGAACAGGCACTGGCCAGCGGCAGCCTGCTGGGGGTGGCCTATCTCGACCTCGATGGTTTCAAACCGGTGAATGACCGGCTGGGGCACGATGCGGGCGACCGCCTGCTGGTGATTGCCTCGCAACGGCTGACGCGGGCCCTGCGGCCCCACGACTGTGTCGCCCGCCTGGGAGGCGACGAATTCGTCATCCTGATGCCCGGCCTCTCCAACGCCCAGGACTGCAAGCATGTGCTCAACCTGGTGATGCAGAGCATTGCATCGCCCTACCAGATCGGCTCGGACCGGGTGACTGTGACCGCCAGCATCGGCTATACGCTGTACCCCCAGGACGATGCCGACGCCGACACCCTGCTGCGCCACGCCGACCAGGCCATGTATGCCGCCAAACAGGGCGGGCGCAACCGCTTCCACGAGTTCGACGCCACGCAGGAGCGCGAGTCGCGCCAGCTGCGCGAGCAGATCACCCAGCTGCGCGAGGCCATCGCCAAGGGGCAGTTCGAGCTTTTCCTCCAGCCCAAGGTGGACATGCGACTGGGCACCGTGGTGGGCGCCGAGGCCCTGGCGCGCTGGCGCCACCCGGAACAGGGCGTGGTGGCTCCCGGCGCCTTCATGCCCCTGCTGGAGGGCACCGAACTGGAGGTGCCGTTTGGTGTCTGGGTGGTCGGGGCGGGTCTGGTGGCGGTGAAAACGCTGATGGACCAGGGCATTCATCTGCCCGTGAGCGTCAACATCTCCGCGCACCATCTGCAGCAGCCAGGCTTTGCCGACTGGATGGCGGAACAACTGGCCCAGCATCCCGGCGTATCGGCGGGACAGCTTGAGATCGAGATCACCGAAACCGCCGCGCTTTACCACATCGACCATGTGGCCAGCACCCTCAAGGCGCTGCAAGCCATGGGCGTGGGCACCTCGCTGGATGACTTTGGCACGGGTTACTCGTCACTTACCTACCTGCGGCGCCTGCCACTGTCCACGCTCAAGATCGACCAGAGCTTTGTGCACGGCATGATGGGCGACGCAGGCGACCTGGCCATCGTGCAGGGGGTGATCGGGCTGGCGCGCTCGTTTGGCTACCGCATCATCGCCGAAGGCGTGGAAACCGCCGACCAGGGCCAGATGCTGTTGCAAATGGGCTGCCAGCTGGCGCAGGGCTATTGCTTTGCCAAGCCCATGCCGGTGGCCGAGTTCATCCAGTGGCTGGAAACCTGGCAGCCCCCCAGCATGGGCGTGCGCCAGCACGGCAGTTGAACGCGGATTCCCCGTGAAGCGCGTCGCTAATGCT
>JANJVX010000084.1 GCA_024709845.1 Burkholderiaceae bacterium | reverse complement strand
ATGCCCCGACATGGAGCTGGAGGTGTTCGTGCACGGCGCGCTGTGCATCGCCTACTCGGGCCGCTGCCTGCTCTCGGGCTACTTCAACCGGCGCGACCCCAACCAGGGCACCTGCACCAACGCCTGCCGCTGGAACTACGCCACCCAGGAAGCCGCCGTGGACCCGAACACCGGCGAGGCCATGGCCGTGCGCATGGAGGGCGACTTCAACTTCAACAAGGCGCAGGAGGACGACAACGCCGCCTTCGCCTCGTGCGGCGGCGGCGAGCGGCATCCGCTGGCCGACAAGGTGTACCTGCTCGAAGAAAAAGAGCGCCCCGGCCAGCTCATGCCCATCATGGAAGACGAGCACGGCACCTACATCATGAACAGCAAGGACCTGCGCGCCGTCGAGCATGTGCAGCGCCTGGTGGAGATCGGCGTCGATTCGCTCAAGATCGAAGGCCGCACCAAGAGCCAGTACTACGTCTCGCGCACGGCGCAGATCTACCGCCGCGCCATCGACGATGCCGTGGCCGGCCGCCCGTTCAACCCCGAGCTCATCACCGAACTCGAAGGCCTGTCCAACCGGGGCTACACCCCCGGCTTTCTGGAGCGCCGCCCCGCCAACGACTACCAGAACTACGAAACCGGCAGCTCCGAGGCCCGGCGCAGCCAGTTCGTGGGCGAGGTCAAGGCCATGCAGGACGGCTGGGCCGAGGTGGAAACGAAAAACCGCTTCAATGTGGGCGACACGCTGGAAATCATCCACCCCCAGGGCAACCGCCTGGTGCAGCTCACGCAGATGCGCGGCCTGGAGGGCGAGGAACTGCAGTTCGCCTCGGGCAGCCCGCTGCGCGTGCGCATTCCGCTCGAAGGCCCGGCGGAAGGGGCGCTGATTGCGCGGCTGCTTTGATGCATACCGCTGTCAGCTATTGAAAAGATAGCTGTTAGCGCTTGAATTGATTGGGTTTCAGAATAAAAAACATCTGAAACCATTGCTGGATAAGCGCTTCCAGCTCCTCTTTTTTATTGTCTGCCCTGTCCCATTCTTTCGGGCTGGGGAGCTTCGTGCAGCCTCGCTCATCCCGTCCCGGTCAGCCAGCGCCTTTCTAAAGCCTGATAAGAAGCCATTTCACCGCCCAGATTCAACTTTTACCCACGGCTGCCGATAATCCGAGGAGGTATGCCACGCCATCCAACCCTCTGAGGAGACTGCCATGGCCACTTCTTCCGTCGGAACCCTCCCCTCCCACGCGGCGCCGCCCGCCCAAGAGGCCTCGCGCACCCACCGCGCCCCGTCCGCTGACGAGACCCGGGCCGCCAAGGCGCAGGGCGAGCCCAGCCTGCGGCAGCAGCAGAACGTGCAGATCCTGCAGGCGTCGATGGATGTGTCCATCCAGTCGGGCGATTCGTCCCTGGCGCTGCTCTACCGCACAGCCATCGACCGCATCAACGAACTTCTCGGCCCCGAGCTGGGGCCCAACGCCATTGGCAACGCAAGCAGCCAGGACAACTCCCCCGAGGGCACGGCCGGGCGCATTCTGGCGCTGTCCACCGCCCTCTACGATGCCTATGCGGCCCGCCACCCCGGCAAGGACGCAGGCACCGTGGCGCGCGACTTTGTCGCGCTGATCCGGGGCGGCTTCGAGACAGGCTTCAACGAGGCGCGCGACATTCTTTCGGGCCTGGGCGTGCTGGGCGAGGGCAGCCCGGTGGCCTCGGGCATCCAGAAGACCTACGAGCTGGTGATGAAGGGCTACGACGACTTCCTGGCATCCCGGCTGGCGCCTGCCGCCGAGACCGCGCCCCAAGGCGCTGCGGCGCCACCAGCCGCGGGCGCCTGACAGCACGTTGCCAGCCTTCAGGGGTTGGCGGCGGGCGCCTCTATCCGCAAGACCCCCGCGCCTTCGGGCGCCAGCCGGAACTGGTGAATGACCTCCACCAGCCGGCGCACCTGGTTCTTCATGCCGCTGGCGGCCGAGGAGCTGTCGTCCACCAGCGCGGCGTTCTGCTGTGTCGCGGCGTCCAGTTGGCGCACGGCCTCGCCAATCTGCGCGATGCCACGGGCCTGCTCCTGGCCCGCGTTCTTGATCTCGCCGATGAGCTGCATGACATGGTCGACATGCTGCACGGTATGGACCATGCGCTCGCCAGCCTGACCCACCAGCGCCGATCCGCGTTCCACGCTGCGCACGCTGTCCGTGATCAGGCTGCGGATTTCCCGGGCCGCCGAGCTGCTGCGCTGCGAGAGCCCGCGCACTTCACCCGCCACCACCGCGAAGCCCCGGCCCTGCTCTCCGGCACGGGCGGCCTCCACGGCGGCATTGAGCGCCAGCAGGTTGGTCTGGAATGCAATGCCGTCGATCACCTTGATGATGTCGGCGATCTTCTGCGACTGGGCGTTGATCTCCTGCATGGTCGCAATCACGTCACGCATCACGCTGCCGCCCTCGTTGGCCACCTTGCTGGCCTCCTGGGCGAACGCGTTGGCGCGGCTGGCGTTGTCGGTGTTTTGCTGCACGGTGATGGTGAGCTGCTCCATCGATGCGGCCGTCTCCTGCAGATTGGAGGCCTGCACCTCGGTGCGCCGTGACAGGTCTTCGGTGCCTCCGGCAATCTGGACGGCCTCCCTGGCCACCGTCGCGGTGCTTTCGCGCACCTCGGTGATCACCCGCACCAGCTGGTGGTTCATTTCGCGCAGTGCGCCCAGCAGTTCCGCAGTTTCGTCGCTGCCACAGACCTCGATCCGCGCACTCAGATCGCCCCCGGCGACCCGGTGGGCCAGCGCCACGGCCTGGCGCAGGGGCCGCGAAATGGAGCGGGTGATCACCCAGGCCATCGCAGCGCCGGCCAGCAGCGCCAGCGCGGTGGCCGCCAGCATCCAGATGTGGATGGTCTCGCTCATCTGCCGGGCCGCGCCGGACTCCTCGGCGGCCACGTTGATCTGCAAGGCCACCAGTCGCTCGATCGCCGCCTGCACCTTTGCAGCGTTGGGACGAATCTGGCTGATATACAGCTCGGAGCCGTCGTCGTATTTGCCCGCTACCAGCGCAGCCGATGCCGGGATCAACCCCTGGTTGAGATAGGTGTCGTTGGCGGCGGCAAAGACCTGCGCGAGAGCCCGTTCTTCATCACCGTGCGGCCTGGCCGCATAGCCCTGCCACAGCGTGCGGATGCGCTCGACATTCGCGGTGAGGGCCGCGTGGCTGGCCTGCAGGTTGCTGGTACCGGGGTCCATCAGCATGTCCATGACCAGCACGCGGTTGCGCTGGGTCAGGTGGCTGATTTCCGCCAGCACACCCAGGGGCACCGTGCGCTCGCCATACAACGCGGCGCTGCGCTCCGTCAGGCGCTTGGCGCCGCTGATGCCGCCCGCCGCCAGGGCGGAAATCAGCAGCAGCAGCACAGCAAACGCCAGGGCCAGCCTGGTTCCAATTTTCAATTTTTGAAGCATCAGAATAATCCTCCCAAATAGGCACGGCCCCCGCCGCCAGCGCGGCAGAAAGCCCGTCCGGAGATAAAAATGCTAATCGCCTCAAATGACAGAACCATGAAATAACGCGGAACAGAAAGCCCGATTGCCCTCCATCAAAATGACATATTTCCTTGCTAATCTGTCCTGCGGAAAAGTCCATTCATAACGACAAAGACATTCAAACAAATAATCACCATCAATACATGAAGACTATTCACGCCCTTGTCATCATGCTGACCCTCACACTCGCCCAGGCGGGCGATGTGGCCGCGCAAGCCGTGACCGGCGCCGGGTCCTCCGCCGCGGCCCCCATCTACCGCAGCTGGGCCAGGGCCTACACGAAGGCCACCGGCTCCACCGTCGGCTACGAGCCGGTGGGCTCCAGTGCGGGCATGCAAAGGATCCAGCAGCAGGCGGTCGGCTTCGGCGCCACCGATGTCTACCCGTCCGAGCGGGAGCTCGGCGACAACAGACTGGTCGCCCTGCCGGTGGCCATCACGGGGATCAGCCCCATCGTCAACCTGCCAAAAGTTCAGGATGCACAGCTGCGCCTGACGGGCGAGGTGCTGAGCCGCATCTTCATGGGCCAGGTCGCCCACTGGAACGCACCCGAAATCGTGGCGCTGAACCCGGATATTGCGCTGCCCGACCTGCCGATCCGGCTGGTGGTCCGTGCCGACGGCTCCGGCACCACCTACAACTTCGCAGACTATCTGGGCAAGGTCAGCGCGCAATGGAAGTCCGCCCACGGGGCCAACACCCGCATCCAGTGGCCCGAGGGGCATCTGGCTTTCAAGGGCAGCGAAGGCGTTGCCAAGGGCGTGCGTGACACCGTGGGAGCAATCGGCTATGTGGACTTTGGTTATGTTGCCGAATATGGTCTGGCTTCGGTGCAGATGAAAAATGCCGATGGGCATTTCATCAAACCATCCGTCGGAGCCTTCCGGTCCGCCCTGGCCAACAGCGAATGGGCGACTGCCGGGGATTTTCATCGCACATTGACGCAACAGCCTGGAAAATCCGCATGGCCCATTACCATGGGTACGTTTGTGGTTTTTCCCAGAATCACGAAAAATGCGGAGCAGACAACCCAGGCACTCAAGTTCATCGTCTGGTCGTTTCTGCATGGCGATACCCTCGTCCAGGAAAACAACTTCGTGCGCCTGCCGGACCGCGTACAGGCATCGGCCTTCAAGGTCATCACCTACATCCGAGACGCCCACGGCCATCCGCTGGATCTGAACCTGATTCCCCCCTACGTCCAGGCGCGCCGATAGACGGATGCACCGCCGCTGCCCGGGCTGGGGCTGGTGCGGCAGCTCGCGCGGCTGCGCGGCCCTTGCGGAAACCAGGCAACAAAAAAACCCGCCGAGGCGGGTTTTTTGCTGTGCGCGGCAGGGGCCTCAGACGGTGACGCCCTTGGCCACTTCGGCGTACTCTTCGATCTGGTCGAAGTTCATGTACTTGTAGATCTGGTCGGCCTTGGCGGTGATCACGCCGGTGCCAGCCAGGTACTCTTCCTTGGTGGGCAGCTTGCCCAGCTTGGATGCCACAGCGGCCAGCTCGGCCGAGCCCAGGAACACGTTGGTGTTCTTGCCCAGACGGTTGGGGAAGTTGCGGGTACTGGTGGAGATGACCGTTGCGCCTTCGCGCACCTGGGCCTGGTTGCCCATGCACAGCGAGCAGCCGGGCATCTCGGTGCGCGCACCGGCGGCGCCGAAGTTGGCGTAGTGGCCTTCCTTCATCAACTCGGAGGCATCCATCTTGGTCGGCGGTGCCACCCACAGCTTGACAGGGATGTCACGCGCGCCGCCCAGCACGGTGGCGGCGGCGCGGAAGTGGCCGATATTGGTCATGCACGAACCGATGAAGGCCTCGTCAATCTTCGTACCGGCCACTTCGGACAGGAACTTGGCGTCGTCGGGGTCGTTGGGGCAGCAGACGATGGGCTCGGTGATGTCGGCCAGGTCGATCTCGATCACGGCGGCGTACTCGGCGTCCTTGTCGGCTTCGAGCAGGTCGGGCTTGGCCAGCCAGGCTTCGACCTTCTCGATGCGGCGCGCCAGGGTCTTGGCGTCCTGGTAGCCGTCGGCGATCATGTTCTTCATCAGCACGATGTTGGAGCGCAGGTACTCCTTGATCGGCTCGGGGTTGAGCTTGATCGTGCAGCCGGCGGCGGAGCGCTCGGCCGAGGCGTCGGACAGCTCGAACGCCTGCTCGACCTTCAGGTCGGGCAGACCTTCGATTTCCAGCACGCGGCCCGAGAAGATGTTCTTCTTGCCGGCCTTGGCCACGGTCAGCAGGCCCGCCTTGATGGCGTACAGCGGGATGGCATGCACCAGGTCACGCAGGGTGACTCCGGGCTGCATCTGGCCCTTGAAGCGCACCAGCACCGATTCGGGCATGTCCAGGGGCATCACGCCGGTGGCGGCACCGAATGCCACCAGGCCGGAGCCTGCGGGGAAGGACACGCCGATGGGGAAGCGGGTGTGGCTGTCGCCACCGGTGCCCACGGTGTCGGGCAGCAGCAGGCGGTTGAGCCAGCTGTGGATCACGCCGTCACCCGGGCGCAGCGCCACGCCGCCACGGTTGGCGATGAAGGCGGGCAGCTCGCGGTGCATCTTGGCGTCCACGGGCTTGGGGTAGGCGGCCGTGTGGCAGAAGGACTGCATGACCATGTCGGCCGAGAAGCCCAGGCAGGCCAGGTCCTTCAGCTCGTCGCGGGTCATGGGGCCGGTGGTGTCTTGCGAACCCACGGTGGTCATGCGCGGCTCGCAGTAGGTACCGGGGCGCACGCCCTGGCCTTCGGGCAGGCCGCAGGCGCGGCCGACCATCTTCTGCACCAGGGTGAAGCCCTTGCCAGTGTCCACGGGTGCCTGGGGCAGGCGGAACACGGTGGAGGCGGCCAGGCCCAGGAATTCGCGGGCCTTGGCGGTCAGGCTGCGGCCGATGATCAGGTTGATACGGCCGCCGGCGCGCACTTCGTCCAGCAGCACCTGGCTCTTGAGCGCAAACTCGGCCACGGTTTCGCCGTTTTTGACGATCTTGCCGTCGTAGGGCAGCACGTCGATCACGTCACCCATTTCCAGCTTGGACACGTCCACTTCGATCGGCAGGGAGCCGGAGTCTTCCTGGGTGTTGAAGAAGATGGGGGCGATCTTGCCGCCCAGCGTGACGCCGCCAAAGCGCTTGTTGGGCACGAAGGGGATGTCCTGGCCGGTGGCCCAGACGATGGAGTTGGTGGCCGACTTGCGGCTCGAACCCGTGCCCACCACGTCGCCGACGTAGGCCACCAGGTGGCCCTTTTTCTTCAGGTCGTCGATGAACTGCATCGGGCCGCGCTTGCCGTCTTCTTCGGGCTTGAAGGCAGCGCCTTCGCGCGTGTTCTTCAGCATCGCCAGGTAGTGCAACGGGATGTCGGGGCGGCTCCAGGCGTCGGGCGCGGGCGACAGGTCGTCGGTATTGGTTTCGCCCGGCACCTTGAACACGGTGACGGTGATCTTCTTCTCGACTTCGGGGCGGCTGGTGAACCACTCGGCGTTGGCCCACGACTCAATGACTTCCTTGGCCTTGGCATTGCCGGCCTTGGCCTTGGCAGCGACGTCGTTGAAGAAGTCGAACATCAGGAGCGTCTTCTTGAGCGCATCGGCGGCCACGCCCGCCACTTCGGCGTCGTCCAGCAGCTCGATCAGCGGGTGCACGTTGTAGCCACCCACCATGGTGCCCAGCAGCTCGGTGGCCTTGGCCTTGGAGATCAGGCCCACCTTCACATCGCCATGGGCGACAGCGGCCAGGAACGAGGCCTTGACCTTGGCGGCATCGTCCACGCCCGGGGGCACGCGGTGCGTGAGCAGATCCATCAGGAAGGCGTCTTCGCCAGCGGGCGGGTTCTTGATCAGCTCGATCAGGTCAGCGACTTGCTTGGCATCCAGGGGCAGTGGCGGAATACCCAGCGCTGCGCGCTCGGCCACGTGGTCACGGTAGGCTTTCAACATTTACTTTTTCTCCGGTTACATCTGTTCATCGGGTTCAACGGGTGCTGTATTTCAGTCAGCCTGCAGAGGCATCACCTGGCGGCTGGTGCATCCAGCAGACTGGGGGGAGGGGTTTGCTTGATGGCGGCTGCCACCAAGACCTGCTCGGGGCTCATGCATTCATCGGCCAGGCGCTGACCTTTCTTCTGGTCCATGAGCATGGATTTGTTGGCAATCTGCAGCCACACAGCGCCGGCATGGTGGTCTTCCAGGCGCACCGCGCCCGTGGACGTGGTGACCGGTGCCATGTGGTACTTGAAGCCTTTGCCGCCCACGTGGAAGTACCCGGGAGATTGCGGGTCGGCGGCGACGCTGACCGAGGCACCCAGCTCGCAGGGGATCTGACCCACATGCACGCGTTCGGCAATGGACAGCTCTTCCGGGGTGAGCGCGGCCCGCGCCGCCACCAGACCCGCAGCAACCTGGCTGGCGGCACTCTTGATCTGCACTCGGCTGCTGGAGGGCTCGGCCTTGGCCACCACGACCTTGTTGCTCTTGGCGGGGGCCTTCTTGGCCACAGCAGCCTTGTTGATCGTCTTGGGCTTGGTGGGCGCAGTCTGGGACTGTGCCAGGGCGAGGCCGGGCACCAGTGCAATCATGGCGGTTGCGAGCAGCGTTTTCATGGGAGACCTCCAGCGGTAGGAATGGGTTCAGGAACGGGATGGTACAAACCAATGTTGTACATCAGCCGGCAAGTGCCGTCCTGTCTGATGGGCCCGCTCCAGCACCTGCCAAAAATAGCGGAAGCTGGCACGGTCATGAAGAACCCCATCAAAACTGATGGGAGCCCAGTCAGAATCTACGGCAGCAGCTATGATTTTTGAAGCATTGAAGACCTCATCCATCGCTGGGGAGAGGGCTTCGAGGATCGGCCGGATCTGTGCCGGGTGGATGCTCCACATCCGTGTGTACCCCAGCTCGCGCGCCACACGACGGGTGGCCGACTGCAGAGCCTCTTTGTCGCTGAATTCGGTCACCACGCAATGCGACGGCACCTTGCCATACGCATGGCAGGCCGAAGCGATTTCCAGCTTGGCACGCACCACCAGCGGGTGCGTGAACTGCCCG
The DNA here is from genome assembly GCA_024709845.1 of Burkholderiaceae bacterium. Lineage (GTDB taxonomy): Bacteria > Pseudomonadota > Gammaproteobacteria > Burkholderiales > Burkholderiaceae_C > Simplicispira. The sequence continues at coordinate 1,196 of JANJVX010000084.1, read as the reverse complement.
GCCGAAGTCATGGCCGACGCGGGAATGGCACCGCCGTGGGCCGAAACGAAATCCATGAGCCCGAAGCTCAGGCTCTGCACGCGCGGGTGTGCAGCGATGTCGAAGGCGCGGTGCACCGCGCCCGGGGATTCGATCAGGGCATGCAGCGGCAGATGGGCCGCGCCCGCAAGCTCCAGCGCACGCTCTGCCACCAGGATGTCATCGACCGACTCGACCTTGGGAATCATGATGTGGCACAGCCGATGGCTGGCCTGACTGGCGATGGTCGCCATGTCGTTGGCGAACGCCGGGTGGTCCACCGGATGCACGCGTGCCGCGACCCTTGCGCCGGGTGCAGCTTCGCAGGCCAGTTGCGCGACGAGCGCCGCATGCTCGGATTCGGCGCCCACGGGGGCACCGTCTTCGCAGTCCAGCGTGACGTCGAAGACGCAGGCGCCGAACTCCTGCATCATCTCGGCCTGCAGTTGCAGGCTCTTGCGCATCCGCGCGGGGGCGCCGCTGTAGTGGTCACAGACCGGCAGCAGCCCCGCCGCCGCCTGTGCACCCAGCAGGATGTCGCGCGGATGGGAGATGGCCCCCACGCTTGTCACTGCGTGTACGGCGCGCCCCCCCACGGGGGCCTTCGCGCCTTGGGGCGGCCCGGCGTCGCTCATGGATGCGGCTTACAGCAGGTGCTTGACGCCGTCCTGCTCGCCCTGCAGCTCGGCCAGGGTCTTGTTGATGCACTCTTGCGAGAAGGCATCGATCGGCAGGCCTTCGACGATCTTGTATTCGCCGCCTTCGCAGGTGACGGGGTAACCGAACATCACTTCAGCGGGAATGCCGTATTCGCCCTTGGACGGGATGCCCATGGTGACCCACTTGCCGTTGGTGCCCAGCGCCCAGTCGCGCATGTGGTCGATGGCGGCGTTGGCGGCCGAGGCAGCCGACGACAGGCCACGGGCGGCAATGATGGCGGCGCCACGCTTGCCCACGGTGGGCAGGAACACTTCAGCGTTCCAGACCTGGTCGTTGATGGTGTCCTTGACGGACTTGCCGTTCACGGTGGCGAAACGGTAGTCGGCGTACATGGTGGGCGAGTGGTTGCCCCACACGGCCAGCTTCTCGATGTCGCCCACGGCGCAGCCGATCTTGGTGGCGATCTGCGAGGCAGCGCGGTTGTGGTCCAGGCGCAGCATGGCGGTGAAGTTCTTGGC
>JANJVX010000066.1 GCA_024709845.1 Burkholderiaceae bacterium | reverse complement strand
GGTGCGCCAACGCTACGAGCTGTGTGAAGACCTTGCCAACCATCTGGTGGAGCACGCACAGACGCTGTACCACGTGCAGGCCCCGTCAGAGGCAGAAATCCTGCGACGCATCCACGCCGGGCTGTGCGTGGACGATGCGGGTCTCGCGACAGAGGAGGCCACGTGGGTCACGACACGGCTGGCCGAGTTGCTGCAGTGGCCTTGCCCCCGGCTGGGCAATCCAGAGTGACCGAGACCTCTTTCAACTCTGCCGCTACAGGAATAAGATGGGCTGGTCGCGCTGGAAGGTGCGGGTTTGAGGAGTTTCCATGCCACGCTTTCCTTTTTTTCTCGTCGGGCTTCTGTTCGGTCTGTCTGCCCACGCGGCTTCATCATCATTCAACAGCGACTCGAGTGAATTGACAATCACAGAGATAGGCTTGGCGGGCCATCCTACCCGTTATCGCGATGTGGTTCTGCGTGTATTAGGCCTTTCTGCGGTTCACCTGAACGACCGACGAGCCAACACGTTCAGCCTTGATCCAGCAACCGCCACGCTCCATCTTCCAACCTTGGTTTTTGAAGGCCATGCATATGTAGGCGCCCGCGTAGAAGGTGCACAACTTGAAGTGGTTCACGTTGGGTCCTGGGTTGACGGATCTGCCCAGGCCTTCCCCGGCGCAGCCGGTTTTGGCGCACAGGCCACGGGCGGCCGCGGCGGCCGCGTGATCACCGTGACCAACCTGAACGCCAACGGCCCGGGCTCCCTGCAGGCCGCGCTGGATGAAGAAGGCCCGCGCACCGTGGTATTTGCCGTCAGCGGTCTGATCGATGCCGCCATCCATCTCACGCGTGGCGATGTCACCATTGCGGGGCACACCTCCCCCGGCGGCATCACGATCCGCCAGCTTCACACGACGGAAGTGCCCTATTGCGATCAGAACGTGGCTTGTGCCGCTGGCAGCCGCAAGGCCGACAACTGGATCCTGCGCCATGTGCGCATCCGGCCCGACGGGCAGCACGACGATGGCCTGCGCCTGCGCTACACGCGCCGCGCCATCGTGGACCAGATCTCGATCGGCGGCGCCACGGACGAGGCCGTCGAGATTTCCTACGCGCAGGACATCACGCTGCAGAACACCCTCATTGCCGAAACCGTGGGCGACCATGCCGACCGGGGTGGCGTGCTGGTCAACTACAGCAACCCCACCCAGGGCTACGAGCTGACGCGGCTGGCGCTGCACCACAACGTGTTCAACCGCATCCTCGGGCGCTACCCCGAGCTGTCACGCGAAAGCGCCGCAGCGGCCGGTTCGATGATGGACATCGAGCTGTCCAACAACCTGTACTGGGACATGGGTTACTTCATCGATGTGAACAACACCACGGTTTCGGCGTCCGACGCAGGCCAGCCCATCTACTACCGCATGAACCTGGCCGCCAACCAGGCCGTGGTACGCAATGCCAGCCAGCCCGAGCCCTTCCGTTACGGCCTGATCCACATGGCCACCCCCCTGGGCACCCCGCCTCACACCGCCACATGGTTCTCGGGCAACCGCCTCAACCTCTATCCCGACCGCAGCGACTACGCCCTGATGTACTGTTGCAACGACTACCCCGATGCGCAGCCCCCGGCCAGCCTGCCCGGCTTTTCCGTGGGGCAGCGGCACGGCTTTCCGTTCATCGGATACGACCGCGCGGAGCACCTGGCTCCGCTGGCAGTGGCACGCGCCGGCGCCTTTCCGCGGGACCCCATGGATCGACGGCTGATGGATGCCGTCGCCCGTGGGCAGATCAGCCTGCAGCCGCGCCACATCAACCCGGCGGGCGACGGCAGTGCCCTGCCCTTCACCACCCCTCCCGCACCGCCCGCAGACACGGATGGCGACGGCATGCCCGATGCCTGGGAAACCGCCCACGGCCTGAACCCGCTGGTGCAGGACCACAACGGCACACAGCTTTCCATGCCCATGATCGGCGTGCCCGGCTACACCAACCTGGAGGTGTACCTGCACGAACTGTCGGAACAGCGCATCCGCGACGGACGCTGAGGCAACGCGCGGCCAGGGTGGGGCTCACGCCTGCAGCCGAAAGCCCCCCTTGGGCTTGAAGACGCCGCAGCCTATGACGCGGTCCGTACCCAGCGGAAGGATGAAAGAGGTTTTTTCATCCACGGCACCGGTGACCGGGTTCACCACCTCGTAGTCCACCCAGTCGCCGCCGCGCTGTGCCGCCGCGAAAAACTCGCGCAAGACCAGGGGGCCATCCAGGCCCGGAACATCGTGCACGGTTTTCCCCACCCTCTCGGGCGTGGAACCGAACACCTGGTAAACGCCTTGCCGGTCAAACACGAAGATGTACTGATCGCGGTCGCGGAACGCCCCGGCGGGGTCGTGGAACGCCCGCGCGGCGGCCGCCAGCCCCTGCTGCTCCACCAGTTGGAGGGCCCGGCAGACCAGCGCATGGGCTTCGTCGGCGGTGCCCCGGCGCAGGCGGATGGCGGCCACCGAGGCGCTGAGGCTGGAGGACCGGTCCCGCAACCCCATCGTGGAATGCAGGGCCTCTTCGACCATGCTGCCGTTGCGCTGCGTGATCTGGTCGAGCTCCCGCACCGCCTGCGCCACCTCGCCCAGGGTCATGCTCTGCTCATCGCTGGCCGTGGCGATGGCGGCCAGGCCGTCGGCCACTTCGCGCACGCCCTGGACCACCGTGCGCAGGCGGTCCTTGACGCCATCCGTGCGCGCCACGCCCGTGTCCACCTGGCGGCCCGCGTGCTCGATCAGGGTGCGGATCTCGCCCGCCGACGTGGCGCAGCGCTGCGCCAGCGTGCGCACCTCGTTGGCCACGACAGCGAAGCCCCGCCCGCTCTCGCCCGCCCGTGCCGCCTCCACGGCGGCATTGAGGGCGAGGATGTTCGTCTGGAAGGCGATGCCGTCGATCACGCCCACGATCTCACCCATGCGCCGCGAGCCCGCCGCGATGTCGCCGATGGCCCCCACGGCGGCCTCCATGGCCGCGGCGCCCGCATCCGCCTCGGCGCGTACGCGGCGCGTGAGCGCGTCCACCGCCTTGGCACGCTGCGCCGTGGCCTGCACCGATTCGCTGAGCGCGCCGATGCTGGCGCTGCCCTGCTCTAGGCTGGCGGCCTGGGCCTCGGTGCGCTGCGCCAGGTCTTGCATGCTCGCCGTCAGGGAGTTGCCGGCCTGGGCCACGTGCACGGCCTGGTTGCGCACCGTGCCCACCAGGCCCGAGAAGTTCTCGTTCATGGACTCCAGGTACTGCCCTGCCTGGGCCAGTTCCCCCCGGCCGGGCACCACCACGGCCTGGGACAGGTCGCCCCGTGCGTTGTTGCGGGCGATGCGGGCCAGAGCCCCGGCCTGCCACAGCAGTTCGCGGGCGAATCCGGCGAACAGGTACAGCAGCACGCACCACAGCGCGCCGCGCAGCCCCAGCCACGGCTGCGCGCCGCCCCAGGCGGCCACGCCGGCAAGCAGCCCGGGCGCGAGCATCAGACCTGCCAGCAGGGCCAGCCGGGCGCGCAGGCCCAGGGAGCGTAGCAGCCAGGCTGCAGGGTGGAAGGCAAGGTCGAGGATTCGCATGGGCCGCCTGCATCGGGTTCATGGCGGGCTGGCATCCCGCGCACCCACCGGACATCACGCCGCCACGGCGGCCGCCCTGCCAGACCTGTCATGGGGCGCGGGCCGTGGAACGTGCACGAAGGCGCAAGACTAACGGAGGGGCCGCGCGCATGGGCGCCCTGGTCCGATGATGTTTTTTCAAGCGGACGCGGAAGAATCGTCAGCGCGGGGTTTTCCCCTGCCCCACGGCCGCCCGCATTCAGGTAAAGAACTAGCCGCCCGTGACCGGCGGGAAGAACGCCACCTCGGCGCCTTCGGCCAGCACGGCGTCCTCGTCGCTCAGCACCTGGTTGAGCGCCATGCGCACGGCCCGGCCATGCGCCAGGCTGGCGGCATGCGCGCCGCCGCGCGCGATAAGTTCATCGCGCAGCGCGCCCAGCGTGGCGGCGGCGGTGTCCACCGCTTCGCTGCCCTGCCCCACTGCCTCGCGGATGGAAGCGAAATAGCGCACGGTGATCTTCATGTTTACATCAGTTCCGAGAAGGCGATGAAACGCACGGTGTCGCCGTGCGCAATGGTCTGGCCGGCCGGGTGGTCCACCAGGCCGTCGCCCCAGACGGCGGAGGTGAGCACGCCCGAGCCCTGGTGCGGGTACAGGTCCAGCCCACCCGCCGCGTTGCGGCGCACGCGCAGGAATTCACGGCGTTTTTCGGGCTTTGGCCAGTTGAAATGGGCGCTGGCAGCTACGGTTTCAGGAGCAACTTCCTGCACCCCTTGCAGGCGCAGCAGGAAGGGCCGCACCAGCACCAGGAAGGTGATGAGGCTGGACACCGGGTTGCCGGGCAGGCCGATGAAGTGCGCGCCGCCCACCTTGCCGCAGGCAAACGGCTTGCCAGGCTTGATGGCGATCTGCCACAGGTCGAGGTGGCCGAGTTGCTGCACGGCAGGCTTGACGTGGTCTTCCTCGCCCACCGAAACCCCGCCACTGGTCAGCACCACGTCATGCCCTTCGCTGGCGCCGCGCAGGGCTTCGGTGGTGGCCTCGCGCTGGTCGGGCAGGTTGCCGCAGTCGGTGACCTCGCAGCCCAGGCGCTGCAGCAAGGCACGCAGGAAGAAGCGGTTGCTGTTGTAGATGGCACCGGGCGGCAGGCTCTCGGGCGCCACCTCGCCGGGCATGACCAGTTCGTCACCCGTGGAGAACAGGGCCACGCGCGGGCGGCGCGCCACGGGGAGGCGCGCCAGGCCGATGCTGGCGGCCAGGCCGAGCGCGGCGGGGGTCAGGCGCGTGCCGGTGCGCAGCACCACGGCGCCCCGGGCGATGTCCTCGCCCGCGCGGCGGATGTTCTGGCCAGCGCGGGGCACGGTCTGCACGCGCACCGTGCCGTCGTCCTGGGCCGCGCAGTCTTCCTGCATGACAACGGCGTCAGCGCCAGGCGGCACGGGTGCGCCGGTGAAGATGCGCGCGACGGTGCCGCTCTGCAGGGGCTCCCCCACGCTGCCTGCGGCGATGCGCTGCGACACGGGCA
>JANJVX010000064.1 GCA_024709845.1 Burkholderiaceae bacterium | reverse complement strand
CACCCCGTCCGCCAACGAGGCGTTGACCCCCGTCGCCAGCGACCAGCGCGTCTTCCGCTGGCACGACCATGCCTCGCTGTGGTTCAGCCTGGGCGTGGGCCTGCTGGTGATGCAGGTGGGCGCCTACCTGATGCCCGCGCTGGGCACGCAGGAGGCGATGCTGGCCATCGTGGCGGGCTCCATCCTCGGCGCGGGGCTGCTGGGCTGGGTGGCCAAGATCGGCTGCGACAGCGGACTGGCCAGCGCGGGGCTGATGCATGCGGTGTACGGCCGCACGTTCGCGCGCCTGCCCATCGTGCTGAATATCGTGCAGCTCATCGGCTGGGGCACCTTCGAGCTGGTGGTGATGCGCGACGCCAGCGTGGCCATTGGCCGACAGGCAGGCGGCATGGAGGGCACGCATTGGCCGGTGCTGGCCACCCTGCTGTGGGGCGGCGTGGTGCTGCTCCTCATCAGCGGCTCCATGGTGCAGCTGGTGCGCCGCATCATCGCGCGCGTAGCGCTGCCGCTGGTGGTGCTGTCGCTGCTGTGGCTGTCGTGGCAGTTCCTCGGGCTGGCGCAAACGCAGGGGCTGGAGCAGCTCTGGCAGCGCAAAGGCACGGGCGGCATGGGCGTGATGCCCGCGCTGGACCTGGTGATCGCCATGCCGATCTCGTGGCTGCCGCTGGTGGCCGACTACGCGCGCCACGGCCGCCACGGCGGCGCCGCGCTGCGCGGCGCCTGGACGGGCTACGCGCTGGCCAACATGTGGTGCTATGCGCTGGGCGTGCTCGTCGCCCTGACGCTGCCGAGCAAAGACCTGGTGACCGCTCTGCTGCTCGCACAGGGCGGACTGATCGCGCTGTCGCTGATCCTCATCGACGAGGTGGACAACGCCTATGGCGACGCTTATTCGGGCGCCGTCTCCAGCCACAGCCTGCTGCCGCGCTGGAGCGTGCGCCAGTGGGGCATGGTCGTGGCCGTGGCCTGCACCTTGCTGGCCCTGGTGCTGCCCATGCACAGCCTGGAGCCCTTCCTGCTGCTGCTCAGCTCGGTGTTCGTGCCGCTGTTTGGCGTGATCCTGGGGCGCCTGGCCTTCGGCGCCGACGCGGGCGCACTGCTGCAGCGGGCGGGCAAGGCCCATGCCGCGCCGATTGCCATCTGGCTGGCGGGCGTGGCCTTTTACCACCTACTGCCCAAGGTGGCCCCGGCGCTGGGCTCGGCCCTGCCCACGCTTGCGCTGAGCTTTGCGCTGGCCTGGGCCACGCGGCCGCGCGGCGCCTGACAGCTCCTGTTTTCATAGCTGCCAGCGCCTTCTGGATAAGCGCTGCAGCCCAAAAACACCTAATAACCTACAACACCACCTGCGCCACGGGCGCATAGCCATGGTTCAGCGGGCCGTGGCCGTGGCCGGTGCGCACGGCGGCGCCGGCCTGGATGGCACCCAGGATGTAGGAGCGCGCACGCGCCACGGCCTGCACCAGCGGCAGGCCCAGCGCCAGGTGCGCGGCAATGGCCGACGACAGCGTGCAGCCCGTGCCATGGCCGTTGTGCGTGGCAATCCGCTCCGAACGCAGGTGCGAGAGACTGCCGTCGGCCTGGGCCAGCACGTCCACCACCTCGTTACCCGGCAGGTGCCCACCCTTGAGCAGCGCGGCGCGCGCACCCAGCGCCAGCAGGCCGCGCGCAGCGTCGTCCAGGGCGGCGGTGCCCTCGATCGGGTGGCCGAGCAGCAGTGCGGCCTCGTCGAGGTTGGGCGTGACCAGCTCGGCCAGCGGGAACAGCTCGCCCACCAGGGCCTGCACGGTTTCCGCGGTGGTCAGGCGGTCGCCGCTGGTGGCCACCATCACCGGGTCGAGCACCACGTGGGGCAGGCGGTGGCGCCGGATGGCGTCGGCCACCACATGCACCACCTCGGGCGCGTGCAGCATGCCGATCTTCACGGCATCGACGCCGATGTCCTCGACCACGGCGTCGATCTGCGCCTGAAGGATTTCCGGCGGCACGCCGTGGATGGCGCGCACGCCCAGCGTGTTCTGCGCGGTGATGGCGGTGATGGCCGTCATGCCGTAGCAGCCCAGGGCGCTGAAGGTCTTGAGGTCGGCCTGGATGCCGGCGCCGCCGCCGCTGTCGGACCCGGCGATGGAGAGCACGCGGGCGTAGCGCGGCGTCGGCGTGGAAGATGGGGTGGTGTGCGTCATGGCAAAAATTATGCATGCGCCATGTCAAGGCCAGGGCCATCGGGATGTGCTGTAATCCGCCCAGGACGAAACAGGGGTGTCCCGCCACCGTGGCGCGGACTGAGAAACACCCTGGGGCACCACGCCCCGTTACCCGATCCAGGTCATGCTGGCGTGGGGAGTTTCCAGCGCAGGCACCTGCCCGTTTTGTCCCCTGTAGCTTCACAGACGGACGACGATGACCCTCCAAACCACCTCCTTCACCATTCTGGGCGCCGGTCTCATGGGCCGGCTGCTGGCCGTGGCGCTGGCCCGCCAGGGCCATGCCGTCAGCATCTACGACGATGGCGGCCCGCTGGCCGAAAACTCGGCCGC
>JANJVX010000049.1 GCA_024709845.1 Burkholderiaceae bacterium | reverse complement strand
TCGGTCAAGTCCAACTGCCTGAGCGTCGAGCCCGTGGAGACGCCGTTCGGCCGCAAGCGCCGCATCAACCAGAGCACCTGCAACAAGGACTACTCCTGCGTCAACGGCTTCTGCCCGAGCTTCGTCACCATCGAGGGCGGCCAGCTCAAGAAGCCCAAGAAGGAAAAGAAGGGCGACCTCTCCAGCCTGCCCCCGATCCCCGAGCCGGTGCTGCCGGTGGCCGAGGAGGCCTGGGGCATCGTGGTCGGCGGCGTGGGCGGCACGGGGGTCATCACCATCGGCTCGCTGCTGGGCATGGCCGCGCACCTGGACGGCAAGGGCGTGGTCACGCAGGACGCGGGCGGCCTGGCGCAAAAGGGCGGCGCCACCTGGAGTCACATCCAGATCGCCAACCGGCCCGAAGCCATCTACACCACCAAGGTGGACACCGCCAAGGCCGACCTGGTGATTGGCTGCGATTCCATCGTGGCCGCCAACAAGTACACCTTGGCCGTGATGCAGCCGGGCCGGACCTTCGTGGCGCTGAACACCCACGGCACGCCGACGGCCTCGTTCGTCACCAACCCCAACTGGCAGTTCCCCGGCGGCAACTGCGAGAGCGCCGTCATCGCGGCCGTGGGCGCGGAGCTGGTCGGTCATTTCGATGCCGAACAAGTGGCGGTGCAGCTGCTGGGCGACAGCATCTACACCAACCCGCTGCTGCTGGGCTATGCGTGGCAGAAGGGCCGCGTGCCGCTGTCGTACGCCGCGCTGATGCGCGCCATGGAACTCAACGGCGTGCAGATCGACAACAACAAGGCCGCGTTCGAATGGGGCCGGCGCTGCGCGCACGACCTGGCGGCCGTGCAGGCGCTGTTCCAGGCGGCGCAGGTGATCGAGTTCGTGAAGAAGCCCGCGCTGGCCGAGGTGGTGGCGCAGCGCGTGGAGTTCCTCACGGGCTACCAGGACGCAGCCTACGCGGCGGACTACCAGGCCTTTGTCGAGAAGGTGCGGACCGCCGAAGCCAAGCTGGGCGGCGGCACGCGCCTGGCCGAGGCCGTGGCGCGCTACCTGTTCAAGCTCATGGCCTACAAGGATGAGTACGAGGTGGCCCGCCTGCACACCGACAAGGCCTTCACCGACAAGATCGCCGCCATGTTCGAGGGCGACTACAAGATCGTCCACCACATGGCGCCGCCGATGCTGGCCAAGCGCAACGACAAGGGAGAGTTGGTCAAGCAATCGTTCGGCCCGTGGATGCGTCGCGCCCTGGGCGTGCTCAGTGGCCTCAAGGGGCTGCGCGGTGGCGCGTTCGACATCTTCGGCAAGACCGAAGAGCGCCGCATGGAGCGTGCCCTGATCCAGGAATACCGTGCCTGCATCGAGGAGCTGCTCGCCGGCCTGACGCCCGAGCGGCTGGCGCTGGCGGCCGAGATCGCGCGCATTCCGGAGGACATCCGGGGCTATGGCCACGTGAAGGAGCGCCACCTGAAGGCCGCGCGTACCAAGTGGGACGGCCTGATGGTCCAGTGGCGCAGCCGGCCGGAGCGCCAGGCGGCCTGAGCCGGGCGACGCAGCCGCATTGATTTGCTATCAAAAAAGTAGCTTTTGGCGCTTTCTGGTAAAGCGCTGGAGTCACTTTTGATTCATATTTTTTAACGGTGCGCTCGCGGGCTGGATGGCAGCAAACACCCGCAAACCTGCTGGGTTTTCGCTGTGGCAGCGCGGGCCGACACCCGCATACAATGTTCCGTTCCCCGCCTGGCGGGCGCCCAAGCGAGCGTCCGTGGCGGGTTTTGTCTGTTTTGACCATCCGTTGTGGAGTCCTGTCCGTGTTTATTTCTTCTGCTTTTGCCCAGACCGCTCCCGCTGCTGCCGCAGGTGGCGGTGACTTCATGTCCTCGCTGACGGGCATGCTGCCGCTGGTGCTGATGTTCGTGGTGCTGTACTTCGTCATGATCCGCCCTCAGATGAAGCGCCAGAAAGAGCACCGCGCCATGATCGAAGCCATCGCCAAGGGCGACGAGGTGGTGGTGGGCGGCGGCATGCTGGGCAAGGTGTCGCGCCTGAGCGAGCAGTACCTGCATGTGGAGATTGCCTCGGGCGTGGAAGTGCAGATCCAGCGCGCTGCCGTGGTGCAGGTGCTGCCCAAGGGCACGATCAAATAATCCCATGAGCATTTCCCTGAGCCGCTGCGCACCGTCCTTGTTCTCTCGCGCTGCGCGAGGAACGGGGGGCGCTGCGGGTGCGGCGGGGCGGCCCTGGCTCGGCGTGTGCCGGCGGGGCGTGGAAAAGGCGTAAACATGAACCGTTATCCGGTCTGGAAGTACGCGATCCTGGTGATCGCGCTGCTCGTCGGGGTGCTCTACACCCTGCCCAATTTCTTCGGTGAGGCGCCTGCCGTGCAGGTCTCGTCGGCCAAGGCCACGATCAAGGTCGATGCCGCCGTGCTGCAGAGGGTGGAAGAGGCCCTCAAAGCCGCAGGGGTGGCGGCAGATTTCGTCAGCCTCGATGGCACCTCGGTGCGTGCCCGTTTCGACACGCCCGACAACCAGCTCAAGGCCAAGGATGCGATCCAGAAGGCCCTGGTGCCCGATGCGGCCGATCCTTCCTACATCGTCGCGCTGAACCTCATCTCGCGCTCCCCCACCTGGCTGACCGCTCTGCACGCACAACCCATGTACCTGGGGCTGGACCTGCGTGGCGGTGTGCACTTCATGCTGCAGGTGGATATGCAGGCGGCCCTGACCAAGAAGGCCGAGTCGTATGCGGGAGACCTGCGCAGCGCGCTGCGCGACAAGAACATCCGCCACGGCGGAATCAGCCGCGACGGCCAGGCCATCGACATCAAGGTGCGCGACGAGGCCACGCGCGTGGCCACGGTCAATCTGATTACCGATCAGTTCCCCGACCTGCAGACGGCAGTCACGCCCGAAGGCACCGAGTTCAGGCTGCGCGCCAGCATCAAGCCCGAGGCCACGCGCCGCGTGCAGGAGCAGGCGCTCAAGCAGAACATCACCACGCTGCACAACCGGATCAATGAACTGGGTGTGGCCGAGCCCGTGATCCAGCAGCAGGGCATGGACCGTATCGTCGTGCAGCTGCCCGGCGTGCAGGACACTGCCAAGGCCAAGGACATCCTGGGCCGCACGGCCACGCTGGAAGTGCGCCTGGTGGACGAAGGCACCGAGGCGCGCGCGGCCGAGGCCGGCCAGGGGCCGGTGCCGTTTGGCTCCGAGCGCTACCTGGACCGCAACAGCCTGCCCGTGATCGTCAAGAAACAGGTGATCCTGACCGGTGAAAACCTCACCGATGCCCAGCCGGGCTTTGACAGCCAGACGCAGGAGCCGACGGTCAATCTCACGCTCGACGCCAAGGGCGCGCGCATCTTCCGCGATGTCACGCGCGAGAATGTCAACAAGCGCATGGCCATCATCCTGTTCGAGAAGGGCAAGGGCGAGGTGGTGACGGCCCCCGTGATCCGCACCGAGATCGCCGGTGGCCGTGTGCAGATTTCGGGCCGCATGACCACCATGGAAGCCAACGACACGGCGCTGCTGCTGCGCGCCGGTTCGCTGGCCGCGCCCATGGAGATCATCGAGGAATTCACCATCGGCCCGAGCCTGGGGGCGGACAACATCGAGCGCGGCATCAACAGCGTGGTCTGGGGCATGCTGGCCATCGCGGCTTTCATGTGTGTCTACTACATGCTGTTTGGTGTGTTCTCCAGCATCGCGCTGGGCGTCAATGTGCTGATGCTGATCGCCGTGCTGTTGATGCTGCAGGCGACGCTGACGTTGCCCGGTATCGCCGCCATGGCGCTGGCGCTGGGCGTCGCCATCGACTCGAACGTGCTGATCAACGAGCGCATCCGTGAAGAGTTGCGTGACGGGGTTGCTCCCCAGATGGCCATTCATACCGGCTATGAGCGTGCCTGGGCGACCATTTTTGACTCGAACGTGACGACACTGATTGCCGGCCTGGCCTTGCTGGCTTTTGGCTCGGGGCCCGTGCGTGGCTTTGCCGTGGTGCATTGCATCGGCATCCTGACCAGCATGTTCTCTGCGGTGTTCTTCTCGCGTGGCCTGGTCAACCTCTGGTACGGCGGCAAGAAGAAGCTCAAGAGCCTGTCCATCGGGCAGGTCTGGAAGCCAGAGGCCAACGGCAAGGCCGTTGCCAAGCCTGAATAGAGAAGGAAGACCATGGAGTTCTTGGTTTCAGCATCACATGCGCTGCGCGCATATGAGCTTCCTCTGAAAATTCCAGCTCAAGGATAAGAAGTCATGGAATTTTTCCGAATCAAAAAAGACATCCCCTTCATGAAGCACGCGTTGGTGTTCAACGCGATTTCCTTCATCACTTTTGCATTGGCTGTTTTCTTCCTGTTCTCGCGCGGGCTGCACCTGTCGGTGGAGTTCACGGGCGGCACCGTGATGGAAGTGGCCTACAGCCAGCCAGCTGAACTGGCCAAGGTACGCGAAACGGTGACGGGCCTGGGGTATGCCGATGTGCAGGTGCAAAACTTCGGGACCTCGCGCGATGTGATGATCCGCCTGCCAGTGCAGAAGGGCGTGACGTCGGCCCAGCAGAGCGAGCAGGTGATTGGCGCACTCAAGGCGCAGGATCCCGCTGTCACCCTGCGCCGCACGGAGTTCGTGGGGCCGCAGGTGGGTGAGGAGCTGGTGCATGGCGGTCTGATGGCGCTGGCCATGGTGGTCGTGGGCATCGTGATCTACCTGGCCTTGCGTTTCGAATGGAAATTCGGTGTGGCTGCGATCATCGCCAACCTGCATGACGTGGTCATCATTCTGGGCTTCTTCGCATTCTTCCAGTGGGAGTTTTCGCTCTCGGTGCTGGCGGCCGTGCTGGCGGTTCTCGGGTACTCGGTGAATGAGTCCGTGGTGATTTTCGACCGGATCCGGGAAGCCTTCCGCCGCTACCGCAAGATGACGACGGCCGAGGTGATCGACCACGCCATCACCAGCACCATGAGCCGGACCATCATCACCCATGCCTCGACCGAGGCGATGGTGCTGTCCATGCTGCTATTCGGCGGCCCGAGCCTGCACTACTTTGCCCTGGCGCTGACCATCGGCATCTTGTTTGGCATCTACTCTTCGGTCTTCGTGGCGGCTGCGATTGCCATGTGGCTGGGTGTCAAGCGCGAGGATCTCGTCAAGTCATCCCGCAAGGAAGGTGATGCAAACGACCCCAATGCAGGCGCAACGGTGTGAACCGTTGAGGGGATTCCCGGGCTAATATCTCGGAATGCATACATCCACAGCGCCCATCCACCCCCAGCGCAGACTGGCCCGCCAGGTGCGTGAGCGGCTGGTGGAAGGGCTTTGCGCGGGCCTGCCAGCCATCGACAAGGCCCTCATGGAGTTTCTGAACACGCTGATGTCCCAGACGGGTACCCAGCGTGAGATGCAGAACCGGCGGGATGCATGGCAGAAATACCAGCAGTGCAGCGGTGAATGGCTCCGTGGCACGGCCGGAGCCTGGCGCGAGGCGCTGATCCAGACGCCTGCCACGGCAGCCCCTGGCGCGGGGCTGCGCACGCCAGAGCCCACTTTCGAGTTGCTCGACGACGATGTTGTCGAAAACAAGATTCTGGCCTCGCGCATGGCGCTGCCCATCATGGAGCAGGTCAGCGCGGCCTTCGAGGCGCTGCGCATGCGCGTACAGGCCCTGGAGGGGCAGGATCTGCCCTCTACGGACATTCTGCGTCCGGAGTCTGTGGCGCTGCGGATTGTGGAAAGCTGGGCCAAGGCGGGATTGCCGCGCGATGATCTGCAAACGGTGCTCGACCCCCTGCAGCGAGAGCTAGCGGCAGTTTTGCAGAGCGTATACCAGACCTGCAACGATTTTCTTCAGAACCAGGGCATCGCCGCCAAGCAGGATCTGCGGGTACGGCGTCCGCCCACATCCGGGGCTGCGGGGCTGCAGACGGGACCGGCCTCGCGGGCCCTGGAGCAGTCGCAGGAGGCCATGGCCGCCGCACGGGCCATGGCCCAGGCATCGGCGCGCGGGCAGATGGCGCCGATGGCCGGTTCGGGCACGGCGCATGGCATGCCTCCTGTGACCAGCATGGCAGCCATGACCGGGATGACTCCTTTGGCCCGTGCGCGCCAGAGAGCCTATGGCGTCATGGGGCAGCTGCGGCGTTTGCTGACCCAGCCAGCCACGGGGTTTGACATGGTGAATGCCCCGCCTGCTTCTGCGGCGCTGGCCCACGCTCTTGCGGCCCATCGGGTGCAGGCCGAAACCTATTACAGCACCGTGGGCGGTGCGGTTGTCGAGGACTACAGCCCGGCTGCCGTGGTGCAACTGGCGGGTGTGGTGCGCAACCGCGCCACCGAGTTCAAGCAGAAGGCCGACACCCAGGGCGAGAAGGCGATCATCGAGGTGGTGGCGCTGATGTTTCAGAGCATCCTGGCGGAGGACCGCATCCCGCCGGCCGTTCGGGTGTGGTTTGCGCGGTTGCAGGTGCCGGTGTTGCGCGTGGCGCTGGCAGAGCCGGAGTTTTTCAGCAACCTGAACCATCCGGCGCGGCAGCTTATCGATCGCATGGGGTCGTGTGCCCTGGGGTTTGACGCGACCTCCATCACGGGCAGTGCGCTGGAAGCTGAGATCAAGCGCATCGTGCAGGTGATCGAGCAGTACCCTGAAACGGGGCGCCGGGTATTCCAGCTGGTGTACGACGAGTTTGAAAAATTCCTGGCCAAGTTCCTCACGGAGAAGCAGGCAACCTCGCGTCTTGTGAGCGTGGCGCAGCAGGTCGAACAGAAGGAAACACTGGCCATCCAGTACACGATCGAGTTGCGCACCATGCTCAAGGACATGCCGGTGCGCGATGAGATTCGCGAGTTCCTGTTCAAGACCTGGGCTGAAGTGCTGGCGCTGTCCGCCGTGCGTGAAGGTCCCCAGCATGCGGACACGATTGCTTTCAAACGCACGGCAGCCGATCTGGTCTGGGCGGCCAGTGCCAAACCGAACCGCAGCGAGCGGGCACAAGTCATCCAGAGCCTGCCCGGGTTGTTGCAGCGGCTGCGTCAGGGGCTGGCACTCATGGGGATTGCCGGTGCTGCGCAGGATGCCCAGATCAAGGCCCTCACGGATACCCTGGCCGAAGCCTTCCTGTCGAAAACGGCTGCCATTCCGATGGAGCACATCGAGGCCATGGCCAAGCGGCTGGAGAATCTGGAAGATTTCATTGGCGATGCCGAAATGGGCGACCTGCCGCTGGATGCCGAGAGCATCGAGATGATGACCGGCATCGATGCGTCGGCCATCCACGTGGTGGCCGACAACGGTGCGCCTGTGGACGACGCCATGGTGGCCTGGGCGCAGGAGCTTCAGCTGGGGAACTGGTTCACGCTGGATCACAATGGAGCAAGCAACCAGGTGCAATATGCCTGGCATAGCCAGCGCAAGCAGTTGCACCTGTTTGCCGCGACCAACGGGAGCAGCTACCTCATTCAGTTGCGTCGTCTGGGTGCGTATCTGCAGGCCGGGCTTTTGGTGGCCCGCGAAGAAGAGGGGCTGACGGTGCGTGCCACGCGCGATGCGCTGGCCAAGCTCAACGCCAATCCAGAGCGGCTGCTCGGCTGACCTGCGCTGGAGCGAGGCTCAGGCCAGCGCCATGCGCTGGAACAGCCCTCCGGGGAGGCGCCCCACCATGCCAGACAGTTCCAGTTCCAGCAACTGCACTTGCAGGCTGGCGGTGTCCAGCCCACTTCTGGCTTGCAGGGCATCCAGCCCGATGGGATCGAAACCCATGGTGTCGAGCAGGGGATGCGTTGTTTCGCAGCCAGTAGGTTCCGTGGGTGTCTGCGCAGGCGGCGTCGTGGCGGGCCACTGCAGCTCTTCCAGTACATCCTGTACCGATTCCACCAGTTTGGCGCCTTGGCGGATGAGGGCGTGACAACCGCGAGACTGGATGGCATGGATGGAGCCCGGGATCGCGAAGACTTCACGGCCTTGTTCGCAGGCCAGTCTTGCCGTGATCAGGGAGCCAGAGGCGGGTGCGGCTTCCACCACCAGGGTTCCCAGGGCGAGGCCGGCGATGATCCGGTTGCGCTTGGGAAAATTCGCCGCCAGGGGTGGGGTTCCCAGCGGATACTCGCTCACCAGTAAACCCTGTGCGGCGATGCGGTGGGCCAGGCCGAGATTGCGGCGTGGATAAACGCGGTCCAGGCCCGTCCCGACCACGGCGATGGTGGCGGGTGTCGGGCCGCACCCGGCAGCGCTGTCCAGCGCGCCTTCGTGGGCGGCCGCGTCAATTCCCAACGCCAGTCCGGAAACAATGGTCAGTCCGGCGGTGTGCAGTGCCCGGGCAAACTGCAGGGCGTTGTCCTGGCCCTGAGGCGTGGGGTTGCGGCTGCCGACCATGGCCAGGCAGCGCATGCCAGCCAGTACATCAGGCTCCATGAAGCGTGCCGCACCCATGAAGTACAGCAGCAAGGGCGGGTCCTCGGTGTTCAGCAGCGGAAGCGGGTAGAGCGGGTGTCCCAGTGGCACCAGGGCCCGTGCAGGTGCTCCCTCCGGCGTGTCCTGCAGCCACTGCCATGTGGTCTGGGTCAGGGCTTCCAGGGATTGCGGTGGCGACAGCAGGGCGTCGGCCTGGGCCGCGGTGACGCAGATCTGGAGGGTTTGCGCCGGTTGTTCGAAAATGCGCCGTGGCTCGCCAAAAGCCACCAGAAGTCGACGCGCTGCCGTATTGCCAACACCCCGGGTGAGTGAAAGCCGAAGCCAGGCCGCAATTTCATCGCGCTCCATCGCTGATTGGCGTTTCGAAGCGCGTGCGAGGGGTCAGGCAAGCCGCTTGACCGGCTATTCCGGATTGACCAGACGGTCACCCACCCGAACCGGTGTCCGGACATCCAGGATGAGCGCATAGGACACGCGGTCAAATGTCCGGAACACCATGACCACGCCATTGCTCTCGCTGGGGAGCTTGATTTCCGAGCGCTGCTCTGCCGTGGTATCGCGGATCCTGCTGCCTTTGGTCATGAGGTTGAGCACATGGCCCACTTCCACGCCGTCCTGGGTTCCCCGGTTGATGGCGATCACATTGTTCTGGGCGGCGTTGGCCAGGGCAGAGCTTCCATAGATGGAAACCACCCGGGCATCCACATCCGCCTGAGGAGCGTGCGGGACGTAGCTGGTGAAGGCGCGGGCGGGCGCAGGTAGAAGCCGATCGCCTGCACGGATTTCTTCCTTGATGGCGGTGATGTCGAGCGAGGCCGGAACGTAGTCGGAGGTAATGCCTCCTTTGCCATTGGTGCTGTCCTCGTAGCCCTCGCCGCGCACCATCACGGCCTTGCCGAGGTAGTGTGCCTCGTAACCGAGGATTTCGCCAGTCATGGGGTCCTTGAGGGCGACCGCGTCACGGAAGATGCGGTACTGGCGCGGTTCGCCAGGTTCGGCGCGCAACGGGCTGGCTGCGTCTGCACGCGCGTAGATGCGGTCATTGGCCGTCATGAGAACACGGTCTTCGGTCGTTCCAACGATGCGCGGCGCCTGGCGCAAGGCATCGGCGTCCACCACCAGTGGCTCGACCAGGAATGGCTCGATCAGATGGGACTTGAGGGTGGGAAGCGCCGATTCCGACAGGCTGTCGCTGCGCGTGCGAGGCGAAACGCGCACGGTTTCGAGTGCGCCCGGTGCTCCGGCACGCAGGCGCGCATAGCCGCCATTCTTGTCGAGGTGGAGGGTTTGGCCCGGAAAGATGAGGTGCGGGTTGCGGATGGCCTGCAGGTTCATGCCCCACAGTTCCGGCCAGCGCCAGGGGCGCTTGAGGTACATGCCGGAGATGCCCCAGAGCGTGTCGCCGCTCTTGACCACGTAGGTGTCGGGTGCGTCTGGCGCGAGTTCGGCCAGCGGCACACCCTGTGCGGCAACTTGCTGGGCTGTGGCGCGCTGGCCGTCGGTGACCGGGTGGCCTTGCGCCAGCGCCAGAGGACTGACCAGAGCGGCGCAAAGAAGGGTGACCGCACCCAAGCTTGCCCGCTGCATACCGGAAAATGCCGCCATGTCGTTCCTGTTCTGATGCATTGCAATACGCCCCCTCGCTGGCACCGCAATCCACCGCGCGGAGCGGGGTGTGCGGCGAAATTCATTACAAACCAACTGAGATTCTCTGCTCAAGCCCTTGATTCGGCAATGATTATTGGGTAGAGCGGGTGCAACGGATGAAAAAAGTGGCGAAAATAGCGACATCTTTTTGGCGTATTCATGGCAATTCTTCCCATTCTTTGTTACCCCGACCCCCGGCTGCACATCGTGGCCAAACCCGTGCAGGGGGTTGATGACCGCGTTCGCGGCCTGGTGTCGGACATGCTGGAAACCATGTACGACGCCCACGGTATCGGTCTTGCTGCCACCCAGGTCGATGTCCATGAGCGCATTGTCGTCATCGATGTCTCCGAAGAGCGAAACGAGCCGCTGGTGCTGATCAACCCCGAGATTGTCTGGGCCAGCGCCGAAAAGCACCGGGGCGACGAGGGTTGCCTATCCGTGCCGGGCATCTATGACGGCGTGGAACGTTCAGACTCGGTGCATGTCCGTGCGATGGACGTTCAGGGGCAATCGCGCACGATAGAGGCCGACGGACTGCTCGCTGTCTGTGTTCAGCATGAACTGGATCATCTTTTGGGCAAGGTGTTTGTTGAATACCTTTCACCGCTCAAGCGCAACCGCATCAAATCCAAGATGCTCAAGCGTCAGCGCGAGGACCGTGCATGAGCGGGTTTCCGCGCTCGGTTGTCGGCGCCGTGACTGCCTGTGTGCTGGTCGCTGGCTGTGCGGTGTCCCGCGAAGTCCCGCCGGGCGTGAGTGTGGACGAGGTGCTGGCCCGCCAGGGTGTTCCTTGGGCGTCCTACCAGTTGCCGGAAGGGCAGCGGCTGCTGTACAGCCCGCAGGCCGGTCAGGTGCAAAGCTTTGATTTTGACGCCTCGGGCCAGTTGGTCGGCGTGGAGCAGGTGCTGACCCGGAAGAAGTTCGAAGGTATCGCGCCCGGTCAGTGGCGTGCTGCAGAGGTTCAGCAAACCTTCGGCCCCCCCGCGCGCCACGTGGCCGATGGCGAAAAGGGAAGTGTCTGGACGTATTTTTTCCAGGAATACGGGGTGCACCGGCTGGTGCGCATTCATCTGGATGCCTCCGGGATGGTGGGCCGTGTGGATTTTGCCGATGACCCGGCGGCCGATCAGCGGTACCGCTGATCGATTTCCCTGCGGGGCCTTGCACCATGAAGATTATTTTTGCCGGAACGCCGGAGTTCGCCCGCATTGCCCTGCAGGCGCTTTTGCAGGCGGGCTACGCGGTGCCGCTGGTATTGACGCAGCCCGACAGGCCGGCGGGCCGGGGCATGAAGCTGCACGCGTCGCCTGTCAAACAGTGTGCGCTGGAGCATGGCATCCCTGTGGTTCAGCCGCGCAGCCTGCGACTGGATGGCAGGTTTCCCGAAGATGCCGCGCAGGCCCGTACCGCCATAGAGGCGGCTTGCGCTGATGTCATGGTCGTGGCCGCGTATGGCTTGATTCTTCCGCAGTGGGTGCTGGATGCGCCGCCCGCAGGGTGTCTGAACATTCATGCCAGCCTGCTGCCACGCTGGCGCGGGGCGGCGCCTATCCACCGCGCGATCGAGGCGGGCGACGCGCGGACGGGTGTGACCATCATGCAGATGGATGCCGGGCTGGATACTGGTGACATGCTGCTGTGCGAGGCTATGGACATTTTGCCGGACGACACGACAGCCGTACTGCATGACCGGCTGGCGCACCTGGGGGCGCGGCTCATCGTGCAGGCGTTACGGCAGATGGAGCGGGGGGGCTTGGCGCGTGTGCCTCAGCCGAAGGATGGGGTGACTTACGCACACAAGATTGAAAAGGCCGAAAGCCTGGTGGACTGGTCCCGGCCAGCCGGGGAAATTGCGCGGCGCGTTCGTGCATTTGATCCGTTTCCTGGCGCCAGTACGGTCCTGGGGCAAGAAAACATCAAGCTGTGGAACTGTGAAATTGATAGCTTGGAGGGCTTTGCAGACGTGCCCTCCGGTCATATTTTGTCTATCAGTGACGCAGGTATCCTGGTTGCGTGTGGGGGCGGCACTCTGCGTCTGACCGTGCTGCAGCGCGCAGGGGGCAAGCGTCTGGCTGCAGCCGATTTTCTGCGTGGATTTGATGTCCGGCCAGGCATGGTGCTGGGGAGCGTGCCCAGGGACGGGGCCGCCGAGTGACCTGGCTTGCCGTCGGCGCAACGGTGCGACATCCGTTGTTTCGCCAGGGTGTTTCCGACCTGCTGGGCCCTGCGGTAGGTGTCGGGGCCTGGGGTTTGGTGACCGGTGTGGCCATGGTCAAGAGCGGCATGTCCGTGCCTATGGCGCTCCTCATGTCGCTGCTGGTGTATGCCGGAAGCGCGCAACTGGCCGTGATTCCCTTGCTGGCTGTTGGCGCGCCGCTCTGGGTGGTCTGGCTCACGGCGGTGTGCGTGAATCTGCGCTTCGTCATATTCAGTACCCTGTGGCGCAGCTACTTTTTGCCTTTGCCCTTGCGCCAACGTTTGGCGATCGGGTATTTCAGTGGCGATGTGATCTTCGTGGCTTTCATGAAGCATTTTCCCGAGCCCCGGCCGGGTCCCGGACAGGTGCCGTATTTCTGGGGCGCGGCATCGGTGAACTGGATGGCCTGGCAGATTCCGTCCATTGCGGGCATCCTGCTGGCCCATGCCATCCCGTTGTCCTGGGGGTTGGGTTTTGCCGGTGTGCTGGCCCTCCTGGGCATTCTGCTTTCATTGCTTTTTGACCGCGCAACCTGGCTGGCGACGGGGGTGGCCGCCACGGCCGCCATTGCGGCCTTCGCCCTGCCGCTGAAGCTCAACATCCTGGTGGCGATTGCCGCCGCCGTAGCGGCCGGGCTGCTGATGGAGGCGGTAGAGCGCCCAGGTCAGGCGGCTGCACCGGGTGACGGAGGCCGCACGCCATGAGTGCCGATGATCTCTGGCTTGCCCTGGCCATTGCGGGACTGGCAGTCATCACCGTGGTGGCGCGAGCGTTCTTCATGATTCCGGAGCGCGAGATTCCCATGCCCGACTGGCTGCGGCGGGGGTTGAAGTACGCGCCGCTGGCAGCCCTGACGGCTGTGATCGCACCGGAAATTCTCATGCTTCAGGGAGAATTGATCGGAACCTTGCGGGATGCGCGCCTGCCGTCGGTGCTGTGCGCCACGGCCTACTATTTTTGGCGGCGGGGCATTCTGGGCACCATCGTTGTGGGCATGTCCGTCTATCTGCCGTTGCACATCGGCCTGGGTTGGTAGCCGTGTCCGGGTGCCTACAATGCTGCCCTGCCGCATGTGCGACTTGCCAGACTGAACCATCCCATGAACATACTTCGCTTTTCCGATCTGTGCGCCCAGGGCCGAGCCCGTGGTCAGCGCGTTTTCATCCGCGCCGACCTGAACGTGCCGCTCGATGGCAAGGGGGGTATCACCGAGGACACGCGCATCCGCGCCTCGGTGCCCTGCATCCAGATGGCGCTCGATGCCGGTGCGGCTGTCATGGTCACCAGCCACCTGGGCCGTCCGGTCGAGGGGGCATTCAAGCCAGATGATTCCCTGGCGCCTGTGGCGGCGCGTCTGTCGGCGCTGCTGGGTCGCGAGGTTCCACTGGTGGCCAACTGGGTGGAGGGTGTGCAGGTGCAGCCGGGCCAGATCGTTCTGCTGGAGAACTGCCGAGTCAACATTGGAGAAAAGAAAAACAGCGAAACCCTGGCGCGCAAACTCGCGGCACTGTGTGATATTTTCGTGAACGATGCCTTTGGCACGGCGCACCGCGCCGAAGGAACGACCTACGGTATCGCACAGTTTGCACCTGTGGCCTGCGCCGGGCCCCTGTTGGCCGCCGAGATCGACGCCATCACCCAGGCGCTGGCGAGCCCGAAACGCCCGCTGGCGGCCATTGTGGCGGGCTCCAAGGTGTCCACCAAGCTCACCATCCTGCAGAGTCTGTCGAAGAATGTGGATCAGCTGATCGTCGGCGGCGGCATCGCCAATACGTTCATGCTGGCTGCAGGCTTGCCCATTGGCAAGAGCCTTGCTGAGCCTGGGTTGCTGGATGAAGCCCGGGCAGTGATTGAAACCATGAAGGCGCGCGGAGCCGAAGTGCCCATTCCCACGGATGTGGTCACGGCCAAGACATTTGCTGCCGATGCTCCTGCCGTCGTCAAGGCAGCGGCCGATGTGGCCGAGGATGACCTGATTCTGGACATCGGGCCCGAGACGGCCGGCCGTCTCGCTGCGCAGCTCACGCAGGCGGGTACGATCGTCTGGAACGGACCGGTGGGAGTTTTCGAGTTTGCCCCCTTTGAAAATGGAACGCGCGCCATTGCCCGTGCCATCGCGCAATCGTCCGCCTTCAGTATTGCGGGTGGCGGCGATACGCTGGCGGCCATTGCCAAATACGGTATTGAGAATGATGTTGGATATATCTCGACGGGTGGCGGCGCGTTTCTTGAAGTGCTGGAAGGAAAAACATTGCAAGCGTTCGAAATTCTCGAAAAGCGCGCTTCGGCCTGATGGGGCTGGATGCCTGGGACTGTGACAAAAACAACAAAGCGCTTGCGTGCGGGAGCAGTTAGAGCATCTTTTTCTTGTTTTTGTTGAGGATAACGCCCAGAATTATTTTCAATCGTGCGGGATATCGCTTTTCTGTGGGCCCGTCGTTCAAGTCCGTAGGAGGGAATCATGGTGTTTTCAAAGGCAATCAGCTTGGCCGTGCTGGCCGGTGCTGTGGCAACTATGGTGGGATGCGCATCAAGGGCGCCCATTCCTCTGTCCGAGAATTTTGAATTGACGGTGCAGCCCAAAGTGCGCTCTGCAGGCCACTGGGAGCTGGTCTCTCGTGATGTGGTCGCACAGACTTTGGCGACACTCGACAAAGCCGGTGTGGCGCCAGGTACACAACTGCACGTGGCATTGCCCGCCAACCCCAGTGCGTTTGATCTGGCGTTCCGGGATTTCCTGATCACCAAGCTGGTTCAGAGCGGTGCGCCAGTGCAGCAGATGCCCGGTCAGACTCTGGATGTGACGTACCACGCTCAGCTGGTGCGCCACAACAGTGAACGCCCCCACTTCATCCCGGGCCAGTTCACGATGATTGCCGCAGGACTCATGGCGGCCTATGGTTTGCGTCACGAGCATCTGGATGCGCAGTTGCTGGCTACTCTGGGTCTCACAGTTGCGGCGGATTACGGCGCAAGTGTCAATTCCGGCGGTCCCACCAACACCGAAATGATCCTCACCACGACGGTGGTGCGTGGCGGTCAGTATCTTGCTCGCAAGACCGATGTGTACTACCTCGAAAACGCTGACACACCGTTGTTCATGCGTCCTTCGTACAAGAACGTCAACATGAAGGTGGTTTCGCAATGAAATCGTATGCACTCTTGACCGCACTGGCCACCGCATTACTGGCGGGTTGTGCCAGCAACAATGTCCCTGTGCGCGCTGAGCCGAGCTATCAGGAAGCGGCAAGCAGCCAGTTTCTGCAAGCTAACCGCGATGCTGTCACCAAGCTCGTCGCGGGTTTCAACATGCACGCCCTGGGCGGTGGCCCCGTGCTTGTCGCCACGGTGGTCAATGTCAACGACCTGAGCCGCTCGGCCCCCCTGGGCCGGACGTTGTCCGAGCAATATGCGTCGGTCATGGCGGGCAGTGGTTTCAATGTAAAGGAAATCAAGCTCCGGGGCGATGTGTTCGTCAAGGAAGGGGCGGGTGAGTTGCTGCTGTCTCGGGAGATCAAGGATATCGCGCGCAGTCATAACGCGTCGTTGGTATTGGTGGGCACCTATTCGGCGGCAGCCAATTTCACTTATGTCAGCCTCAAGCTGGTGCGTACCGAAGATGGTCGTATCGTCCAGGGCCATGACTATGCCTTGCCCAATGATCGCGACGTACAGCGTCTGCTGCAGGTGCCGCGCTGAGCCCGGCATGTGAACGGACCGTAACGTCAAATTCGAAAGGCCGTCGCAAGACGGCTTTTTTTATTGCTTGACCTGAAATGGATGGCGTCCGCTCATGCAGCGTTGCGCTGCAACGGCAACTGCAAATTCAGGCGATTTTCATGCACTTCGTTGTCGGTGTGTAACTAATTCCGTGTGAAAATTGAAACCCAATTACATCTACACAATGAGGCTGTCCATGTCGTTGCGCCGCGCCACCAAGATTGTTGCCACCCTGGGCCCTGCTTCCAGCGAGGTGGGGCTTCTCGAACGAATGATCTCGGCGGGTGTCAATGTGGTTCGCTTGAACTTTAGCCACGGAACGGCACAGGACCATATTGACCGGGCACAGATGGTGCGTGAAGCGGCACAAAGGGCTGGTCGTGAGGTAGCTATCATGGCTGACCTGCAGGGGCCGAAGATCCGCGTGGGCAAGTTCGCACAGGGCAAGGTGTTGCTGGAGGCGGGTGCGCCGTTCGTTCTCGATGCTTCGCGCACCGAGCCGGGCGACCAGGACGGCGTGGGGCTGGACTACAAGGAATTGCCCCGCGACACACGTGCTGGCGACGTGTTGCTGCTCAATGATGGCCTGATCGTCCTCACCGTGGATGCGGTGCGCGGCGAGGCCGTACATACCACCGTGAAGATTGGCGGCGAACTCTCCAACAACAAGGGCATTAACAAGCAGGGCGGTGGCCTGACGGCGCCGGCCCTGACGGCCAAGGACATGGAGGACATCCGCACGGCCATGAGCCTGCAGGCCGATTATGTGGCGGTGAGTTTTCCCAAGAATGCCACCGACATGGAAATGGCGCGGCAGCTGTGCAACGTGGCGGCTGCGCCCTACCGCCACCGGCCGGGCCTGATCGCGAAGATCGAGCGCGCCGAGGCGATTCCCCGGCTGGAAGAGATTCTGCGTGTGAGCGACGGCATCATGGTCGCGCGCGGCGATCTGGCGGTGGAAGTGGGCAACGCTGTGGTGCCTGCACTGCAGAAGAAGATGATTCGCATGGCGCGCGACATGGACAAGGTCGTGATCACCGCCACGCAAATGATGGAAAGCATGATCACCAATCCGGTGCCCACGCGTGCCGAGGTCAGCGACGTTGCCAATGCCGTGCTTGACGGCACCGATGCCGTGATGCTCAGCGCCGAGACCGCCGCAGGCAAGTACCCGCTGGAAACCGTGCAGGAGATGGCCAAGATTTGCGCAGCTGCCGAGGCTGCAGAGGATATTCAGCTGGACGCCGACTTTTCGGGCCGTGTTTTCTCAAGCATCGACCAGTCCATCGCCATGGGGGCCTTGTTCACGGCGCATCACCTGGGTGCAAAGGCCATCGTGGCCATGACGGACAGTGGTTCTACCGCGCTGTGGATGAGCCGTCACCGTATCCATATTCCGATCTATGCGCTCACGCCCAAGATCGCAACGCAACGGCGAATGGCGCTATTCCGGAACGTCCGTCCCCTGCTCATGGACACCAGCGCGGATCGCGACACCGCGCTCGATCAGGCGGAGCGGCATCTCAAGGCTCGCAGCATTGTCAGCAGTGGCGACGTCTATGCGATTACCTGTGGTGAGCCCATGGGGGCGCCGGGCGGAACCAATATGCTGAAAATCTGCAGGGCGATCTGACGCGTTCAGAGGCTTGTGGTTGTGGTGGATGCATCCGGGCGCGGCGCGTCCAGGCTCCGGGCCTTGATCCCCCGCGCCGCAAGGTCACACAGCCAGGCAGTGGTCCAGCAGAGCCAGCCTGTCCAGAGCGTGTGGCTCAGGAAATGCGCTCCGCGCGTCTGTTGCGCCCAGCCGAGGGCAAGGCCCGCCAGCAGCGAACCTGTGAGCCATAGATGCGCTGACCGGTTGTGGCGACCACGCAGAACAAAATAGCCGCCCATAAAAGCGAACCCCGCGGAGGCATGGCCTGCGGGAAAACACTTGCCGCTGCCACCATCCAGCACGCCTAGTGCCCAGTGTGATGCATAGCGTGCCGTACCTCCGAATTCGGCCAGGTCCCAGGGGCAGCTTGTTGTGCTGGTGTACTTCAGCAGGCTCACCACGCTCAGGGCCAGCAACGTCGTCGCCGCAAGCTGCAACCGTTCACCGCGCTGGAGCCGACGTAGCGGACCCCAGGGATACCAAATGGATGCCACCAGCAATAGCACCAGAAGCCAGGCCATGCGACGTGGCACCTCGTGCATGACTTGCACGAGAAACCAGTGATCGCGCAAGGGAAAGCCCGCGATGGAGCCGAATGTGTGGGCCAGGGCGCGGTCGTTGCCCGCCACGTCCCAGGCCAGCAGGCACAGCAGGCACACGAAGGTCCAGACAAGGGGGGCCACAAAGGGGGGCATCGCGGGGGCGGTCTGGCGCCGGAAGAAGTGGAGGGGCATGGCGAGCGACGGTACCTGCACCCGCTTAACGCCGGCTTAATCGCGCCGTGTGGGCAGGCGCCGGAACGGCCTGGCGCCCTGGGGACGGCTAAAATCCAGGGTTACGAAGCGGTTACCGCGCCCGGTGCGCCGTTGCCCCCCTCAACCCACTTGGATCCTCACCATGCCTCTCGTCTCGATGCGCGAACTGCTCGACCATGCCGCCAGCAATGGCTACGGCATCCCCGCCTTCAACGTCAACAACCTGGAGCAGGTCCAGGCTGTGATGGCCGCTGCCGACGAGGTGGGGGCGCCCGTGATCCTTCAGGCCAGCGCGGGTGCGCGCAAGTACGCGGGGGAGAGCTTCATCAAGCACCTGATCCAGGCGGCCTGCGAAGCCTATCCGCACATTCCCCTGGTCATGCACCAAGATCACGGCACTTCGCCCAAAATCTGCCAAGGAGCCATCGATCTCGATTTTGGGTCGGTCATGATGGACGGATCGTTGATGGAGGATGGCAAGACGCCGGCGTCCTTTGAATACAACGTGGATGTGACCCGCAAGGTTGTCGAAATGGCGCACAAGGTGGGTGTCACCGTGGAGGGCGAGCTCGGTTGTCTGGGGTCACTCGAAACAGGCGAGGCCGGAGAGGAGGACGGTGTCGGTGCCGTTGGCAAGCTGGACCACAGCCAGATGCTGACCGATCCTGAAGAGGCTGCGCAATTCGTCAAGGCCACCCAGCTCGACGCGCTGGCCATCGCCATCGGCACCAGCCACGGCGCCTACAAGTTCACCCGCCCGCCCACCGGCGATGTGCTGGCCATCTCGCGTGTCAAGGAAATCAATGCACGCATCCCCAACACCCACCTGGTGATGCATGGTTCGTCGTCGGTGCCGCAGGACCTGCTGGCCATCATCAACCAGTACGGCGGGAAAATGAAAGAGACCTATGGCGTGCCTGTGTCCGAAATCCAGGAAGCCATCAAGTACGGCGTGCGCAAGATCAACATTGACACAGACATTCGCCTCGCCATGACGGGTGCGGTGCGCAAGTTCATGGCCGAGAACCCGGAGAAGTTTGACGCCCGCGAATGGCTCAAGCCTGCGCGCGAGGCCGCCAGGGCCATCTGCAAGCAGCGCTATCTTGAATTTGGCTGCGAAGGTCAGGGTCCGAAGATCAAAGGTATGCCGCTGGCTGTGATGGCGCAGAGGTACGCATCGGGTGAACTGGCCCAACTGGTCCACTGACACGCGGGTTCACCCCAGTGCAAACCGGCAGCCCTTGCGCTGCCGGTTTTTGTTTTTGGGGTTCTTCTCTACAGGAACCTGTCCGATAGGAGATAGAACCGGGGGGTTCTTCATGTAAGCTCGTGGTCAGTAAAACCGTGCGTGCGGGAGATAAGCGCGGACCAATCCGTCCCGTAACCCACGCGCATGCAGGCCCTTTGAGGCCTGTCCAACGATCACACACATGGAGGAGACCATTCATGCAAGCAAGCCCAACCTCTTTGGGACAGCGCATTGGCGTGCCCAGGGAAACCTTTCACGGCGAAAAGCGCGTGGCCACCGTGCCGGATGTCGTGGAGAAGCTCATCAAACTCGGTTTCACGGTCGCGGTCGAATCGGGTGCGGGAGATGGTGCACAGTTTGCCGATGACACCTACCGTGCTGCCGGTGCCGAGGTGCTGTCTGATGCAGCATCGGTGTGGGCGTCATCGGACATCGTTCTCAAGGTGCGTCCACCAAGCAGTGACGAGGTGGCGCAGATGCGCGAGGGCGGCACGCTCATCGGCTTTGTCTGGCCTGCGCAGAACCCCGAGTTGATGCAGCAGCTCACCGACCGCAAGGCTACCGTGCTGGCCATGGATTGCCTGCCGCGCACCCTGAGCCGCGCTCAGAAAATGGACGCACTCACCTCCACGGCGGGTGTGAGCGGTTACCGCGCCGTCATCGAGGCGGCCAATGCCTTCGGCCGGTACTTCAATGGGCAGATCACGGCGGCAGGCAAGGTGCCTCCGGCCAAGGTGTTCATCGCTGGCGCTGGCGTGGCGGGTCTGGCGGCCATCGGCACGGCGGCCAACCTGGGCGCCATTGTGCGCGCCAACGACACGCGCGCTGAGGTGGCCGACCAGGTCAAGTCGCTGGGCGGTGAATTCGTCAAGGTGGATTACGAGGAAGAGGGTTCGGGCGGTGGCGGCTACGCCAAGGTCATGAGCGAGGGCTTTCAGGCCGCACAGCGCCAGATGTACGCCAGCCAGGCCAAGGACGCCGATATCATCATCACCACCGCGCTGATTCCCGGCAAGCCCGCGCCCAAGCTCATCACCGCCGAGATGGTGCAGTCGATGAAGCCCGGCAGCGTGATCGTGGACATGGCCGGCGAGCAGGGCGGCAACTGCGAGCTGACCGTGCCCGGCGAGGCCGTGGTGCGCCATGGCGTGACCATCATCGGTTACACCGACCTGCCCTCGCGCCTGGCCAAGCAGTCGTCCACGCTCTATGCCACCAACCTGCTGCGCCTGATCGAGGAGTTGTGCAAGGCCAAGGATGGTGTGGCCGTGGTCAACATGGAGGACGACGCGATCCGGGGCCTGACGGTCACCAAAGACGGTGCCATCACCTGGCCCGCGCCGCCGGTCAAGACCGCGCCAATCCCCGCGCCCAAGCAGGCCGCTGCGCCCGTCGAGCAGAAGAAAGGCGGGCATGGTCACGGTAGCAGCGGGCCGCTGCCCGCCAAGACACTGACCATCATCTTCGCCGTCGCCGCGCTGGCCTTCTGGTTCGTTGGCGCCTATGCGCCTGCGGCCTTCCTGGGCCACTTCACGGTGTTCGTGCTGGCCTGCTTCATCGGCTACATGGTGGTGTGGAACGTCACACCTGCGCTGCACACGCCACTGATGAGCGTGACCAACGCCATTTCCAGCATCATCGCCATCGGCGCGCTGGTGCAAATTGCGCCGCCTGAGGCGGGAGTGAATGGGCGCCCGGATGGGTTGATTCTCTGGCTGGCCTTTGCGGCCATCGTGCTCACGGCCGTCAACATGTTTGGCGGCTTTGCCGTGACGCGCCGCATGCTCGCCATGTTCCGTAAATAAGAACAAGAAGAAAGAGGAAGACAACCATGTCCCAAAGTCTCGCAACGGTGGCTTATCTTGGCGCCGCCATTCTCTTCATCCTTAGCCTGGGCGGCCTGTCCAACCCGGAAACCTCGCGCCGCGGCAATCTGTTCGGCATGATCGGTATGGGGCTGGCCGTGCTCGCCACGGTGTTCGGCCCGCGCGTCAGTTCCACGGGCATCGTATGGATCGTCGGTGCGCTGGTGGCCGGTGGCAGCATCGGCCTGTATGCGGCCAGGGTCGTGAAGATGACCCAGATGCCCGAACTGGTCGCGCTCATGCACAGTCTGGTGGGCCTGGCGGCCTGCCTCGTGGGCTTCGCCAGTTACGTCGATACCTCGATCCAGCTGCAGGGCGCGGAGAAGGTCATCCACGAAGTGGAGATCTATGTCGGCATCCTGATCGGCGCCGTGACCTTCTCGGGTTCTCTCATTGCCTTTGGCAAGCTCAACGGCAAGATCGGTGGCAAGCCGCTTTTGCTGCCCGCGCGCCACTGGCTGAACCTTGCGGGCCTGCTGGTGGTGATCTGGTTCGGCCGTGAGTTCATTCATGCGTCCACGGTCGCCGAAGGCATGGTTCCGCTGATCGTGATGACCGTGATCGCCTTGCTGTTCGGCGTGCACATGGTGATGGCCATTGGCGGCGCCGACATGCCGGTGGTGGTGTCCATGCTCAACAGCTACTCGGGCTGGGCCGCCGCGGCCACGGGCTTCATGCTGAGCAACGACCTGCTGATCGTGACGGGTGCTCTGGTGGGGTCTTCGGGGGCCATCCTGTCCTACATCATGTGCAACGCGATGAACCGCAACTTCATCAGCGTGATCGCCGGGGGCTTCGGCTCGGGCGGGGGGGCGCCGGCCAAGAGCGGCGAGGCCGCCGAGCCGCAAGGCGAGGTGGTGCCGGTGAGCGCTGCCGAGACGGCCGAAATGCTGCGCGAGGCGAAGAACGTCATCATCGTTCCCGGCTACGGCATGGCGGTGGCCCAGGCACAGCACACGGTGTACGAAATCACCAAGACCTTGCGCGAAAAGGGCGTCAATGTGCGCTTTGGCATCCATCCGGTTGCGGGCCGCATGCCGGGCCACATGAATGTGCTGCTGGCCGAGGCCAAGGTGCCCTATGACATCGTGATGGAGATGGATGAAATCAACGAGGATTTCCCCGACACCGACGTGGCGATGGTCATTGGCGCCAACGACATCGTGAACCCGAGCGCCCTCGAAGATCCGGCCAGTCCCATTGCCGGCATGCCCGTGCTGGAAGTGTGGAAGGCCAAGACCTCGATCGTGATGAAGCGCTCCATGGCCTCGGGCTACGCGGGCGTGGACAACCCGTTGTTCTACAAGGAGAACAACCGCATGCTGTTCGGCGACGCCAAGAAGATGCTGGACGAAGTGCTGGGCGCGCTCAGGGGCTGACAAGGCATAATTCCCGCGGGAAAAAAGCACGACCGTGCGAAAGAGTTCGGACACGGTCATTCGTAAGTGAAAACATATCAGGAGACCTGGAGATGACCGACCGCATTTGGCTCAAGAGCTACCCGCCTGGCGTGCCCGCCGATATCGACCCTTCGCAGTACCCGTCCCTTGTGGCGCTGATGGAGGAGGCCTTTCACAAGTACGCCAACCGGGTGGCTTACAGCTTCATGGGCAAGGACATCAGCTACGCCCAGACCGAGTCGCTGAGCAATGCCTTCGCCACCTACCTGCAGGGCCTGGGACTGGCCAAGGGCGATCGCGTCGCCATCATGATGCCCAACGTGCCGCAGTACCCGGTCACGGTGGCAGCCATCCTGCGCGCCGGTTTCGTGGTGGTCAACGTCAACCCGCTGTACACGCCACGCGAGCTGGAGCACCAGCTCAAGGACTCGGGCGCCAAGGCCATCGTCATCATCGAGAACTTTGCCACCACGCTTGAGCAGTGCATTACCCACACGCCCGTCAAGCATGTGGTGCTGTGCGCCATGGGCGACCAGCTCGGCCTGCTCAAGGGTGCGCTGGTCAACTATGTGGTGCGCAACGTCAAGAAAATGGTGCCCGCCTACAACCTGCCGAACGCGGTGCGCTTCAATGACGCCATCGCCCAGGGCACGCGCGGCACCTTCAAGAAGCCCGACATCAAGCCCGACGACATCGCCTTGCTGCAGTACACCGGCGGCACCACGGGTGTCAGCAAGGGCGCTGTGCTGCTGCACCGCAACGTGATCGCCAACGTGCTGCAGTCCGAGGTCTGGAACGAGCCCGTAATGAAGAAGGTGCCGGCTGGCGAGCAGCCCACCAGCATCTGCGCGCTGCCGCTGTACCACATCTTCGCGTTCACGGTGAACATGATGCTGTCCATGCGCATGGGCGGCAAGACCATCCTCATCCCGAACCCGCGCGACCTGCCCGCCGTACTCAAGGAGCTGTCCAAGCATACCTTCCACAGCTTCCCGGCGGTCAACACGCTGTTCAACGGGCTGGCCAACCACCCCGACTTCAACACCGTCAACTGGAAGAATCTCAAGGTGTCCGTGGGCGGCGGCATGGCCGTGCAGGGCGCCGTCGCCAAGCTCTGGCTGGACAAGACCGGCTGCCCCATCTGCGAGGGCTACGGCCTGTCGGAAACCAGCCCCTCGGCCAGCTGCAACCCGGTGACGGCCACGGAATTCACCGGCACCATTGGCGTGCCATTGCCCAGCACCTACATGAAACTGCTGGACGACGAAGGCAACACGGTGACGGAACTGGGTGTGCCTGGCGAAATCGCCATCAAGGGCCCGCAGGTCATGGCCGGCTACTGGCAGCGACCGGACGAGACCGCCAAGGTCATGACCGAGGACGGCTATTTCAAGAGCGGTGACGTGGGCGTGATGGACGAGCGCGGCTTCTTCAAGATCGTGGACCGCAAGAAGGACATGGTGCTGGTCAGCGGCTTCAACGTCTACCCGAACGAGGTCGAGGAAGTCGTGGCCGCCATGCCCGGTGTGCTGGAGTGTGCCGTGGTCGGCGTGCCCGATGAAAAGTCGGGCGAGGCCGTCAAGCTGGTCATTGTGCGCAAGGACCCCGACCTCACCGAGGACGCAGTGCGCGAGTTCTGCCGCCACGAACTGACGGGCTACAAGCAGCCCAAGGTGGTCGAGTTCCGTGAAGAGCTGCCCAAGACTCCCGTGGGCAAGATCCTGCGCCGCGAACTGCGCGACAAGAAGTGAGCCGCCGGGGGCGTCTTGCCCCTGTGCGCCACAATACGGAGCGGCCTCGGCCGCTCTTTCTGTTTCTGGAAAACCCATGACCACCGCCATCCTCAGCGCACTTCCCGAAGAACAGTCCGGCCTCGTTGGCCGCCTGGACCATGCCCGCCGTGTCACGCACGCCGGCCGCGCCTTCTGGGAGGGGGAGCTCCACGGCAAGCCCGTGGTGCTGGCCCTCTCGGGCATCGGCAAGGTGGCGGCGGCCACCACGGCGACGGTGCTGGCCGAGCGCTTTCGCGTGGCGCGCGTCGTCTTTACCGGTGTGGCCGGTGGCGTGGGCGAGGGCGTGCGTGTGGGCGACGTGGTGGTGGCGCGGGACTATGTGCAGCACGACATGGATGCCTCGCCGCTGTTCGAGCGCTGGCGCGTGCCCGGCTACCCCGGCGTGCGCCTGCCCTGCGATGCGGCCTTGACTGCTCATCTTTCAGGAGCTGTTAGCGCTTGCCTGGCGGGCGAAATAACCGATTTTCATACCCATGCCGATGGGCGGCCGCCGCGCCTGCATGAAGGGCTAATGGCCAGCGGCGACCGCTTTGTGACCTGCGCCCAGGTCTCGCGCGCGCTGCGCGACCCACTGGTGGCCGCCGGGCACGATGTGCTGGCCGTGGAAATGGAAGGCGCCGCCGTCGCCCAGGTGTGCCTGGACTACGGCATGCCGTTCGCCGCCGTGCGCACCATCTCCGACCGCGCCGACGACGACGCGCATGTCGATTTCCCGCTGTTCATCCAGACCGTGGCCAGCCGCTATGCCGACCACATCGTCCGGCATTTGCTCAAATCACTATGAAAAACATAGCTTTCGGCGCTTGATAGACGGGTGTTGGGGTCGGATTTGACTGAAATTCCCCGGCGCTTCGCAATGGGCATGGCACACACCAGCGATCGCCGCGCAAGGGCCGCCCCGCCGCGCCACAGGGGTTGTCTTACTTCAGCCAGCCGCGCCGGCGGAAATACCACATGGGGACCAGGGCGCTGCACACCATGAGGCCGAGGGCGAAGGGATAGCCAAGCGTCCACTCCAGTTCCGGCATGAACTTGAAATTCATGCCGTAGCTGCTGGCGATCAGCGTGGGTGGCAGCAGCGCCACGCTGGCCACCGAGAAGATCTTGATGATCTTGTTCTGGTTGATGTTGATGAAACCGACCGTGGCGTCCATCAGGAAGTTGATCTTGTCGAACAGGAAAGCCGTGTGGCTGTCGAGCGACTCGATGTCGCGCAGAATCTGGCGCGCCTCCTCAAACTGCTCGGCGTTGAGCATTTTGCTGCGCATCATGAAGCTGACCGCGCGGCGCGTGTCCATCACGTTGCGGCGGATGCGGCCGTTCAAGTCTTCCTGGCGAGCGATGGCCGACAGCACCTCGCCGGCGCGGGCGTCGGTCACGTCACCCGCCAGCACCTGGGTACTCACCTTTTCCAGGTCATCGTAAATGCCTTCGAGCGTGTCGGCCGAATATTCCGCGTCGGCGTCAAAGAGCTTGAGCAGCACCTCGCGCGCATCCTCGATCAGACCCGGTGCTCTGCGCGCGCGCAGGCGCAGCAGGCGAAACACCGGGATGTCCTCGTCGTGGATGGAAAACAGCACCCCCTTGCTGCGCAGCGAAGGGTTGATGAGATTGAGGATGAAGGCCACGCGCACCGAGCGCGGCTGGTCGTGGTCGTCGATCAGGAAGTCGCTGCGGATGTGCAGCTCGCCGTTGTCTTCCTCGTAGAAGCGGGCCGATTCCTCGATGTCCTCGTCCATCGCGTCCTCGGGGATGGACAGGCCGTAGTACTGCGTGACCCAGCGTTTTTCGTCGAGTGTGGGGGATTCGAGGTCCACCCAGATGGGCTGGAAGCGGGACAGCTCCTCCAGCGATTCGATCTCTTCCTGGACGAGGCGCCCATTGGCGAGCGTGAAGATGTTGAGCATGTGCTCACTCCCTGATGATGTTGGCCGGCAAAGGTGTGTGGGGCGCTTTCAGCCCCGGCGCTGGCCCGGGAGCTGAAAGCTATCGACTGGGATAGGCTTCCATGGAACGTTCTCCAAAAATCCGAACTGTGAATTATCGCACCGGCATGTGACGGCTGCATGGCCGTCGCACCGGTATCAGGAGGCTGCGGAACGGGGGCATGCCAGTGCCCGCGCCAGGCACAGGTCAGCCCAGGCGGCCGGCTTGGCGCCGGGTGCGCGCAGCAGGTAGGCGGCGTCGTAGGTGACGACGGCGGGCACTCCCGCCACGGTGTGCGGCTGCGCCCGCAGTGGGCCGAGCGGATCGCTGCGTCCCAATGCGAGGTGGGCGGCGGCACGGCCCATCAGCAGCAGCACCGAGGGCTGCACGCTGGCCAGCGCCTCGGCCAGCGTGCCGGCCGCGGGGGGGGCATCGGCGGCCGGGCCGTGGGGCGCGGACAGCGTGCACAGGAAAACACGGGGGTGCCGGTGCAGTTGCAGTGCGCGCAGCATGTTGCCCAGCAGCCGCCCTGATTCACCTGTGAAAGGGTCGCCATCCGCGGCGCCTTCGGCTACGAGGAGCCAGCCCGCGCCCAGCGCGGCCGGAGTGTGCTGCGGGTCCGCGTCGGGGTAGAGGGCGCGGGGTGGGTGCAGCTGCCGCACGGAGGTGGAGGTATGTAGGCCAGGGGGCGCTGCAGGCGCCGGGCGCCCTGCCGAAGGTGCTGGGCGGGAAGCAGGGGGCGCAGCGGGCAGCGGCGTGGCGGGCGGCGCGGCCCGTACCGGCAGGGGTTCCTCGGCGACGGGCGCAGCCGTGCCGGGCCACCAGAGGCGCACCCCCATTTCCTGCAACATCGCCCGCTGGCGGGGATCGAGGTGCAGGCTCATAGCGGGCGGCTCATGACCACCGCGTCCTCGCGCTCGGAAGCGGCCGCAGGGTAGTAGCGTTTGCGTTCGCCTACACGCCGGAAGCCATTGGCTTCGTAGATCTGGCGGGCGCGCAGATTGCTTGCGCGCACCTCCAGCCATAGCCACTGCGCGCCCCGGCCCCGGGCCCACAGGGCGAGGGCGTCAAGCAGCACCCGCGCCCAGCCCTGCCGCTGAAAGTCCGGGGCCACGGTCAGGTTCAGCAGGTGCGCCTCGTCCACGCCCTGCATGGCGACAAAATAGCCCAGGAGCTGCTCGCCCCCCAGCAGCAACTGGATCTGGTTGCCGCTGGCCATGGCGTCGGTGAAGTTGCCGCGTGTCCAGGGGTGCGAGTAGGCTTGCTGCTCCACCGCCAGCACGGCATCAAGCCGTGCGAGCGACAAGCTCTCGAAGCGTGCCGGAAGGCTGTCGGGGGGGTGGGCAAACGCACTCATGGAATTGCAGGGAGAGTTTCAACGGCCAGCGCCTGCGAGCGCTGCTGCACGCTCGGCCGTCGTCTGGGCCACTTTGTCCCGAATGTACAGCGGCAGGGCTTCTGCAGCCGCCACGGCGTGGCCGGTGCTCAGCAGGCGGGGCGCCAGCCGCAACAGGGCCGCGCCCGTGGGCAGCGCATGCGCATGCCGTGCGCCGGGAGCCAGGCGTTCTCCATAGGCCGCCTGGGCATTGCCCGCCACCGTCCAGCCGGGGGGCACCTGCACATCCTGGGGAGCGCTCAGCCCCGCAGCGCCCACGCTGTGCCAGGCATCGGCCTGCCATTGGTACGCCGCCACGTACACCTCGTCCATGCGTGCATCCAGTACCGACACCACCTCGGTGCAGCCGTACTGGTGGCGTGCCTGCTCGGCCACGGCGGCCAGTGTGTCGATGGGGAGCACGGGAATGCCGCGTCCCGCACCGGCCCCAAAGGCCAGGCCCTGGGCCACGGCGCAGGCCGTGCGCAGCCCGGTGAACGAGCCAGGCCCGCGCGCGAACACCAGGGCGTCAAGCTGCGCCAGATCGAGGGCGGCCTGCTGCAGCAGCCCATCCACCGCCGCAATCAGCGTGGCGGAGGCCTGTGCGCCGCCAGGTCCGCTGTGCTCCCACACGGCATCGCCGCGCTGCAGGGCGATGGACAGGGTGTCGGTGCTGGTGTCAAAGGCAAGCAGTTGCATGGCGCCGGGTGGCAGAAGCGGGGGAGGGGGCATTATCGGCGCAGCGCGGTGGGGGATCTAGACTCGCCGCATGTGTTCTGTTGATTCCGATATTTGCCGCAGGGCGTTCCGCCGCTTCGTGCTGCCTGCGTGCCTGGTCGTTGCTGCCGTTGGCGCGTCGGCCCAGTCCGTGCCCAGCCCCTTGCCCCCCGAAGTGGAGGCGGCCCTGTCGCGTGCCCGTCTGCCGCGCGACGCCTTGTCGGTGCTGGTGGCTGACGCTCAGGACGGCCGTGTGCCCGCACGTCTGGCGCATCGCGCACAGGAGCCGGTCAACCCGGCCTCGGTGATGAAACTGGTGACCACCTTTGCCGCGCTCGACCAGCTGGGCCCTGCCTACACCTGGAAGACGCCGGTCTATATCGACGGCGTGGTGCAGGGCGGAAGCCTCAAGGGCGATGTCTATATCCAGGGGCAAGGGGACCCCACGCTGGTCATGGAGCGCCTGTGGCTCTTGCTCCGGCGTCTGCAAGGCCAGGGCATCCAGGTCATCGTGGGTGACATCGTGCTGGACCGCACGGCGTTCGAGGTTCCCGAGCACGATCCGGCGCGCTTTGACGGTGAGCCCCTGCGCCCCTACAACGCCGCACCCGATGCGTTGCTGCTCAATTTCAAGTCGGTCAGCATGGGCTTTGTGCCCGATGCCGCCGCTGGCATCGCCCGCATCCAGTACGACCCGCCGCTGGCGGGCGTGCAGCGCCAGGGGAGCGTGCCGCTGGCGGCACCGGGCGCCGAATGCGGCGACTGGCGCGCGTCCCTGCGGGCCGAGCTGACCGATCCGTCCCGCGCGGCGTTCCAGGGGGTGTACCCAGCCGCCTGCGGGGAGCGTGTGTGGCCCGTGGCCTATGCCGATCCGCCCGGGTTTGCCGCGCGGGCCGTGGAGGGCATGTGGCGTGAAATGGGCGGCAAACTCACCGGCAGCGTGCGCCAGGGCAAGGTGCCCGCAGGGTTGCGTCCGGCTTTCAGCACCACTTCGCTGACCCTGGCCGAGGTGGTGCGCGACGTGAACAAATTCAGCAACAACGTCATGGCGCAGCATGTGTTCCTGACGCTGGCGCTGCAGAAGAACGGCGTGGCCACGTTTGACGGCGCGCGCGAGGCGCTGCGCCAGTGGTGGCAGGGGCGGTGGGGCGATGTTCCCATGCCCGTGGCCGACAATGGCGCGGGCCTGAGCCGGGAGGCGCGCATCAGCGCCCAGGCCCTGGGCCGCATGCTGCAGACTGCGTGGACCTCGCCCGTGATGCCCGAACTGGTGGCCTCCCTGCCCATCGTGGGCGTCGATGGCACCTTGCGCCGCAGCAAAAGCAGGGCTGGCACGGCCCACCTCAAGACGGGCAGTCTGCGCGACGTGATGGCCGTGGCCGGCTATGTGCATGGCGCCAGCGGCCGACGGTATGTGCTGGTGGCCATGGTCAACCATACGGGTGCCGCTGCGGCGCGCCCGGCCCTGGATGCCCTGATCGACTGGACCGCGCGCGACCAGTAGACCGAAACCCCGCCCATGCCATGCCCCTCACCGACCTGATCGGCTACCTGGCCGCCACCCTCACGACCTGCAGTTTTGTGCCGCAGGCGCTGCACACCTTCCGCACACGCGATGTGCGCGGCATTTCCCTGGGCATGTACAGCGTGTTCACCGTGGGCATCGCCCTGTGGCTGGTGTACGGGCTGGCGCTGAGGGCCTGGCCGATCGTGGGGGCCAA
>JANJVX010000267.1 GCA_024709845.1 Burkholderiaceae bacterium | reverse complement strand
GCACGCCCGGCTGCAGTGCCTGCAGGTTGGGCCGGGCCAGGGTTTCGGGCATGCGCAGCGCCACCAGGGCCAGCGTGGCCACGGCATAGGCCGTGAGCGCCAGCAGCGCGGCGCGCCAGCCCAGCCACACCGTCAGCAGCCCGCCCAGCGGCGCGCACAGGCAGGCCACCAGGCCCAGGCCGGTGAGCGCCTTGGACATGGCGCGCGCGCCGGCCAGGGGGGTGTAGAGGTCGCGCACGATGGCGCGCGCGCACATCACCACCGCGCCCATGGCCGCGCCCTGCGCGGTGCGCCAGGCAATGAGCAGCGCCATGGACGGCGCAAACGCGCTGCCCAGCGAGGCCACGGTGTAAATGGCAAGGCCCGCCAGCAGCACCGGGCGGCGGCCGAAGCGGTCCGACAGCGGCCCCCACACCAGTTGCGAGCAGCCAAACGCCAGCAGCAGCGCGCTGAGCGTGAGCTGCCCGGCCGCCACGCTGGCGCCGAGGTCGCGCGTGAGCGCGGGCAGGGCCGGGAGGTACAGGTCGGTGGTGACGGGCTGGATGGACAGCAGCAGCGCCAGCACGACGATGGCGAGTCCGGCGTGCGTGCCCGTGGCGGCAGGGCCCGCCGGGGCAACGGGAGATTCAGACATGCGGGCGAGGGTAGCAGATGGCGGGGCCCTGCGGGCGGCAGGCCCGCACGGCTTCATGCCAGCCGCGAGGCGGCCAGGGCCTGGGTGGAGGTGTCGATCGACAGCCCCTCCGTGTCCGTGGCGTTGACGCCTGCCGCCAGGCGGATGCGCAGTGCCAGGTCGGTGCGCGAGTCGGCGTTGTGCAGGGCTTCGTCCAGCGAAATCTGCCCGTCCTTGTAGAGCGTGTAGAGGGCCTGGTCGAAGGTGCACATGCCGATCTCGGTGCTGTGCCCCATGGCCTCCTTGATGCCCGAGAACTCGCCCTTGGCGATCAGGTCGGCGATGAAGGGGGAGTTGAGCATCACCTCCACGGCGGGCACCAGCTTCTGGAACTGGCCGGGAATCAGGCGTTGCGACACCACGCCCGCGATGTTCATGCTCAGGTCCAGCAGCAACTGGTGGTGCGCGTCCTCGGGGAAGAAGTTGATGATGCGTTCCATCGCCTGGTTGGCGTTGTTGGCGTGCAGGGTGGAGATGCACAGGTGGCCCGTCTCGGCATAGGCAATGGCCTGCTTCATGGTGTTGCGGTCGCGGATCTCGCCGATCACGATCACGTCGGGCGCCTCGCGCAGCGCATTTTTCAGCGCGTCCTCGTAGGACATCGTGTCGATACCGACCTCGCGCTGGTCCACCACCGAAAGCTTGTGGGCATGCAGAAACTCCAGCGGGTCTTCGATGGTGAGAATGTGGCCCGTGGCGTTTTCGTTGCGGTAGTTGACCATCGACGCCAGCGTGGTGGACTTGCCCGAGCCGGTGGCGCCAGTCACCAGCACCAGCCCGCGCTTGCGCATGACCAGGCGCTCGAGCACGGCGGGAAGGCCCAGCTCGGCCAGCGGCGGGATCTTGTTCTTGATGTAGCGGATCACCATGCCGGTTTCGCCACGCTGCATGAAGACGTTCACACGGAACCGCCCCAGGCCTTCGGCCGACATGGACAGGTTCATTTCCATGCGGGCCTCGAACTCGGCGATCTGCTTCTCGGTCATGACCGAATAGGCCAGCTGCTTGACTTCACCGGGCTGCAGCACCGGCATTTTCAGGGGGTGGGTGACGCCCTCGATCTTGATGTTGACGGGAGCCCCGACGCTGAAGAACAGGTCGGAGGCCGCCTTTTCCACCATCACGTTCAAAAAGCTGAATACTTCCACGAAATCACCTCGCACGGAGTGGGTCACACTGGGCACGGGCCTGGTTGCGACGGGCGTGCAGCCCGGCATCGCCCGCCCATGCTGCCGATGGTAGCGCCAACGCCGGTTCCGGTGGCGCCATCGCCGCATGGGCGTGACCAAAGAAAAAGGGGCCGAAGCCCCTTTTTGCGGTTGCGCGCAGGACGCTCAGATGACGCCCTGGGCCATCATGGCATCGGCCACCTTTACGAAACCGGCCACGTTGGCGCCGTCGATGTAGCTCACGCTGCCATCGGCGCGCTTGCCGTACTTCAGGCAGGCGGCATGGATGCCCTGCATGATCTCCAGCAGGCGGCCATCGACTTCGTCGCGCGACCACGACAGGCGCATGGCGTTCTGGCTCATCTCCAGACCGGAGGTGGCCACGCCACCGGCGTTGCTGGCCTTGCCCGGTGCGTACAGCACACCGGCGGCCTCGAAAGCCTTGGCGGCCTCGATGGTCGAGGGCATGTTGGCGCCTTCGGCCACGCACAGCACGCCGTTCTTGATGAGGGTGGCGGCGTCGTTCTCGTCCAGCTCGTTCTGCGTGGCGCAGGGCAGGGCCACGTCCACCGGCACATGCCAGGGGCGCACGCCAGCCTCGAACTTCACGCCGGTGCGCTGGGCGTAGTCGCTCACGCGGCCGTACAGGTGGTTCT
Organism: Burkholderiaceae bacterium; assembly: GCA_024709845.1. Taxonomy (GTDB): domain Bacteria; phylum Pseudomonadota; class Gammaproteobacteria; order Burkholderiales; family Burkholderiaceae_C; genus Simplicispira. Next base: position 338 of record JANJVX010000267.1, on the reverse strand, counting down.
TCACTTCCATCAGTTCGGCCAGCTTCTCGGTGGTGAAGCCTTCCTCGTCGATGATGGTGCCGCTCGAATCGGACACCGTGACCACCTTGGCGCCCAGGGCCATGGCTTTTTCCACGGCGTACTGGGCCACGTTGCCCGAACCGGACACGGACACGCGCAGGCCGTCAAAGCTGCGGCCACGGGTCTTGAGCATTTCGTCGGCGAAGTACACCGTGCCGTAGCCGGTGGCCTCGGGGCGGATCAGCGAGCCGCCGAACGACAGGCCCTTGCCGGTGAACACGCAGTCGGCGCGGTTGCTGAGCTTCTTGTACATGCCGGCGATGAAGCCCACCTCACGG
>JANJVX010000258.1 GCA_024709845.1 Burkholderiaceae bacterium | reverse complement strand
CCGACCCGCACTCGCGCCAGATCCTCATGAGCTGGTGTAGTGTTTCACTCTGATTGGTACTTTCAGAGCCCCGAACAAGCTGCCCGGCTAGGCGCAGCGCGCAGGCAATGGTGGTGCCCTTGCCAAGCGCTGCAACGACGCCGTGCGGCTTTTTCGGGGCTCCCTTCGGGCCAGCGGCCAAGGGGCCATCTGCGTTGTTGCAGTGGCTTGACATAACCCGTTATGCCTGCGCCCCTGCGCCTAGCCGTGCAGCTTTTTCGGGGCTCTGAAAGTACCAATTAGAGTGAAACACTACACTAGTTCCTGCTGTTCATCTTCGTTGAACAGCCGTGAGCCGGTGATGAAGCAAACCCCCTCCGGCCCTTCCAGGGAGAAGGTGCCTCCGCTGCCTTCGGTGATGCCGATGATCAGCTGGCTGTTCTGCCAGTACTGGTACTGCGACTCGCTGATGAAAAAGGGGCATCCGCCGATCTGGCCAATCTGCAGGTCGTAGCGGCTGGGTGTCAGTTCGCCGATCAGGTAGCACATCGGTGAGCTGCCGTCGCAACACCCATGGGACTGGTAGAACATCAGCCCGGCACCATGTTTTGCCTTGAGGCAATCGATCAGTTCCAGTGCGGCGGGTGTGGCAACAACGCGTTCGACCATGGTGCGTTTCCCGTATTTACAAGGGCGGCCCTGCGGGCCGCCCCATGCCATTTTCGGCGGATTGGTGCTTAGAAGAAGCCCAGGGCCTTGGGGCTGTAGCTCACCAGCAGGTTCTTGGTCTGCTGGTAGTGGTCGAGCATGACTTTGTGCGTTTCACGGCCGATGCCTGATTCCTTGTAGCCCCCGAACGTGGCGTGTGCCGGATAGGCGTGGTAGCAGTTGGTCCAGACGCGGCCGGCCTGGATGGCGCGGCCCATGCGGTAGGCGGTCGAGCCGTCGCGCGACCAGACGCCGGCACCCAGGCCGTACGGCGTATCGTTGGCAATGGCCAGTGCCTCCGCCTCGTCCTTGAAGGTTGTTACCGCCAGTACCGGGCCAAAAATTTCCTCCTGGAAGATGCGCATCTTGTTGTGGCCCTTGAACAGGGTGGGCTGAATGTAGTAGCCGCCTGCCAAATCGCCTGGCAACTGGGCGCGGTCGCCGCCGACGAGGACCTGGGCGCCTTCTTCCTTGCCCAGTGCCAGGTAGGTTTCGATCTTCTTTATTTGCTCGACCGATGCCTGGGCGCCCATCATGCTGCTGGTGTCCAGCGGGCTGCCTTGCTTGATGGCTTTGACACGGGTCAGCACGCGTTCCATGAACCTGTCATAAATGGATTCCTGGATCAGCGCGCGTGATGGGCAGGTGCAGACCTCGCCCTGGTTGAAGGCAAACAGCACCATGCCCTCGATAGCCTTGTCCAGAAAATCGTCATCCTTGTCCATGATGTCGGCAAAGAAGATGTTGGGCGACTTGCCCCCGAGTTCCAGCGTGGCGGGAATCAGGTTGTTGGCTGCTGCCTGGGCGATCACGCGCCCTGTGGCGGTGGAGCCTGTGAAGGCAATCTTGGCGATGCGTTTGCTGCTGGCCAGTGGCATGCCGGCCTCGCGGCCGTAGCCGTTGACGACGTTGAGCACGCCGGCGGGAAGCAGGTCGGCAATCAGTTCGGTCAATACCAGGATGGAGACAGGGGTTGACTCGGCGGGCTTGAGCACCACGCAGTTGCCTGCAGCCAGTGCCGGAGCGAGTTTCCAGGCCGCCATCAGGATGGGGAAGTTCCAGGGAATGATCTGGCCGACCACGCCCAGGGGCTCATGGAAGTGGTAGGCGATGGTGTCGGCATCGATTTCACTCAGGCTTCCTTCCTGGGACCGCAGGCACCCGGCGAAGTATCGGAAGTGGTCGACCGTCAGTGGAATGTCGGCATTCAGGGTTTCGCGGATGGCCTTGCCGTTGTCCACGGTTTCGGCGTAGGCGAGCATCTCCAGGTTTTGTTCGATGCGATCGGCGATCTTGAGCAGGATGTTGGCGCGCTCGGCCGCTGGCGTGCGTCCCCATGGACCGGATGCGGCATGGGCGGCATCCAGGGCCAATTCGATGTCCTCGGCAGTGGACCGTGCTGCCTGGGTGTAGGGCTTGCCGGTAATGGGCGTGAGCACGTCGAAATACCCGCCCTTGACCGGGGCAACAAACTTGCCGCCGATGAAGTTGTCGTAGCGGGCTTTGTAGGCGACCTTGGCGTCGGGGGAACCGGGGGGGGCGTACAGCATGTCTTGTCTCCTGTGAGTGGAATGGTCTGGTGGTGAATCCGCAGGTCTTGAGCAGGCGGTCTTCGGCAGGTTCTTTGCACGATGCATGCCAGTGCCCGCTGCGTGCGGATTTGCAGGGAATTGGCGCATGCATGGGGGGAGGCGCAGCACACCGGGTGTCACGCTGTGCCAATGGCTGGTACAAGGTGTCCCAAAACGGAACAGGGGTGCGGGTTTTTCGGCTGAAGCAGGCCGCGCAGGTGGAGCACAATGTGCCGATCGCCGCATTGCCAGCGTGGCGAGGCCGGAGATGGCGCACCCATCCCGGACACTGAACCATCAGGAGACAAACGGCCATGCCCCCTTCAGCCCTCCAGGAGCGACCGGTGCCCGGTCTGCTGCGCCAGGCGCGCCGCGAGTTGATGAACAGCGGAAATCTGCCGCCCGACCTCATCCTTCCAGAACTCACGCGGTCCTGGATGCGTTGCTGGAGTGCGGGTCTGCAGCCCTGCGGCCGCACCCCTGGTGCTCCCCATGCTTCAGGCGCCCAGCTGGCGCGTGCGCTGGACGTACAGCGCGAACTGGTGGCCCATGCGCGGCCAGTGATGGAATTCCTGCTCGACCAGACCCGTGAAACCGATAGCATGGTTGTCCTTGCCGGAGCAGATGGCATGCTGCTGCATGCCTCGGGAGATCCCCATTTTGTCAGCCGGGCCGAGCGTGTGGCGCTGCGGCCCGGGGCCACCTGGCATGAACAGTACCGGGGCACCAATGCCATTGGTACGGCATTGACGGACGACCGGGCGCTGGTGGTCCATGCGGACGAGCATTTTCTGGAGCGCAATGGATTCTTGACCTGTGCGGCGGCCCCCATCCATGCGCCCGACGGGCGCCTGCTCGGCGCACTCGATGTGTCCGGAGACTACCGGGGCTACCACCGCCATACCCTCGGGCTGGTGCGGTCGGCGGCGCGGATGATAGAGCACCGGCTGTTCGAGACGCGCCACGACCTGCGCCAGTGGGGGGGCGTGCGGTTGCGGCTGCACGCCCAGCCCGAGGGGCTGGGCACGGTGACAGAAGGGCTGCTTGCGGTGCGGGAGGATGGACTGATCGTCGGTGCCAGTGCCACGGCGCTCGATCTTCTGGGGCTGGCCTGGCAGAGCCTGCAGCATGCCCGGCTCGACACCGTGCTGGTTGAGCCACTCGACCAGTTGCTCGACTGGTGTCAGCGTTCTGCCTACATCCCGCGGGTGGTGCACACCTTGTCGGGGCAGGCTGTGTGGCTGCGGGTGGAAGCGGGGCGTTCGTCCACTTTTGTTCATCGTGCTGTTGCGCCACCGGCGGCTGTGGCCGAGGTGGCTGACGCCTTGGCCGCGATGGATACGGGCGACGCGGTGTTGCAGGCAGCGATCGCCCGCGCCCGCAAGCTCATGGGGAAACCGATTCCGTTGTTGCTCCTGGGCGAATCGGGCGTGGGCAAGGAGGTGTTTGCCCGTGCCGTGCATGACAGCGGGCCACGCAAATCACAGCCTTTTGTCGCGGTCAACTGTGCGGCCTTGCCTGAGCATCTGATTGAGGCCGAGCTTTTTGGCTACCAGGGTGGGGCTTTCACGGGCGCACGGCGGGAGGGCGCACCCGGGCGGATCCGGGAGGCCCACGGGGGGACGCTGTTCCTGGACGAAATCGGGGACATGCCGCCGCCGCTGCAGTCCCGGCTGCTGCGTGTGCTGCAGGACCAGCAGGTGGTACCCCTGGGGGGAGGGAAACCCGTGTCGGTCGATTTCGCTCTGGTGTGCGCCACCCACCGCAAGTTACCCCAGGAAATGCAGGCCGGACGTTTTCGGGAAGATCTATACTACCGGATCAATGGCCTGACGTTGCAGCTGCCTGCCCTGCGTGAGCGGTCTGATTTTGACGCGTTGCTGGCGCGTCAGTTGCGCAGCCTTGTTCCTGGTCATTTGATCATGATCGCTCCAGACCTGCTGGCGTGCCTGCGGCGATATGCATGGCCCGGCAATATCCGCCAGCTTGCCAATGCCCTGCGCACGGCCTGTGCGTTACTGGACGAACAGGAGTCCGTGATTGCATGGCAGCACCTTCCCGATGATCTTGCGCAGGCCTTGACGCAAGCACCCTCGACGCCGAGGGACGAAGGAGAGGGAGACGCCGCACCCGTGCAAGACCTCCGCACGGTGTCCCGTCAGACCATTGCGCGCACGGTCAGTGCCTGTGGAGGCAATCTGTCGGAAGCGGCCCGCGTGCTGGGCATCAGCCGAAATACCCTTTACAGAAAGCTGCGCGACCAGGATGTCTAGTCCAGTGGATCAGAGAAATCGCGTCAGGCCGGTGCCTGCTACTGTTCGGGAGTTGACACCAGATCCCAGCTGGCCATGAACAGTGCGGCAATCACCGGGCCAATGATGAAGCCGTTCAGCCCGAAAAGCGTCATGCCCCCCAGCGTGGAGATCAGCACCACGTAGTCGGGCATTTTCGTGTCTTTGCCGACGAGAATGGGCCGCAGGATGTTGTCCACCAATCCAATCACGCACACGCCAAAAGCCGTCAGGATGGCGGCCTGCCAAAGGGCTCCCGTGGCCAGAAAATAAATGGCCACCGGGCCCCAGATCAGGCCGGCACCCACGGCGGGCAGCAGCGAGAGAAAGGCCATCAGCACGCCCCAGAGCACCGGCCCCTGGATGCCAAGAGCCCAGAAAATGAAGCCACCCAGCAGCCCCTGTGTGGCTGCCACCATGAGGTTGCCCTTGAGGGTGGCACGGATCACGGTGATGAACTTGCTGCTCAGGTCCTGCTTGTGTTTTTCGTCCAGCGGAATGGCCTTGCGCACGCGTGCGCCCAGCGCCGGGCCATCGCGCAGCAGAAAAAACAGCAGGTACAGCATCACACCGAAACTCACCACGAACTGAAGCGTGTTCTGCCCGATGTTCAGGGCGCGTGTGGCGATGAGTTGGCTGGCCTGCACCGAAACGGTGGAGAGCTTGTGCTGCAGCGCGGCCACGCTGGTCAGATCCAGGCTGTCGAGCAGGCTCACTGCCCATGCAGGAAGTGCGGCAATCACCTGCTGAAGGTAGGCGCCGAAATTCAGCTGCCCTGAACGCAGCCGGTCATACACATGGGTGGCTTCCTGCACCAGGGAGATGCTGATGAGCGTCATGGGCAGGATGACCACCACCAGGCACAGCAGCAGCGTAGCCAGTGCGGCCAGGTTGGGTTTGTCGCGCATGCGAAGCAGCACCCGGCGGTGCAGGGGCATGAACAGAATGGCCAGTGCGACACCCCAGAATACCGCTTCGTAAAACGGCCAGAGGATGGCTGCGAAAGCCAGCGAAACAACGGCCAGGAGCAACAGGAAGGCCTTGTTCTGAAGCGTGGGGTTCGTCATGGGAAAGGGGATCGTCCGTCAGGGCAAGGCCCCGAATGTACGCCAGAGCGCGGCCTGTCCGGGGGATGGATGTGTGGCGGTTTGTTGCCATCGGCCGGGCGTTGTGTGCAGTGCCTGCAGCGTGTCTGCACATTCGGTGGCACAATGGCGCCCGTACCAGGCCCTTCCCCAGCCACAGTCGCATCCGCCAATCGGTTCAGCCGTGTCGCGGAAGGTTTTCAAACCACCAAATGCTTTCCAGAGGAAAGCGGAGGTCAGCGGAATATGAGCGAGACAACGTCCGTCTATCAAGCCTACCAAGGCAACACCTACCTCTTCGGCGGCAATGCGCCCTATGTCGAAGAGATGTACGAAAACTATCTGGCCAACCCCGGCAGCGTGCCCGACACGTGGCGCGAATACTTCGACGCGCTGCAGCACGTCCCCGCCGTGGATGGCTCCAATGCCAAGGATGTTCCGCACCTCCCGGTGGTCAATGCCTTCGCCGAGCGCGCCAAGGCCGGCGGCACCAAGGTCGTGGTGGCCAGCGCCGACGCCGAGATGGGCCGCAAGCGCACGGCCGTCCAGCAACTGATTGCCGCCTACCGCAACGTGGGTCAGCGCTGGGCTGACCTCGATCCCTTGAAGCGCGCCGAGCGCCCCCCGATTCCCGAGCTGGAGCCGTCGTTCTACGGCTTCAGCGATGCCGACCAGGAAACGGTGTTCGACACGAGCAACACCTTCTTCGGCAAGGACAAGATGCCGCTGCGCGAGCTGATCAACGCGTTGCGTGAAACCTATTGCGGCACCCTGGGCCCCGAGTTCATGTACACCTCCGACCAGACGCAGAAGCGCTGGTGGCAGCAAAAGCTGGAGTCCATCCGCAGCAAACCCCAGTTCAGCGCCGAGAAAAAGAAATTGATTCTTGACCGTCTGACGGCGGCCGAAGGCTTGGAGCGCTTCCTGCACACCAAGTACGTGGGCCAGAAGCGCTTCTCGCTGGAGGGTGGCGAGAGCTTCATCGCCGCCATGGATGAGCTGATCCAGCAGGCCGGTGCGCGTGGCGTGCAGGAAATCGTGATTGGCATGGCCCACCGTGGCCGCCTGAATGTGCTGGTCAACACCCTGGGCAAGATGCCGGCCGACCTGTTCGCAGAGTTTGACCACACCGCCCCGGAAGACCTGCCTGCGGGCGACGTGAAATACCACCAGGGCTTCAGCTCCGACGTGTCCACCCCTGGCGGCCCGGTTCACCTGTCTCTGGCGTTCAACCCCTCGCACCTGGAGATCGTCAATCCCGTGGTTGAAGGCTCGGTGCGCGCCCGCATGGACCGCCGTGGCGACACCGAGGGCGACCAGGTGCTGCCCGTGCTGGTGCACGGTGACGCGGCCTTCGGTGGCCAGGGCGTGAACCAGGAAACCCTGTGCCTGGCCCAGACCCGCGGCTACACCACCGGCGGCACGGTGCACCTGATCATCAACAACCAGATCGGCTTCACCACCTCCGACCCGCGCGACATGCGCTCCAGCACCTTCTGTACCGACATCGTCAAGATGGTCGAGTCCCCGGTGCTGCACGTCAATGGAGACGATCCCGAGGCCGTGGTGCTGGCCACCCAGCTGGCGCTGGAGTTCCGCATGGAGTTCCGCCAGGACGTGGTGGTGGACATCACCTGCTTCCGCAAGCTGGGCCACAACGAGCAAGACACCCCGGCGCTGACCCAGCCCCTGATGTACAAGAAGATCGCGGCCCACCCCGGCACGCGCAAGCTCTACGCTGACCGCCTGGCCACGCAAGGCCTGGGCGAAACGCTGGGCGATGACATGGTCAAGGCCTACCGTGCCGCCATGGATGCCGGCAAGCACACGGTCAACCCCGTGCTGACCAACTTCAAGAGCAAGTACGCCGTGGATTGGTCGCCCTTCCTGGGCAAGAAGTGGACCGATGCCGGTGACACCGCCATCCCGCTGACCGAATGGAAGCGCTTGGCAGAAAAACTGACCGTCATTCCCGAAAGCGTCACGCCGCACCAGCTCGTGAAGAAGGTCTACGACGACCGCGCCGCCATGGGTCGGGGCGATATTCCTGTGGACTGGGGCATGGGCGAGCACATGGCTTTTGCGTCCCTGGTGGCCAGCGGCTACCCCGTGCGCCTGTCGGGCGAGGACTGCGGTCGTGGCACGTTCACGCACCGCCATGCCGTGATCCACGACCAGAAGCGCGAGAAGTGGGACACCGGTACCTACGTGCCGCTGCAGAACGTGGCCGAGAACCAGGCGCCGTTCGTCGTGATCGACTCCATCCTGTCGGAAGAGGCCGTGCTGGGCTACGAGTACGGCTATGCGTCCAACGATCCCAATACGCTGGTGATCTGGGAAGCCCAGTTCGGCGACTTCGCCAACGGCGCGCAGGTGGTGATCGACCAGTTCATCGCCTCGGGCGAGGTGAAGTGGGGCCGC
>JANJVX010000256.1 GCA_024709845.1 Burkholderiaceae bacterium | reverse complement strand
CGCGCCATCAGGTCCCCCGTGCGCTTGCCGCCAAAGTAGTCCAGCGACAGGCGCAGCAGGTGCTCGTAGGTGGTGGTGCGCAGGTCGGCGCCGATGCGCTCGGACACCAGCGCCAGGATGTAGGTGCGCGCCCAGCTCAGGCCCCAGGCCAGCAGGGCCGACAGCAGCAGCCCGCCCAGGTACAGCATCACCAGCCCGGGGTCGATCTTCCGCCCGTTCTGGAACGGGATCAGGATGTCGTCCATCAGCGGGATGGTGAGGTAGGGCGGCACCAGCGTGGCGGCGGTGGACGCGAGCGTGAGGGCAAAACCGGCGGCCAGCTGCTTGCGGTAGGGCCGGGCAAAACGCCACAGGCGCAGCAGCACCCAGGTGGAGGTCTGCGGGGGCTGGGCGCGGGCGCAGGCGGGGCATTCGTCGGCGTCAGGGGGAAGCAGGGCATGGCAGACAGCGCAACGGGCCTCGGCCGCCTCCTCGGCCAGGGGGGTCTGGCTGGCCAGGCGCACGGTCTGGTGCTCGAACCGCTGCACCAGCTGCACGGCCTGGGCTTGCAGGCCCAGCGTGAAGCGCCAGAACGCCAGGCGCCGATCGGGGCCGTGCAACTCCAGCGTGCCCACCCCGCCGTGGTCCAGCAGGCGCAGCGACAGCCCCGGGTCCAGCGGCCACTCCTGCCAGGCACTGGAGCCAGGGTTGCAGGCCAGCAGGCGCGACGGCGTCACGGCCAGCAAGCCCTTGCCGAAACGCAGGTCGGTCCCCAGGTCAACCTCCAGGGCTGCCCGCACGTTTTCTTCCGGAGCGAGCATGGCCCGCAACCCGGCCCCCAAAGGGCCTTTCAAGACACCCAAGGCGTCCACAGAATGGTGATGTTGCATTTGTATTGGTTTTCGCCCACCCGGCAGCCTGCGGCACCGGTCTGCGCGCAAGCGCGAATTTTCCCCGAAGCGGTGCGCGACGGCACAGTGGTGTCCCTGCGTAACGTCTGTGCCCGGGCATTGGCTGACACGCGCCGCTGACCACAGACTGGCGCACAATCCGTTTCCATCCGCGTCCCCTCTTCATTGCCACGCCCCCACACGGCAGGCCTCTCCTCCGCTGCAATCCATGGCGAAATTCAATGACATCCAACTGCTGCGCATCAACTACCTGCGCGGCCCCAATCTCTGGACCTACCGTCCGGTGCTCGAAGTCTGGCTGGACCTGGGGGAGCTGGAGGACCATCCCTCCAATGTCCTGCCGGGATTCAACGAACGGCTCACGGCCTGGCTGCCCGCGCTGATCGAGCACCACTGCGGCGTGGGCGAGCGCGGCGGCTTCCTGCAGCGCCTGCAGGAAGGCACCTGGTGCGGCCATGTGCTGGAGCACATCATCATTGAGTTGCTCAACCTGGCGGGCATGCCCACGGGCTTTGGCCAGACGCGCAGCACCTCGAAACGGGGCGTCTACCGCATGGTGTTCCGGGCGCGCGACGAGAGCGTGGCGCGCGTGGCGCTGGAGCAGGGCCACCGCCTGATCATGGCCGCGATCCATGGCGAGCCTTTCGACGTGCAGGCCGCCGTAGCCCGGGTGCGCACCGAGGTGGACGACCAGTACCTCGGGCCGAGTACGGCCTGCATCGTCACCGCCGCCACGGACCGCGGCATCCCGCACATCCGGCTGAACGACGGCAACCTGGTCCAACTGGGCTACGGCGCCAGCCAGCGCCGCATCTGGACGGCCGAAAGTGAATTCACCAGCGCCATTGCCGAGGGCATCGCCTCCGACAAGGATCTGACCAAGAGCCTGCTCAAGGCCTGCGGCGTGCCCATCCCCTAAGGCCAGATCGTCCACAGCCCCGAAGAAGCCTGGGAGGCCGCACAGGACATCGGTCTGCCCGTGGCCGTCAAGCCGTCGGACGGCAACCATGGCCGGGGTGTGACACTGGACCTGCGCAAGCAGGAAGACATCGAAGCGGCGTACCACGTGGCCTATCCCGAGGGCAGCGACGTGATGGTCGAGCGCTTCATCCCCGGCGACGAACACCGCCTGCTGGTGGTGGACGGCAAGGTGGTGGCAGCAGCGCGCGGCGAGGTGGTCAGCATCACGGGCAACGGCCGCTCCACCGTGCGCGAACTGATCGACAGCCAGCTCAACTCCGACCCGCGCCGGGGCTACGAAGAGGAATACCCCCTCGAGATCATCGACCTGGCCACCGACACCAAAGTGCAACTTGAACTCAAGCGCCAGGATCTTGACGCCGAAGCCGTGCCCGCCGCGGGCCGCCAGGTGGTGGTGCAGCGCAACGGCAACGTGGCCGTGGACTGCACCGACGACGTACACCCCGAGGTGGCCTACATCGCGGCACTGGCGGCCAAGGTGGTGGGGCTGGACATCGCGGGCATCGACCTGGTGGCGCAGGATATTTCCAGGCCGCTGCAGACCCAGGGCGGCGCCATTGTCGAGGTCAATGCCGGCCCCGGTCTGCTGATGCACCTCAAGCCCGCCGTAGGTGCCCCCCGCCCCGTGGGGCAGGCCATCGTGGAGCACCTCTTTCCGTCCGATGAAATCACTCGGGACGCGGGCCGCATTCCCGTCGTGGGGGTGGCGGGCACGCGGGGCACGGCCACCATTGCCCGCCTGGTGGCCTGGCTGCTGCACCTGAGCGGGCGGCACACGGGCGTGGCCTGCCGCGAGGGCCTGTTCCTCGACCAGCGCCGCGTCGAGGCCAGCGACAGCGCGCACTGGGAAGCCGCGCACCGCCTCCTGATGAACCAGATGGTGCAGGCCGCCGTGATTGAAAACGATGCCCGCACCATCCTGCAGGACGGCCTGGCCAATGACCGCTGCCTGGTGGGCGTGGTCACCGACATGGACGGCGCGGACGGCCTGGCCGAATTCGACGTGCAGGAGCAGGAGCAGATGACCCGGGTGCTGCGCACCCAGGTGGATGTGGTGCTCGGCCACGGCGCGGCCGTGCTCAATGCGGCCGAGGCGCAGGTGGCCGCGCTGGCCCCGCTGTGCGACGGCAGCGTGGTGCTGTATGCGCAGGACGCCGGTCTGCCCGCCATCGTGAAGCACCGCGCCGATGGGGAGTCCGGCCGTGCCGTGGCCGTGAAGAATGGCCGCGTGGTGCTGGCCACGGGCCATGCCGAGCATGTGCTGGGCCGCCTGTCCGACCTGACCTTCGGCCGCCAGGCGGTGGTGCCCGACACCGACACCCTGCTGGCGGCCATTGCCACGGCCTGGGCGCTGGACATTTCCCCCGACCTCATCGCCGCGGGCATCAAGACCTTCGAACCCGAACAACCCGCCACGGACGCGGCCTGCGCCTGAGCGACTGAAAGACCGAACCCATGGACGTATCCCGCATCAGGGCCCTGCGCGGCCCCAACCTCTGGAGCCGCCACCTGGCCATCGAAGCCGTGGTGGCCTGCGACGAATCCGAACGCGCCATGGCGCAGATCGACGGGTTCGAGTCCCGGCTGCGTGCGCTGTTCCCCGCCATTGGGGTGCTGCACCCCGAAGGCGGCGACACCGATCTGTCACTCGCCCATGTGCTGCAGACCGCTGCCCTGGCCCTGCAGGCACAGGCGGGTTGCCCGGTAACCTTTGCCCGCACCACCCCCACGATCGACCCCGGTGTCTATCTGGTGGTGGTTCAGTACAGCGAAGAGGCCGTTGGCCGCCAGGCGTTCGAGGACGCGCAGCAACTCATCCAGGCCGCCCTGGACAATGGCAGCTTTGATGCCGATGCCGCCATTGCCAGGCTGCGCGAACTCGACGAAGACGAGCGCCTGGGCCCGAGCACCGGTGCCATCGTCGAGGCCGCCGTGGCACGCGGCATTCCGTACCGGCGGCTCACGCGCGGCAGCCTGGTGCAGTTTGGCTGGGGCTCCAAGCAGCGCCGCATCCAGGCCGCCGAAATCGACTCCACCAGCGCCGTGGCCGAATCCATCGGCCAGGACAAAGACCTGACCAAGCGCCTGCTGCATGCCGCCGGCGTGCCCGTGCCCCTGGGCAAACCGGTCGAGAGCGTGGACGAGGCCTGGGAGGTTGCCCTCAAGGTCGGCCTGCCTGTGGTGGTCAAGCCCCAGGACGGCAACCAGGGCAAGGGCGTGACGGTCAACATCACCGACCGCGCGCAACTCGAAGAGGCCTACAAGAACGCCGCCGACTACGGCACCGTGATGGTCGAGCGCTTCCTGCCCGGCCACGACTTCCGCCTGCTGGTGGTGGGCGACCAGCTGGTGGCAGCCGCCCGGCGCGAGCCGCCCCAGGTGCTGGGCGACGGCCAGCACACGGTGCGTGAACTGGTCGATCTGGTCAATCTGGACCCGCGCCGTGGCGAGGGCCATGCCACATCGCTCACCAAGATCCGGCTGGACGACATTGCCCTGGCGCGCCTGGCCGCCCAGGACCTGACGCCCGATGCGGTGCCCGCAAAGGGCCAGCGCGTGGTGCTGCGCAACAACGCCAACCTCTCCACCGGCGGCACCGCCACCGACGTGACCGACGACGTGCACCCGGAAGTGGCCGCGCGCGCCGTGGCGGCCGCCCAGATGGTGGGCCTGCACATCTGCGGCGTGGACATGGTGGCCGAGACCGTGCTGCGCCCGCTCGAAGAGCAAGGCGGCGGCTTCGTCGAGGTGAACGCAGCCCCGGGCCTGCGCATGCACCTGGCACCCAGCTACGGCAAGCCGCGCAACGTCGGCCAGGCCATGGTGGACCGGCTCTATGCCCCGGGCGACGATGGCCGCATCCCCACCGTGGCCGTGACCGGCACCAACGGCAAGACCACCACGGCACGCCTGATTGCCCACCTGTTCACCGCACAGGGCCTGCGCGTGGGCATGACCAACACCGACGGCGTGTATGTGAACGGCCGCCAGATCGACAGCGGCGACTGCTCCGGCCCCAAGAGCGCACGCAACGTGCTGCTGCACCCCGAGGTGGACGCCGCCGTGTTCGAGACCGCGCGTGGCGGCATCCTGCGCGAGGGCCTGGGTTTTGACCGCTGCCAGGTGGCCGTGGTCACCAACATCGGCGCGGGCGACCACCTCGGTCTGAACTACATCACCACGGTGGACGACCTGGCCGTGCTCAAGCGCGTGATCGTGCAGAACGTGGCCCCCACGGGTTATGGCGTGCTCAACGCCGCCGATCCCATCGTGGCGGCCATGGCCACGGCCTGCCCCGGCAAGATCATCTACTTTGCCAGCGACCGCCACCACCCCGTGATGGCCACGCACCGCGCGCAGGGCCACCGCACCGTGTACGTCGATGGCGACTCCATCGTGGCCTCCGAAGGCTCGTGGCGCGAGACCATCCACCTGCGCGACGTGCCCATCACGCGCAACGGCAAAATCGGATTCCAGGTGGAGAACGTCATGGCCGCCGTGGCGGCCGCCTGGGGCGTGGGCCTGCCCTGGCAGACCATCCGCCGCGGCCTGTCGGGCTTTGTGAACGACAGTGACAACGCGCCCGGCCGGTTCAACGTGATGGACTACCGGGGTGCCACCGTGATTGCCGACTACGGCCACAACCCCGACGCCATGCGCGCCCTGGTGCAGGCCGTGAACGCCCTGCCCGCCCAGCGCCGCAGCGTGGTCATCAGCGGCGCGGGCGACCGGCGCGACGAGGACATCCGCGAGCAGACGGTCATCCTCGGCGCGGCCTTCGACGACGTCATCCTCTACCAGGACGCCGCCCAGCGCGGCCGCGCCGACGGCGAGGTGATGGCGCTGTTGCGCGAGGGGCTGCATGGCGCCGCGCGCACACGCCATGTGGAAGAAATCCGGGGCGAATTTGCCGCCATCGACACCGCCCTGGCGCGCCTGCAGCCCGGCGACCTGTGCCTGGTGCTGGTGGACCAGGTCGAGGATGCCCTGGCGCACCTGGCCCGGTGCTGCGGCCAGCCCTCCGGAACCACGCCATGAGGCGCCCCGCGACGCGACGCGCCAGCCTGGCGGCCCTGGCGGCCCTGGCGCTGTGCAGCCTGGCCTTCGCCGCGCAGGCGGAAAAGATCGGCGCGGTCGATACCGCCTTCCAGTGGATCGGCCGCGACCACGACATCCTCGTCGAGGCCTACGACGACCCGGGCGTGCAGGGCGTGACCTGCTACGTCTCGCGCGCCCGCACGGGCGGCATCAAAGGCACGCTGGGCCTGGCCGAAGACCGTGCGGAGGCCTCCATTGCCTGCCGCCAGACCGGCCCCATCACCTTCCCGCAGCCGCTGCGCAAGCAGGAGGAGGTGTTTAGCGAGCGCATGTCCATCCTGTTCAAGCGCCTGCGCATCGTGCGCATGGTGGACCCGGCCCGCAACGTGCTGGTCTACCTCACCTACTCGGAAAAGCTCATCGACGGCTCACCGCAGAACAGTGTGACGGCCGTGCCCGTGGGGCGGGAAACGCCGATTCCGATCAAACCCTGATGCTCCTGAAAACATAGCTGCTTGCGCTTGTTTTAAAAGCATTTCAGATACTTTTCAATCTGAAAACAAGCAAATTCAAGCGCAAACAGCTCACATTTCAGTAGCAATCTGCTGCAAGGCCCGCTCGAACACCTCGGGGGGCTGACCGCCCTGAATCAGGTGGCGGCCATTGATGATGACCGCAGGCACCGCGTGAATGCCCTGCCGCTGGTAAAACTGCTCGCGCCCGCGCACCGCTTCGGCATAGCGGTTCGACGCCAGCACCTCACGCGCGGCATCGGCGTCCAGCCCCACCGCCCCGGCCAGGCGCACCAGCACCTCATGGCTGCCCGGGTTCTCGCCTTCGGTGAAATAGGCCGCGAACAAGGCCTGCTTGAGCGGCAACTGCCGACCCTCTTCTTCCGCCCAGTGCAGCAGCCGGTGCGCATCGAAGGTGTTGTAGATCCGGCTGCGCTGGTCCATGCGGAAGGTGAACCCCAGCGCCGCGCCACGCGCCACGATGGCCTCGCGCGTCTGCCGGCTTTGTTCAGGCGTGGCGCCGTATTTTTCGTGCAGGTGTTCGCCAATGTCCTGCCCCTGCGGCCCCATCGCCGGATTGAGCTCGAATGGCTGGAAATGCAGATCGGGCACCACCTCGCCCTGCAAGGCGTCCACGGCCTGCAGCAGCGACTGCAGGCCAATCGCGCACCACGGGCAGGAGATGTCGGAAACAAAGTCGATGGTCAGGGTCTTGGACATGGCGGCGCTCGGCCCACGGAATGCGATCGGGCCATCGTAGCCCCATGGCAATGCCCTTGCCTGCCACGGGGCAGTCCGGCCGCAGGGGGGCTGGCAGGGGAAATTTCAAGCCCATCATTGTTCTAAATACTGGAACAGTCAGTTTGATACTAGCCAGTTTTTCTTTGAACTCATGAGGCGTACAGTTCAACCTATCGATGAGACGCAGCCCGCCGGGCCGCTCACCGACCCGGATCGGCACCCTGGCACCAGGGCTGCGGAACCGGTTCCTGAAACACTTTTTTGAAGGACTTCACCATGACCGCTTCCCGCATCTTCTCCGTCGCCGCCGTGGCTGCCCTGGCTTCTTTTGGCGCGCAGGCCAATGACCTGTATGGCACCGACTTCGAGGCCGGCTTCCAGTCGACCCGCACCCGTGCCGAGGTGCGTGCCGAAGCCGTACAGGCGGTGGCCCACTTCAAGAACTTCGACGTGGCCAGCACCGGGGACTCGGCGCCCTCGAATGTCAGCCGCGCCGCCGTGCGTGCCGATGCCCTGACCGCCGCACGCGCTGGCGCCATTGCCACCGGCAACCGCAGCTGAGCGTCCGTTCCACTCCATCGGTCGGCCCACACGGCGCAAGCCCTGTGGGCCTTTTCACGCCAGCCGCCATCCACTGGCTTCCCGCCCGTGGCCATGCCAGAATCGGCCATGCCCGCGCACCAGGACTTTGCCGCCCTCCTTCCCCCCGGAACGCCCGATCCCTCGGAGAGCGCCATGACCACGCTCTACCGCGCAGCCATCGGCCCGGTGAACGCCGAGAGGTACCTGCCCCGCTTCGCCCGGTTTGACGCGCTGGGCCGTGTCCGCCCAGGCTGGAACTGGGCCGCCTGCGCATGCACCCTGAACTGGATGGCGCTGCGCCACCTGTGGGGCGCCGCCCTGGTCTATGTGGCGGCTGCCGAGGGGCTGGCACTGCTGGTCTTCGGCGTGGGCCGTCCCATGCTGCAATGGCCCGACACCGTGCAATGGGGGCTCATCGCGGTGTTCGCCACACTGGCTTTTGTCTTGCCCGGCCTGTACGGAGACGCCGTCCTGCACACCGAAATACGCAAACGCATCGCCCGCGCGCTGGCAGCCACCCGCACCATCCCCGAAGCCTGCGCGCAACTGAGCCGGCAGGCCAGTTCCTGGAAACGGCTCATCGGTCTGGCCTTGCTCAACCTGGTGCTGGTGGGCGCGGCCTCGGCGGCCTACTGGTACCTGCCCCAGGGCAGCCTGACCAGCGACACCCCCGCCGCCCCGCCCACGCTCCCCGTCGCCAGCGAACCCGCGCCCGTGGCCGCCACGGCGTCGGCCCCTGCATCCCTCTCCGCACCGGACCCTGCCCCACCGCCTTCACCCACCGCGGCGCCCGAGGCGGCGGCCTCCACACCGGCCCCTGCAGAATCCCCGGCCAGCGCGGCCCCGGAAATGGCCCCGGAGCCGCCGCCTGCCCCCCCGCCCGTGACGCCCCCCCCGCCCCAGGCGGCACCACAGCCCCCAGCCAAGTCGCCGACGCCGGCCCAGGCCCAGGCCGCCAGCCAGGCGCAGGCTGTCCGGACCGTGCCGCGCCGGCCTCCCGAAGCCAGGGCCTCCGCACCGGCCATGGCATCGGCCGCCGCCTCAGCCGCCCCCAGCGCCGCCGCATCGGCAAGCCCTCCCCTGCCCGAGGTGGGCAAGGCACCGGGCTTCTATATCAATGTGGGTCTGTTTGCCGAGGAAGCCAACGCCCGCAGGGCCCAGGCGCGGCTGCTCAACGAGGGGTTGCCCGCTTTCCGCCAGACACTCGATACCGCCAAGGGCCCGCGTATCCGGGTCCGCGTGGGGCCCTACCCTTCCGCCAAGGAGGCCAACGCGGCCGCCGCCCACATCCGCAGGCTGAAGCTGGAAGCCGTGGTGTTCAAGCAGTGAGCCCGCTGCAGCCAGCGGGCGGGCATCTCATCCACGCAGACGCTGCAGCAAGCCTGCGGTCGAAGCATCCAGGCCGGTCACATCGCCGCTGGCCAGGCGCTGCTCCAGATCGCGGGCGAGGACCTTGCCCAGTTCCACGCCCCACTGGTCGAAGCTGTTGATGCCCCACAGGCTGCCGCTGGCGAAGACGCGGTGCTCCTGCAGCGCGATCAACGCCCCCAACGACGCAGGCGTGAGCGCTTCGAGCAGCAGAAAGGTGCTGGGCCGGTTGCCCGGGAAATGGCGGTGGCCATCCTCGGAGGCGCGGCCCACCATGAGCGCCTGGGTCTGCGCCAGCGCATTGGCCAGCAGCATTTCATGGTGCCCGGGCAGTGGGTGCGCGCACTGGCGCACCGCCACGATCTCCAGCGGCAGCACGTCGCTGCCCTGGTGCAGCATCTGGAAGAAGGCATGCTGGCCATTGCTGCCGGGCTCGCCCCAGAGCACGGGTGAGGTGGCCATGGGCAGCAGGCGGCCGGCCAGGTCCACGCGCTTGCCGTTGCTCTCCATTTCCAGCTGCTGGAGGTAGGCGGGCAGGCGCGCCAGCCCGGCGTGGTAGGGCGCGAGGCAGCGGCTGCTGAAGCCATGGAAGTTGCGGTACCAGAGATCAAGCAGGGCCAGGCGCGCCGGCAGGTTCTGCTCCAGCGGCGCCGTGCGGAAATGCTCGTCCATGGCGTGGGCCCCGGCGAGCAGCGCGCGAAAGCCCGCCGAACCGATGGCGATGGCCAGCGGCAGGCCGATGGCCGACCACAGCGAATAGCGCCCGCCGACCCAATCCCAGAAACCGAACGTCCGCGTGATGCCCAGGGCCCGTGCTGCCTCCACGTTGACCGTGAGCGCGGTGAAGTGGCGCGCCACGTCGCGGCCACCCTGCGCGGCGAACCACGCCAGCGCGGAGCGTGCGTTGGTCATGGTCTCGATGGTGGTGAAGGTCTTCGACGCCACCAGAAACAGCGTGCGCTCGGGTCGCAGGCCCTGCAGCACGCCGTGCAGCTCGTGCCCGTCGATGTTGGAGACAAAATGGAAGCGCTTGCCCGGCACGCAGTGGGCATCGAGCGCCCGCACGGCCATGTGCGGCCCCAGGTCCGAGCCGCCGATGCCGATGTTCACCACATCGGTGATGACGTCGTCCGCACGGACCGCGTCGGCATGGTCCAGCATCGCGTCGAGCGTGGCGTGCACCTGCTCCAGGGCCGACGCCACGAAGGGCAGGTCGCCGGGCAGCGAAAGCCCCGCAGGCCGGCGCAGCAGGGTGTGCAGCGCCGCGCGCCCCTCGGTGCAGTTGACGCTCTGGCCGGTGAACATGGCATCGCGCCGCTGCTCCAGACCGCAGGCGCGCGCCATGTCCAGCAGCAGGGCTTCGGCCTGCCGGTCCCAGAGGTTCTTGGACAGGTCGGCGAACACCTGGGGCGCCGCCTGGCTGAAGTGCGCGAAACGCTGCGTATCTTCGGCAAAGGCCTGGCGCAGGTCCAGATCGCGCCCGGCGGCATCGAAATGCGCGCGCAACAGCGCCCACTGCGGCGTTTCGTCGCAACGGAGGAGCATGCCCATGGACCGGGAAGGCTTCAGCGCTTGCACACCACCACGCTGCCCACCGAGTACCCTGCACCGAAAGAGCAGATCACGCCCATGTCGCCCGAAATCAGGCCGTCGCGGTGCTTGTGGAAGGCAATGATGGAACCGGCCGAGGCGGTGTTGGCAAACTCATCGAGGATCAGCGGCGCCACGTCGGGACTGGCATCGCCGACCAGTTTCTTGATGACGAGCTGGTTCATGCCCTGGTTGGCCTGGTGCAGCCAGAAGCGGCGCACGGCCGCCGGTGCGTGGCCCAGGTCGGCCAGGTGGCCTTCGATGTGGGCAGCGGCGATGGGCACCACTTCCTTGAACACCTTGCGGCCTTCCTGGCGGAAGGTCTTGTCGCGCGCGTTCGGGTCGCTGTCCTCGCTGCGGTTGAGGAAGCCGAAGTTGTTGCGGATGTTGTTGGAGAACTGCGTGACCAGGCGCGTGCCCAGCACATCCCACTGCTCGGCGGCGACTGCGCCGTCGGCGCGCTCGACGATGATCGCCGTGCAGACGTCACCGAAGATGAAGTGGCAGTCGCGGTCGTTCCAGGCCTGGTGGCCCGAGGTGATTTCGGGGTTGACCACGAGCACGCATTTCGCGCTGCCCGTGCGCACGGCGTTGACTGCCTGCTCGATGGCGAAGGTGGCCGAGGAGCACGCCACGTTCATGTCGAAACCGTAACCGCCCGCGCCCAGCGCCTGCTGGATCTCGATGGCCATGGCCGGGTAGGCGCGCTGCATGTTGGCGGCGGCGCAGAGCACCGCGTCCACGTCGGCGCCGGTCCGGCCGGCGTTCTTCAGTGCTTCCTGGCTGGCCGCCACGGCAATCTCGGCCATCAACGAAAGCTGGTCGTCCGGGCGCTCGGTGAAGCGCGGGTACATGCGTGCGGGGTCGAGGATGCCGCTCTTTTCCAGCACATAGCGCTGCTTGATGCCCGAGGCCTTTTCGATGAATTCGACGCTGGAGTGCGTCAGCGGCTCGCGCGTGCCGGCGGCAATTTCGGCCGCGTGGCGTTCGTTTTCAAGGTCTGCGTAACGGTTGAAGGATTCCACCAGCTCGGCGTTGCTGATGGTGTGCGCGGGCTGGTAGAGGCCCGTGCCGCTGATGACGACTGAGTGCATATCTGTGTCCTGTGGCCCCTGGTGCGGGCGCAATGCGCAAGTGTAACGAGCCGGGCGTTCCCGCCGCCCGGCCGGGTTCAGGCGGCCTGGATGAGCTGTTCGAGCTTGACCGTATCCACCGCGAAGGCGCGAATGCCCTCGGCCAGTTTTTCCGTGCCCATGGGGTCGTCGTTCAGGGCGTAGCGAAAGCCCGCTTCGTCGTACTGGACAAAAGGCAGGTCCATGGTGCCCGCGGCCCCGGCGTCGAGCGCGCGCTGCAGCGGCGCCTCGGAGCCCGCCAGCTGCGCCAGCAGGTCGGGTGCGATGGTGAGCAGGTCACAGCCCGCCAGCGCGGTGATCTGGCCCACGTTGCGGAAGCTCGCGCCCATCACCTCGGTGGCGATGCCGAAGCGTTTGTAGTGGTTGAAGATGCGGCGCACGGATTGCACGCCGGGGTCGTTGGCGCCAGCCATGGCGGACTCAATCCACTGAGCGCCCGCCTGCTTCTTGTACCAGTCATAGATGCGGCCGACAAAGGGCGAGATCAGCTGCACCTTGGCCTGGCCGCAGGCCACGGCCTGGCAGAACGAGAACAGCAGCGTGAGGTTGGTGTGGATGCCCTTGCTCTCGAGCTTGCGCGCGGCCTCGATGCCCTCCCAGGTGGCGGCGATCTTGATGAGCACGCGGTCGATGTGGATGCCCTCGGCCTGGTACAGCTCGATGATGCGCTCGGCGCGCGAGACCGTGGCGCTGGTGTCGAAGCTCAGGCGCGCGTCCACCTCGGTGGAAACACGGCCCGGGATGATGGAGAGAATCTCGCAGCCAAAGCGCACCAGCAGGCGGTCGATGATCTCGTCCATGGGGCGGTCCTTCCAGCGGGCCACGGTGGCCTGCAGCAGCGGCGCATATTCGGGCTTCTGCACCGCCTTGAGGATCAGCGAGGGGTTGGTGGTGGCGTCGCGCGGCTGGAACTGGGCCAGTTGCTTGAAATCACCGGTGTCGGCCACCACGGTGGTGAACTGTCTGAGTGCGTCGAGCTGGTTCATGCAAATCCTCGTTGATCGGTCTGGCGGCGCCGAACGCCGCGCAACCCTCAAGTGTATGCGGCGCCGCAGGCGCATTCTGGTTACGGTACCGCATGAAACCGCGTTACATTCGGGGCCAGCACCCACCCACTTCCAAGCCATGCTGGACCGCATCACCGCCTCCCTGCCCTCGCTGGCCCCTGCCGAGCAGCGCGTCGCCAAACTCGTGCTGCAGGACGCCCGCGCCTTTGCCCGCCTGCCCGTGCGCGAGCTCGCCGAGCGCGCCCATGTGAGCAAGCCCACCGTGGTGCGCTTTTGCCGCAGCATGGGCTACGACGGGCTGGCCGATTTCAAGCTCAAGCTCGCGGGCAGCGTGAGCGAGGGCGTGCCCTTCATCCACCGCAGCGTGGACGCCGACGACAAGACTGGCGACGTGCTGGTGAAGGTGGTGGACAACGCCGTGGCCGCCTTCCTGCAGTACCGCAACGCGGCCAGCACGGTGGCCATCGAGCGCGCTGCCGTGGCGCTGGCCAGCACCTGGAAGACGCGCCAGCGCATCGAGTTCTATGGCGTGGGCAATTCGGGCATCGTGGCGCAGGACGCGCAGCACAAGTTCTTCCGCCTGGGGGTGACGTCGATCGCCACCAGCGACGGCCACATGCAGGTGATGAGCGCCACGCTGCTCGGGCCCGGCGACTGCCTGGTGATCATTTCCAACTCGGGCCGCACGCGCGACCTGATGGACGCGGCCGACATCGCCCGCAAGAACGGCGCCACCACCATCGCCATCACGGCCAGTGGCTCGCCCCTGGCCAGCACCTGCCACATCCACCTGTCGGCCGACCACCCCGAGGGCTACGACCGCTACAGCCCGATGGTTTCGCGCCTGATGCACCTGCTCATCATCGATGTGCTGGCGACCTGTGTGGCGCTGCGCATCGGCAGCTCGCTACAGCCCATCCTGCAGCAGATGAAGGACAACCTGCGCGCCAAGCGCTATACGTGAATTGCTTCAAAAAAGATAGCTGTTACCGCTTGCCAGATATTGATTTCAGATACAAAACCATCTGAAATGACCTACTGACAAGCGCTAGCAGCTCACTTTTTTGAAGTCATCGGCCGTAGGTCGATGTGAACGTGGCCTTGGCCAGGGTGTTGGCGTTCACCATGAACCCGGCCAGCGCGGCCGTGGCATCGTCCGGAATCTCCAGCCGTTCCACGCCCAGGGCATGCACCGTGAAGATGTAGCGGTGTGGCTTGTCGCCCGGCGGCGGGCACATGCCGCCCCAGGCAAAAGCGCCGTAGTCGTTGCGGATCTGGCGCGCGCCGGCGGGCAGCCCGGCGCCGCCCTTGGCACCCGCGTTGGGCGCCAGTTGCGTGCAGGTTGCGGGCACATCCACCACAAACCAGTGCCACCAGCCCGAGCCGGTGGGCGCGTCGGGGTCGTACACGGTGAGCGCAAAGCTCTTGGTGCCCTTAGGCGCGCCGCTCCACTGCAGGGCGGGCGACTCGTTGCGGCCCGAGCAGCCAAAGCCGTCGAACTCGAAATGCTGCGGCACGGTGCCGCCGCTGGCGATGTCGGGACTGGACAGGGTGAATGCCGTCATGGTGTGTCTCCTGGGTTGGTTTCGAAGATATTTATACCAAAATGGCCGCAACCGCCCTGTCCGCAAGCGTCATAAGCTACTGAATCAATAGCATCTCAGATGCGCCCTTCTTCCACCGCATGGCAGGCGATGCGAATGCCGCCCAGGGAGAGAAGCTGGGGCCGCTCGGTGCGGCAGCGCTCGTTGACATGCGGGCAGCGCGGGTTGAAGGCGCAGCCGGGCGGCGGGTTGAGCGGGTTGGGCACCTCGCCCTGCACGGGGGTGCGCGCCTTGCCGGTGTCGTGCATCTTGGGAATGGCATCGAGCAGCATGCGCGTGTAGGGGTGGCGCGGGGCGTCGAACAAGGTGTGCTTGTCGGCCAGCTCCACCAGGCGGCCCAGGTACATCACGCCCACCTGGTCGCTCACATGGCGCACCACGGCCAGGTTGTGGCTGATGAACAGGTAGGTCAGCTGCCGCTGGCGCTGCAGATCCTTCATGATGTTGAGCACCTGCGCCTGCACCGACACGTCGAGCGCGCTGGTGGGCTCGTCGCACACCAGGAACTCGGGCTCGGTGGCGAGCGCCCGGGCAATCGAGATGCGCTGGCGCTGGCCGCCCGAGAACTGGTGAGGGTACTTCACCATGTCCAGCGGCGACAGCCCCACGGACTTGAGCAGTTCGCCCACGCGTTGCTTGAGTTCGGCCTTGTCGGTGATGAGGCCATGCTCCTTGAGCGGCTCGCCGACGATGTCCTCCACCAGCCAGCGGGGGTTCAGGCTGGCATAGGGGTCCTGGAAAATCATCTGGATGCGGCGGCGCATGGCGCGGGCGTCCTGCCCCTTGAAGGCGGCGTGCGCATCCTGGCCGTCGAACGTGAGGCCGCCGCGCGTGGGCTCGTACAGGCCCACCAGCAGGCGCGCCACGGTGCTTTTGCCGCAACCCGACTCGCCCACCAGGGCCAGGGTCTTGCCTTTTTCGATCTCGAAGCTCACACCATCGACGGCGTGCAGCAGCGTGCGCGGCTTGCGTTCGAGCACCCGGTTGAGCCAGGGCGCGGAGACGTCGAAGGTCCGGGCCAGGTCGTGCGCCTGGACCAGTGCGGTGCTGTTTCCGGTGGCGGTGTTCATGCGGTCACCTCGGCGTGGGCGCCTGCATGCAGCCAGCAGGCGGCGCGGGTGGCACCGGCATTCATGAGTTCGGGGCGCTCGCTCAGACAGCGGTCGAAGGTCTGGGGGCAGCGCGGGTTGAAGGCGCAGCCGCGGGGAATGGCGTTGAGGCGGGGCATGGCTCCGTCGATCTGGTTGAGGCGCTCGCGGTCTTGCTCCATGTCGGGAATGGACGCCATGAGGCCGCTGGTGTAGGGGTGGGAAGGCTGGTTGATGACATCGTGCACCGGACCGATTTCGGCGATGCGCCCGGCATACAGCACGGCCACGCGGTCGCAGGTTTCGGCGATCACGCCCATGTCGTGCGTGATCAGCATGACGGCCGCACCGCGCGATTTGCAGATGTTCTTGAGCAGCTGGATGATCTGCGCCTGGATGGACACGTCCAGTGCCGTGGTGGGCTCGTCGGCCACGATGAGCTTGGGCTCGGCGGCCAGCGCCAGGGCAATCACCACGCGCTGGCGCATGCCGCCCGAGAACTGGTGCGGGTAGTGGTCGATGCGCTCCTCGGCCGCTGGAATGCCGGTGTCCTGCAGCAGCGCAATGGCGCGCTGGCGGGCCTCGGCCGGGCTCACCGGCAAATGCGCCAGGATGGTTTCGGTGAGCTGGCGCCCCACCGTGTAGAGCGGGTTGAGCGAGGTCAGCGGGTCCTGGAAGATCGCGCCGATGCGGCGGCCGCGGATGTGGCGCATCTCCTCGTGCCCGAGGTTGTCGATGCGCTGGCCCTCCAGCAGGATCTGGCCCGAGGCGACGCGGCCCGGAGGTTCGAGCAGGCCGATGATGGCCGCGCCGGTAAGCGACTTGCCCGCGCCCGATTCACCCACCACGCCCAGGATCTCGCCGGGCGCGATGGAAAAGGAAATGTCGTCCAGGGCGCGCAGGGTGCCGCGGCGGCCCGGAAATTCGACGACGAGGTTCTTGACTTCGAGAAGGGACATATCAGTGATTCACAGTTCTGTGCGCTGCACGCAGCAAATGGAACGAGCACGGCCCAGGCCAGCGGCCACCGTGCAAGGGCCGCCCCGCAGCACGGGTGGCGTCCCCCTTCCGCATCGCACAGCGATGCCAGAGAAGGGGGAAGCGGCGCAGCCGCTCAGGGGGTTGTTCTCCATTTCTTCAGCGCAGACGGGGATTCAGGGCGTCACGCAGCCAGTCGCCCAGCAGGTTCACGCTCAGGGCAATCAGCACCAGCATGGCGCCAGGGAAGACGGTGATCCACCATTCGCCGGAGAACAGGTAGTCGTTGCCGATGCGGATCAGGGTGCCCAGCGAGGGCGAGGTGGGTGGCGCGCCCACGCCCAGGAAGGACAGCGTGGCTTCGGTGATGATGGCTGTGGCCACCTGGATGGTGGCCAGCACCAGCACCGGGCCCATCACGTTGGGCAGCACATGCTTGCGCATGATGCGCAGCGGCGCCACGCCCGTGACGCGTGCGGCTTGCACATATTCCTTGTTGCGCTCGACCAGCGTCGAGCCGCGCACCGTGCGTGCGTACTGCACCCACCCGGTGAGCGAGATGGAAATGATCAGCACGCCGAAGGCCAGCGATTCGTGCGCGTTGGGAAACAGCGCCCGGCCCACACCCGCGATCAGCAGCGCCACCAGAATGGCGGGAAACGAGAGCATCACGTCGCACAGGCGCATGAGCACGGCGTCGATCCAGCCGCCCTTGAAACCCGCCAGCAGGCCCAGCGTGACGCCCACGACCACCGACAGCACGACCGAAGCCAGGCCCACGACGAGCGAAATACGGGCCCCGTAGATCAGCGCCGAAAGGATGTCGCGCCCCTGGTCGTCGGTGCCCAGCGGGTACTTCATCGAACCTTCGGCCATCCAGGCGGGGGGCAGCCGGGAATCGCTCAGTTCAAGAGTGGCCAGGTCGAACGGGTTGTGCGGAGCCACCCATCCGGCGAAGACCGAGGCAAAAAGGCAGATCAGCGCAATGGCTGCGGCGGCCATGGCCATGGGCGAGGTGCGAAAGCTGTGGCCGATATCGCTGTCGAACCAGCGGGCAAGGGTTGTTTTCATCGGGATTTTTTCTTGAATCAAAGGCTGGCCAAAGGCATGGCCTGCTCGATCAGGCTGGCGTGCAGCGCCGAGCCGAGCGGAAGGATGTCGTCGTTGAAGTCGTAACGGCTGTTGTGCAGGGCGCTGCCGCTCGCCCCCGAGCCCTGGCCGATGCGCAGGTACGCGCCGGGCTTGGTCTGCAGCATGAAGGAGAAATCCTCGGCGCCCATGCTGGGCTCCAGATCGCGCACCACATGGTCCGCGCCCACCAGGGACTCGGCCACATCGCCGGCGAAAAGGGCCTCGGCCTCGGAGTTGATGGTGGCCGGGTAGATGTGCTCGTAGTGCACCGTGGCCGTGGCGCCAAAGCCCAGGGCGACCGCATTGCACATCTCCTTGAGGCGCTTTTCCACCATCTCCTGCACGACCGGGTCGAAGGTGCGCACCGTGCCCACGATGCGCGCCACGCCCGGCAGCACGCTGAAGGCCCCCAGATCGCCCGCCTGCACGGCGCACAGGCTGAGCACGGCGCTCTCGATGGGCCGGACGTTGCGCGAGACGATGCTTTGCGCCGCCGTGATGATGTGCGCGGCCACCAGCACCACGTCCACGGTCTGGTAGGCATGCGCGCCATGCCCGCCACGCCCGGTCACCTCGATGGTGATGCGGTCGGCGGCCGCCATCATGGGGCCGTTGTTGATGCCCACCATGCCCGGCCTGAGGGCCGGCCAGTTGTGCATGGCGTAGATGGATTGCACCGGGAAACGCTCGAACAGGCCGTCCTCCATCATCACGCGGGCACCGCCGTAGCCCTCTTCTGCGGGCTGAAACACCAGCACGGCCGTGCCGTCGAAATTCCGGGTCTCGGCCAGGTAACGTGCGGCGCCGACCAGCATGGCGGTATGTCCGTCATGGCCGCAGCCGTGCATCAGCCCGGGCTTGCAGGACTTCCAGGAGAATTCGTTGTCCTCGGCGATGGGCAGCGCATCCATGTCGGCGCGCAGGCCCACCATGGCCCCGCTGGACTGCCCGCGCCCCCGGACGACAGCCACCACACCGGTGCGGCCAATGCCGTCGTGGATTTCGTCCACGCCGCACAGCCTGAGGGCCTCTTTGACCCGGGTGCTGGTGTAGACCTCTTCGAACCCCAGCTCAGGGTGGGCGTGCAGGTCCCGGCGCAACGCGGTCAGTTCGGGGTGGTATTGCGCAATATGCGCAAAAGCCCGGCCGCCAGCTTTCAGGCGGGGGGGCTGCATGTCAATGGCCTCCCGCCTTGCCCACGCGCAGGCGCGGATCGACGGCGAAGTAGAGCAGGTCCACGACCAGGTTGATCACCACGAAGATCAGGGCGATCAGGCACAGGTAGGCCGCCATCACGGGGATGTCGGCAAACGTCACCGCCTGGATGAACAGCAGCCCCATGCCAGGCCACTGGAAAACGGTTTCCGTGATGATGGCGAAGGCAATCAGGCCACCCAGCTGCAAGCCGGTGATGGTCATCACCGGCACCAGTGTGTTCTTCAGGGCGTGGCCAAAGTGAATGGCCCGGTTGGACAGGCCGCGCGCCCGGGCGAACTTGATGTAGTCGGTGCGCAGCACTTCCAGCATCTCGGCACGCACCAGCCGCATGATCAGGGTGAGCTGGAAAATCGCCAGCGTGATGGCGGGCAGGGTGATGTGGTGCCAGCCCTTGGCCTTGAGCAGCCCGGTGCTCCACCAGCCCATCTGCACCACCTCGCCCCGGCCAAAGCTGGGGAACCAGCCGAGCGTGACGGCAAAAATCAGAATCAGCAGGATGCCGATCAGGAACGTGGGCAGCGAGACACCCAGCAAGGAGATCGTCATGAACAGCTGGCTGGTGAACGTGCCGCGCTTGAGGGCAGCATAGACGCCCATGGGCACGCCAATTGCCAGTGCCAGGAAGGCTGCCACCAAGGCCAGCTCCAGCGTGGCCGGAAAGCGCTCGGCAATCAGGCCCGACACCTTGGAGCCCTGGCGCAGGCTCAGACCGAACTCACCCTGCGCCGCATTGGCCAGGAAGTGCCCGAACTGGACGATGAACGGCTTGTCCAGCCCCAGCGCTGCACGCAGTTCACGCACATCCTCGGGCGTGGCGTCCTGGCCGAGCATGAACACCACGGGGTCACCGACATACTGGAACAGCATGAAGGAAATGAAGGCCACCGTGACCATGACGATCACTGCCTGGAACAGGCGGCGCAATATGAAGGCAAGCATCGGCGAAAAATCGAGTGTGTGTTCGACAACGCGCCCGGATCACTTGTGGTGAGCCGGGCGCGGGGATTCAAGCCCGCAGGCAGGATGGCGGCCACGGCCGACGCGCCATCCCTGGGGCTGCGACTATATCAGTTCACCTTCACCAGGCGCATGTCCACGCGGTTGTCGGCACGGTGAACCAGTTCCACGTTCTTCTTCATGGCCCAGGGAATGACCTGGTCGTGCAGCGGAATGTGCGAGACAGTGTCATTGGACAGCTGCAATGCCTCGGTCAGCATGCGGGCACGCACAGGCGCATCGGTTTCGGCCTTGATGCGGTCGACCAGATAGTCCATGCGCTCATTGCTGTAGCGGCCCACGTTGTAGTTGCCGTCGCCACCCTGGCCGACGGTGCGCACCAGCGACTGCAGGCTGTAGAGCGCGTCAAACGTCGGCACGCCCCAGCCCAGCATGTAGATGCTGGCTTCGTAGCGCTGGATCATGGGGAAGTAGTTGACCAGCGGCAGGGTGCGCAGCTTGGCCTTCACACCAATGCGGGCCCACATGGCGGTGACTGCCTGGCAGATCGCTTCATCGTTGATGTAGCGGTTGTTCGGGCAGGCAAAGTCCACCTCGAAACCATTCGGATAGCCCGCCTCGGCCAGCAGCTTCTTGGATGCCTCGGCATCAAAGGGGAAACGCTTGCCCACAGCCTCGGTCCAACCCGCCACCTGCGGCGCCACGAGAGCACCGGTCGGCTTGCCCAGGCCGCGCATGATGTTGCGCGAAATGGTGTTGACATCGATGGCCTGGTACAGCGCCTTGCGCACGCGCACGTCCTTGAGCGGATTCTTGCCCTTGATGTCCGAGCCCGGCAGTTCGTCGCGGAACTGGTCCATGCCCAGGAAAATGGTGCGGTTCTCGACGCCATCGACCACCTTCAGGTCGGGACTGGCGCGCAGCCGGCCCAGATCCTGGGGCGTGGGGTCGAGCACCATGTCCACTTCGCCCGAAAGCAGCGCGGCGATGCGCGTGGCGGCGGACTTGATGGGCGTGTAGACGATTTCCGTCACGTTGCCGTCCATCTTGCCCCACCAGTTCGGGTTGCGCTTGAAAACCATCTTCACGTCGGGTTGCCAGGATTCGAGCGTGTAGGGGCCCGTTCCCATGGCATTGCGGTGGGCGAAGTTCTCGTCCGAAGCCTTCATGTCCTTGGGCTCGACCGACTTGTTCTTCTCGGCCCAGGCCTTGCTCATCATGCGCAATTCGGTCATCTGGCGCAGCAGCACGGGGTTGGGCGCCGAAAGGAACACGTCCACGGTGCTGGCATCCACCTTGACCACCTTGCTGATGCCCTGGACATAGGGGGTGAAGTTGGACGTCTTGGCCATGGCACGGCTGATCGAATACACCGCATCGTCGGCCGTGAAGGCCGAGCCGTCATGGAACTTCACGCCCGAGCGCAGATTGAAACGGACCTGCGTGGGACTGATCTCCTTCCAGGAGGTTGCCAGCACAGGCTCGACCTCGAAGGTCTTGCTGTTGTAGTACACCAGGCTCTCATACACATTGGCGTGCAGGCCATTTTGCAGGGCATTGTTCTGCGAGTGAATGTCCCAGGTGGAGATTTCTCCCTGGCTGGCCCATTTGAACGGCTTTGCGTGCACCGCAGGCGCCGCCATGAAGGCGGCCACAGCCGCCAGCGACAACAGACTGAAATTGAGTTTCATGGAACCCTCTTGAATTAAAAAATGTGACTATGCAGTAAGCCACCTGTAACCACCAATGGGTTATCCCTGAATTCCGGGGGATGTGCAGGGTTTTGATTGCACGGTGCGTGCAAGGAACGCCCTGTTCTGCTGGCGTATTCCGGCGGTGCCGCAGCCCAGCAGCGGCCATCGAGCCCCATGCGGTACACAGCCTATGGCATGCGCTGAGGCTGCCTGGCGGGCAAAAAAAAACCGCCAACCCGAAGGTTGGCGGTTTGATCCGCTAATGGTAACTGGCTTACGCCAGCCCGCCATTAGAAGTTGTGGCGAACGCCCAGGCCGAGGTGGTTCTTGGCGCCGGTGTTGTAGCCGCCAGGCAGTGCGCCATTGTTGTCGCCGTCCTTGTAGTAGGCAGCGTAGGCAAAGGTGCGCTTGGACAGGGCGTACTTGGCTTCCACCAGGAAGTCGGTGTTCTTCATGCCGGTGCCGTTTTCGCGAGCGATGTCCAGGGTCAGAGCGACAGGACCGACGGGCACGGTAGCGCCGATGGTGAAGCCCTTGGAGGGGCCGCCGTTGTTCTGGATGGAGGCAGCAACCTTGGCCATGCCGAAGTCATACGAAGCACCCAGGGCCATGTTGCCCTTCATGGTGTTGGTCTTGTTGTACGACAGAGCTGCAGCCAGAGGGCCTTGGCGATAGATGACGTTCAGGTCGTACTTGGCATTGCCGCCGTTGTCGGGCTTCATGATGTAGCCCAGCGTGCCGCTGAAACCGCCCATGTTGGGGGTGGTGTACTGGAACAGGCTGTTGGTACGGGGGCCTTGGCCGGTGTAGCCGAACTGGGTGCCCACTGCAGAGTAGTTAGCCGTGCCGGTCAGTTCCCAGGCAGCAACGCCGAAGAAGCTGGGGTTCAGCGTGCGGCCCATTTGGAAACGGCCAAAACCACCCGACAGTGCCAGGTTGGCAGCGCGCTGGAATGTAGCTGCATCGGTGGCACCGGACTCACCGTTGATGCCTTGTTCGAAGTTGAAGGAAGCCTTCAGGCCGCCACCCAGGTCTTCCACGCCACGCACGCCCAGACGGCTGGAACCATTGTTCATCACGCCATTACCGGTCATTTGAGCGGAAACACCGCTGGACTTGACCAGGCCCAGATCGGCCACGCCGTACAGGGTCACGGAAGATTGAGCCATGGCGACGCCGGAAGCAGCCAGCACGGCCAGGGCAATCAGGGATTTTTTCATTGCGAGTTACTCCAAGGTTAAACATAGGGCGCCGGTACGGGGGGTCTTGGGTGTTGTGGCACCTGCACAGTCCCGCCGGTTCCCCGGGCCAACCTCCTGGTGGGGAAGTTGTTGCTATTGCACCAGACGTCGGGCTGTTTCGCAAAGGAATTCACCCGCAATCCACACCAAAGAACAAATTCGTTGCCATGTTGCAACACTCCCGGCAGGCGCTGCACAATGGGCGACTGGTTCTGGAACAAACACGGCCTGCAGGCATTTTTTTGTATCCGGATGCAAAACCTGTGGCAAAACCGGTTTTCAAAATCCACCCCTCTATGGACAAGCTTCTCACCGCCGCCGACGCCGCCCTGCGCACTCTGTTTGCCACGCCCCGTGCCACGGAGACCTCTCCCGCCCACCAGGCGCAGGAGATGGTGTTACGCCCTGCCGAGCGGCAACTGTCGGGGGCGCTGATGCGCGTCAACCATGTGGGCGAAGTGTGCGCCCAGGCTCTCTATACAGCCCAGGCGGCCGTCACCCAGGACGACAAGCTGCGCGCACACCTGCTGGACGCTGCACGTGAAGAAGCCGACCATCTGGCCTGGACACGCGAGCGGCTCGATGCCCTGGGTGCGCGCCCAAGCCTGCTCAACCCCTTGTGGTACGCCGGTGCGTTTGCGCTCGGGGCTCTGGCGGCCCGCGTGAGCGACAGGGTCAGCCTGGGGTTTGTGGTGGAGACCGAAAATCAGGTCTCGACCCACCTGGCCAGCCACCTGCAACGCCTGCCGACTGACGACCTGCCCTCGCGTGCCCTGGTGGCGCGCATGCAGGCCGACGAGGAACGCCACGCCGCCCAGGCCCGCACTGCTGGTGCGCTGGAACTGCCCTGGCCCGCCCGCGCGCTGATGCGGGCGGCCGCCAAGGTCATGACCACCACGGCACACCGGGTCTGATCAGACGTCGATCAACTCGAAGCCCGTGGTGATTTCAGCCGTTTTGCCCAGCATGATGCTGGCCGAGCAGTATTTGTCGTGGCTCATGGCAATGGCCCGCTCGACGGCCGCCGGTGGCAAGCCCTTGCCCGTCACGGTGAAATGCATATGGATACGGGTAAAGACCTTGGGGTCTGTATCCGCCCGCTCCGAGGTGAGTTTCACGCTGCAGCCGCGCACGTCGTGGCGGCCGCGCTTGAGAATCAGCACGACGTCATAGGCCGTGCAGCCGCCCGCCCCGGCCAGCACTGCCTCCATGGGACGGGGCGCCAGGTTCTGGCCGCCGTTGGCCGGGTTGACAGCGTCGGGCGCGCCATCCATGGCCAGGACATGGCCGCTGCCTGTTTCCGCGATGAACCCCATTCCGGAACGTGTTCCGGCCGCACCCGTCCAGCTGACTGTGCATTCCATGCTCTACCTCCTGTGTGTACGTGGTTTTTTTCAGACAGAATGTAACGTAGAAATACCTACCATGCTGCGACGCAGCAAACCTCGCGTTAAAATCCGCCCATGCATTGCACAACCCCCCAGCGGGCTGGCAAAAGGAAAGCAAACCGCCTTCCATGCACCGATTGTCTCCTCCACCTCCCCTGGTGGATTCAGCCCCAGGCCTTACCGCCCGGGGCTTTTTTTTGGTGGGACGAGACACCCCCCAGAGCCGCTTCGCACCTTCCCCCCCGCTCTCGCATCGCTGCACGATGCGGTCAAAGGGACGCCACCCGTGCGGCGGGGCGGCCCTTGCCCGGTGGCCGCCGGCCTGGGCAGCGCCCAGTTTCTGCCCTGCCTTCACCGTAGCACGGCAGTGGGCCAGCTGCCGTGCGACCGCCTATGATGTGTGCCCCGCCAACCGCGTTGCGGCGGCGCAGCATCCGCATTCCATGACACAGCCTCTCACGCCCCTTGATTACCTGAAGAAGATTCTGACTGCGCGCGTCTATGACGTGGCCGTCGAATCCGACCTGGAGCCCGCCCGCAACCTGAGCCGCCGCCTGCACAACAAAGTGTTGCTCAAACGCGAAGACCAGCAGCCCGTGTTCAGCTTCAAGCTGCGCGGCGCCTACAACAAGATGGCGCAGCTGGAGCCCGGGCAATTGCAGCGCGGCGTGATCTGTGCCTCGGCGGGCAACCACGCACAGGGTGTGGCCATGAGCGCACACAAGCTGGGCACGCGCGCCGTGATCGTCATGCCCACCACCACGCCCCAGCTCAAGGTGGACGCGGTTCGCGCTCTGGGCGGCGATGTGGTGCTGCACGGTGACAGCTATTCGGACGCCTACGGCCATGCGGTGCATCTGCAGCAGGAACAGGGTCTGACCTTTGTCCACCCCTTCGACGATCCGGACGTGATCGCAGGCCAGGGAACCATTGCCATGGAGATCCTGCGCCAGCTGCAAAAGCTCGGCAGCGGCCGGCTGGACGCCGTTTTCGTGGCCATCGGCGGCGGCGGGCTGGTGTCCGGGGTGGCCAACTACATCAAGGCCGTGCGGCCCGAGATCAAGGTGATCGGCGTGCAGATGAACGACTCCGATGCCATGATGCAGTCGGTGCAGGCAGGCAGCCGCGTCCAGCTCGCCGACGTGGGCCTTTTTTCCGACGGCACGGCGGTCAAGCTGGTGGGCGAGGAAACCTTCCGCATCGCCAGTGGCCTGGTGGACGAATTCATGACCGTGGACACCGACGCGGTGTGCGCCGCCATCAAGGACATCTTTGTGGACACGCGCAGCATCGTCGAGCCCGCAGGCGCGCTGGCCGTGGCCGCCATCAAGCAATATGTGGCCACGCACAAGACCAAGGGCGAGACCTACGCCGCCATCCTGTGCGGCGCCAACATGAACTTCGATCGCCTGCGCTTCGTGGCCGAGCGCGCCGAGGTCGGCGAGGAGCGCGAGGCGCTGCTGGCCGTCACCATCCCCGAGGAGCGCGGGAGCTTCCGCCGCTTTTGCGAAGTGATCGGTGGCCTGCCCGGCGGGCCGCGCAACGTGACCGAGTTCAACTACCGCATCAGCGATGCGGCGCGGGCCCATGTGTTTGTGGGCTTGACGGCGCATGGCAAGGGCGAATCCGAGAAGCTGGCGCGCAACTTTAGCCGGCACGGGTTCGAGGCGCTGGACCTGACTCACGATGAACTGGCCAAGGAACACCTGCGCCACCTCGTGGGTGGCCGCTCGGCACTGGCACGCGACGAGCGCCTGCTGCGCTTTGTCTTCCCCGAGCGTCCCGGGGCGCTGCTCAAGTTCCTGAGCCTGATGCAGCCAACCTGGAACATCAGCCTGTTCCACTACCGCAACCAGGGGGCCGACTATGGGCGCATCCTGGTCGGGCTGCAGGTCCCTCCGGAAGACGCCGCCGCCTTCGACGCCTTCCTCGCCACGCTGGGCTACCCGTATGTCGAGGAAACGGCCAACCCGGCATACCGGCTGTTCCTTCAGGCGCTGAACTAAAGAACATGGCTGTGGCACTCGCCCATGAACCGCCAGACGCTCTATTTTCAATAGCATGAAGCAGGCGGTGCGCCACTACCTGCTGGCCGTGCAGTTCTTCACACGCATCCCCGTCACCGGACGGCTGGCGCAGTGGGTGGGCTACAGCCCAGCCATGCTGCGCGCCAGCAGCGCGCACTTTCCGGGCGTGGGCTGGCTGGCGGCGGCGGTGGCGGCGGGCGTCTACGCCGCTTTGCACCAGGCCCTGGGCCCAGGGCCGGGGACGCCGTTTGTGGCGGCGGTGTTCTGCACCATCGCCACCGTACTGCTCACGGGGGGCTTCCACGAAGACGGCCTGGCCGATGTGACCGACGGCCTGGGCGGCAGCCAGGACCGCGAGCGCGCTCTCGACATCATGAAAGACTCGCGCATTGGCGCCTTCGGTGCCATGGCCCTGGTACTGGCGCTGCATGCCAAGCTGGCCCTGCTGACCTTGCTGGGCGCGCACAGCCTGGGCAGCGCACTGGCGGCGCTGGCGGGTGCACATGTGCTCTCGCGCTTCTGGCCGCTGCTGTTGATTCGGCGGCTGCCCCATGTGGGCGACACCACGCGCTCCAAGAGCAAGCCGCTGGCCGACCAGATCACGGGCCGCGCGCTGGTCGCCGCGGTTTTATGGTGTTTTTTGCCTCTGGCGCTTGTATGGCAAGCGCAATCAGCTATGTTTTTAATAGCGTCCATGCTGGTCAGCGGCCTTGCTGCCGGCTGGATGGCACGCTGGTTCGCCAAGCGGCTGCAGGGCTTCACGGGCGACTGCCTGGGCGCCACGCAGCAGGTGAGTGAAATCGGCTTCTACCTGGGCGCAGCCCTGTCGCTTCGCTGGGCGGGCGCATGATGCCGCAGCGGCTCTGGGTCGCACGGCATGCACAGCCGCTGGTGGCTCCGGGCACCTGTTATGGCGCCCTGGACATCGCGGCAGACCATGCCGCCACGATGGAGAGCGCCCGGCGCCTGGCCCAGGCAATGCCGCAAGGGATGTGGGTGCGCCACTCACCGCTACAAAGATGTGAGCAGCTTGCACAAGCACTGCAAGCCTTGAGGCCCGATTTGGCATCAAAACCCGATGCACGGCTGGTGGAGATGAACTTCGGCACCTGGGAGGGCCGCGCGTGGAGCGACATCGCCCAAGCCGACATTGATGCCTGGACGGCGCGCTTTGCAGACCACCGCCCGGGTGGCGGCGATGCCCTGCGGTCCATGCTGCGCCGCGTGGAACACGCCCTGCAGGAAGCCCATGAAACCGCCGAACGGCAGCGGGGCGATGGACTCTGGATCAGCCACGCGGGCGTGGCGCGCTGCGTGCAATGGCTGCAGGACCGCAGCGCAGCGCATGGCATCGCCCCCCGTGCCGACCAATGGCCCCAGGAAGCCCCGGCACCGGGGGACTGGGCCTGCTTTCCGCTGGACCAGATACCGCCGCAGCGCGGCCTTACTTGAGCCGCAATGCGGACGCGCCGCCTGCACGCGCCAGCGCCGCCGGAGCGGACGGGGGACTGGCGGGATGTGCCGCGTCCATGCCACTGAGCTTGAACTGGCTGACCGCCCGAGAGAGCCCGCTGGCCTGCTCGCGCAGAGATTCGGACGCGGCCGTGGATTGCTCCACCAGCGCGGCGTTCTGCTGCGTCATCTGATCGAGCTGGCGCACGGCCTGGCCGATCTGGGCAATGTTGTCGCGCTGCTCGGCCGACGAGGCCGTGATCTCGCCAATGATGTCGGACACGCGGCGCACGCTGCCGACGATTTCGGTCATGGTTTCGCCCGCCTGACCGACCAGGCGCGCGCCGTCCTCCACCCGTTCGACCGACGCGCCGATCAGCGCCTTGATTTCCTTGGCTGCCTCGGCCGAACGGCCCGCCAGGCTGCGCACCTCGCTGGCCACCACGGCAAAGCCCCGGCCCTGCTCGCCCGCACGGGCAGCCTCGACTGCGGCATTGAGTGCCAGGATGTTGGTCTGGAAGGCGATGCCATCGATGACACCGGTGATGTCCGCAATCTTGCGCGAACTGGTGGTGATCTGGTCCATGGTGCTGACCACCTGGGCCACCACCGCCCCGCCCCGCCCCGCCACCTCGGCCGCCGTGGTGGCGAAGTTGCTGGCCTGGCCGGACGATTCGGCGCTTTGCTGCACCGTGCTGGTGAGCAAATCCATGGACGAGGCCGTTTCCTCCAGGCTGGCCGCCGTCTGCTCGGTGCGGTGGCTCAGGTCATGGTTGCCGCTGGCAATCTCGGCGCTGGCGGTGGAAATGTTGCCCGCCGCTTCCTGCACCTGGCGCACCAGCCCACGCAGAGACTCCTGCATGCGCCCCATGGCCTCCACAAGCAGGCCCACCTCGTCCCGGTTTTGCGCCTGCACATCGTGCGAGAGGTCCCCGCCCGCAATGCGTTCGGCCAGCTCGCTCGCCTGGGCCAGCGAACGGGTGATGGAACGCACGCTGAAGAAGGTCAGCGGAATGAGCACCGCCAGCCCCAGCAGCAGCGCCACGCCGATCAGCACAGACATGAAGGCGGTGCGCGATTCCACCCCCTGGCGGGCCTCGTCCATCTGGGTGCGTGCCGTGGCGGCCAGGTCGGAAAAGAGCTTGTCGGCCGTCTCCATGTGTTTGCGCAGGCGGTTGGCATAGGCCCCGCCGCCCGCACCATCGAGTTGCGCGCCCTCGATCTGCTCAAAGATGGGGTTGATGCCCACCTCGTAGAGTTTGATCTCTTCCAGAGACTTGTCGATCGTCGCCACGAAGTCCGTGTCGGCCGCCTGGACCTGGCGCACCGCCGCCACGCTCTTGCGCAGGTCGGCCAGGGTGGCGGTCCAGCGCTCGCGCAGCGTCGAGACCTCGACGCTGTTGTTGAAGTTGATGATGATGTCCTTCTCGATGCGGCGCAGGTCCCCCAGAACCGTGCGCAGCTCGGACATGTCGGTGAGCGTTTGGACACGCTGTGAGAAAAGCTCCTGCAACGTTCCGCGCGTCCGGTCCAGGGCCACGTAGCCCATGCCTCCGATCACGATCAGCAGGATCAGAGAAAAAATCGTGCCGAAATACAGACGCGCACGGATCGACAGACGCCCCAGAACATTCATGGCTCACCTCCCCAAATTGATTCCACAGGCATCAGCCATTTTTTGCCCTGCCCAGACCGCACCCTTGTGGGATGCTTTTGGATACGAATATATACGACACCCCCCTCCCGCTCCCACAGGGTATTCACCGCCTGCTGCGGTCGAGGAATCGGGAGAGAGTGTGCCCTTGCCCGCGTCAGGACTGCCCGGACACGGGATGCAGCGGCACGTAGAAGCTGCCCCCCGCACGCTGGAACTCCTCGGCCTTGCTCGCCATGCCTTGCTGCAACGCAGCATCCTCGGCCAGACCCTTCTGGGCGGCGAAGTCGCGCACTTCCTGCGTGATCTTCATGGAGCAGAACTTGGGGCCGCACATGGAGCAGAAGTGCGCCACCTTGGCGCTGTCCTTGGGGAGCGTCTCGTCGTGGTATTCCTGCGCCGTCTCCGGGTCCAGGCCCAGGTTGAACTGGTCCTGCCAGCGGAAATCGAAGCGCGCCTGGCTGAGCGCGTCGTCGCGCGCGCGCGCACCGGGGTGGCCCTTGGCCACATCGGCGGCGTGCGCGGCGATCTTGTAGGCGATGATGCCCTGCTTCACGTCGTCGCGGTCGGGCAGGCCCAGGTGCTCCTTGGGCGTGACATAGCACAGCATGGCCGTGCCCATCCAGCCGATCATGGCCGCGCCGATGGCGCTGGCGATGTGGTCGTACCCCGGCGCGATGTCGATGGTCAGCGGGCCCAGGGTGTAGAACGGCGCTTCGTGGCAAGTCTTGAGCTGCTCGGTCATGTTGGCCTGGATCATGTGCATGGGCACATGGCCAGGGCCTTCGATCATGGTCTGCACGTCGTGCTTCCAGGCCACCTGGGTCAGTTCGCCCAGCGTGTGCAGCTCGGCAAACTGCGCCTCGTCGTTGGCGTCGGACGCGCACCCGGGGCGCAGGCCGTCACCCAGGCTGAAGGCTACGTCATACGCCTTCATGATGTCGCAGATGTCCTCGAAGTGCTCGTACAAAAAGCTCTCGCGGTGGTGCGCCATGCACCACTTG